>NZ_FMUW01000073.1:0-1607 GCF_900101315.1 Blautia sp. SF-50
CAATGCCATTTAGTTAGAACATAGTATTCCAAAAGATTGCAATGTATGGTAAAAAAGAATTATACATTGCAATCTTTTTTTATACAAAAGGAGGCTCGCTTATGAACTCTACTTTTGCTTCCAGTTATGAATTGCTCCTGTCTGCTATTTCTGAATTAGAACTTCAGAAGGATTCTTTTGTCCTTCACCCTGGCGTTGATTTTTCGAGAAAACGTAAGATTTCCTTTCGGGATACGATCCTCTCTCTTTTAACCATGCAGGGTGGCTCTCTTTCTACTACATCCCATGACTTTTTCCAGCACAGGTTTCCTGCTGATATCCCTTCTCTTTCCGCTATCCACCAGCAAAGGGCCAAGCTTCTTCCAGATGCCATGAGTTACCTGTTTTATCATTTTACACAGAAACTTCCGGCAGGACATACTTATGATGGATTTCAGCTCCTGGCTTGTGACGGATCTGATCTGAACATCTGTTATGACCCTGCGGACAAAGAAAGCTGTAAACCTTCCGGCAATGGAAAAAGAGGCTCCAACCAGCTCCATCTCCATGCGCTGTATGATCTTTGTAATAAAAGATACACAGATATACGGATCGAAAAGACAATGGTCAGCAATGAATCCCGTGCCCTGGTCCAGATGCTGGGAAATATCAGCACCCCTGCCAGAACGATCATACTGGCTGACCGGGGATATGAAACTTATCACGTTTTTGCCCATATCATGGCAAAAGGCCTGTCTTTTGTTATCCGTACAAAGGATATCTCCCGCAGGGGAGGGATCTCGTATGGTTTCCGGCTGCCTGACAGGGAACTGGACGAAGACCTGGATTTTTTTATCACACGGAGCACGGTACATTCAAAAAAAGATCCTGTCCACTATAAAAAACTTTCCCCAAGCTCCGTGTTTGATTTCCTAGATCTGGAAAAAGACGGAAAACAGGCAGTCTATCCTATGAGATTAAGAATGGTACGGTTTTTACTGGATACCGGTGGATACGAATGTATCGTTACGAATCTTGAAAGAGAAGCATTCCCTCCGTGGAGGATCAGGGAATTATACCATTTGAGATGGGGAATCGAAACATCATTCCGAAAATTAAAGTATAGCCTGGGGCTTTCCCAGCTTCATTCAAAAAAGGCGGGATACGTAGAACAGGAGATATACGCGCGCGTCATTCTGTATAATTTCTGTGAATCCGTTACCCCACATGTAAGTACTCATCAGAAAAAAACAAAATACGCTTACCAGGTGAACTTCACCATGGCTGTACATATCTGTAAAGCTTTCCTTCAAAAAAGCAGTCCTACGATCTCGCCTCATATCGAGACACTCCTGTTACGCTACCTGGTCCCGGTCAAGCCCGGCCGGAAATTTCCCCGTACCAAAAAGAGGAAAGGCTTTGTAAGCTTTGCATACCGAGTGTCCTAATATAAGAATACTATAACTTTTTTTGGATAAAAACACAAGTTATTTAAAGGATAAAAGTACGATTTCTACCCCAAAGGGGAAGTTTGCGTATTTTTTCCTCTCAAAGCACTCCAAATATCAAAACATTACAGAATGTAACATAAAGAATCATCTACAAAATGTTCTATCTAAATGGCATTG
>NZ_FMUW01000078.1:0-1113 GCF_900101315.1 Blautia sp. SF-50
TTTAAGTGTAGCTGATGTTTTATTCAGCTTTATGCTTTTTACTGGTTGTTTAACTGTCACTTTGCAAGTAAGTTTTTTCTTTCCATATTTTGCAGTAATTACCGCAGTTCCCTTTTTCTTAGCCTTTACAACACCTTTTGAAGATACAGTTGCTACACTCTTTTTGCTGCTTGTCCAAGTAATTTTTCCCTTGGTTCCTGTTGCTTTCAGTGTGTACGTTTTGCCAACATTGAGGGAAACACTCTTTTTGTTCAGCTTTGCCGCACTTGCTGAAACTGGCATGGCGATCACGCTTAACAGTATACAGCACAATAGCATAACTGACAGTTTTTTGATTCTTTTCATACTCCTTTTCCTCCTTGGATTTTTTTCTTTCATAGTACCATAAAGCGTGCTTTTTTACAATCTAACCGTGTGTTACAATTAGATATTTATTCGTAATATATAAAACAGTCATTCTAAACTCTATAATCGAATACAGATTAAGGAGTGATACAACATGAAAAACGAACCTTTAATAATAAAAAAGCGTGGCGAAGATGGCAGCAGAGTTATTACAGTTAGAATAAAAGAGGATATTTTAGCGTCTTTAGACCAGCTTGCAGCAGAGAGCAACTATTCACGAAATGAATTGATTAATATTATCTTGCGACATGGGATTGAGAATATAAAGATTGAATGAGAGTGGAAATCCACTCTTTTTTCTTTGCTCTTGGAATGATAGAATACTGATATAATAGTTTCCAAAAGCGAGGTACAGTTATGCCAAAATCAGAAAAACAAAAGTTGAAAACGCTCTATGTAGCGGAATACTTTTAAAAAAACACAGATGAAAACCATCCAACAACAATCAAAGATATTATTGACTATTTGGAAACTGAACATGATATTCTTGCGGAACGTCGTTCTGTCCTTAGAGATATTCTTATTTTACGTGATGAATTTGGTATGGATATTGAATGCCCCACACAAGGCGGCTCTTATTATCGACTTCTTTCAAGAGACTTTGAACTTGACGGGTAGTGTAAATTATTCTGTGTAAACCTCTCAGATTGATGATAAAATCATAGGTTTATAGAATACAAAAATATAATGTGATGGGCTGAATGGCAT
>NZ_FMUW01000063.1:0-6393 GCF_900101315.1 Blautia sp. SF-50
AATGGTTACCTCTTTCAAGGCATACCTCACAGACCTCCCCGGGTACCACACGTTTCTTCCTCTCCATCCATCTGCCTCATTTATCATACTTGATTCCGTGTAGTTATTGGGCTTCAACTTGTATAGCAGCCTTACCCTCATGCATGACCTTATATGAGATTTCTGTTCGTCAGACCAGAGATTTGCCCGTGGTTAGTCTGTTCCCACATCCGGCTTCCTTCAGATTCCACCTCACGGTGGACACCCTTGCCTTCGGCTATATCCTTCCCACTACCGGGCGGATTCGGGACTTTAACCCGTTAGAAACGTGCACCGCCGGGCGCACTATAAAAAACAGCTGCCGCACGTTTATTGCACGGCAACTGTCTTTTGTCCTATCAGTTCATCTTTGTTCTTTACACCTCAGATCAAATATTTTAAACTGATATTACTTATAATAACCATATATCGAAAGGCAGAAAACTCTCATGAAAAACAAGCAGGTCATGAACCGCCAGACTTCATCAAAAGAACTTCATCTTATTTCCTGCGGCTGGGAAAAATGTACACCGGAACAGTCCTACGGCCCTGGTGTCCGGCGATATTACACCATCCATTTTGTGCTGAGCGGACAGGGATATTTCTATATGAACAACCGGAAATATACCTTGAAAGCCGGACAGTGCTTTTTCATTCCTCCTGTGACCAGCTCTCTCTACAAAGCGGAACCTTCTGATCCCTGGACTTATATCTGGATCTGTTTCAACGGGGAAAACGCTCCAACGCTTTGCGAACACTGCCATCTTACCGGGGAAACTCCGGTCCAGCAGCTGAATTCGGTTCTTCCATATCAGGAAACTATTCTTGAAATGATGGCTCATCCACAACTGACGCCTTCCGGTGATGCCTATATCCAGAGCGGTCTTTACCGGATCATTGCCCTGCTGGAGGAAGAATTTCATGCTTCCTACACCACCATGGAATCCAACGATAATTTTTACATCACACAGGCTGTTGATTACATCAAAAAAAGTCCGCTACAGAATATCACTGTGACAGATGTTGCTGACTATCTCCATATCAGCCGCAGCCACCTTTACGGACTTTTTAAAAAACATCTTGGAACCACACCCCAAGCATTCCTGACTTCAGCCAAGATCATCAACGCCCGGGAGCTTCTGACCATCACGGATATCCCTGTCTCCAGCGTGGCGTTCTCCTGCGGATATCAAAATCCATTTGCCTTTTCCCGTGCCTTCAAAAAAGAAACCGGCATGACGCCACGGGAATACCGGGAAAAATATCATCATGCCGAGGATCTTCTGGATTGCTGAACCACTTTTCCTGATTTACGGAACAACTACCTTGGCATTATAGTACTCCACCGTAGCATCCATGGTCGGACCTTCGTTGTCAAACCAGTCATAAGTGATAGTTTCGCCGTTTTCTCCCCATACCTCCGGGCAGTCGATTTCTTCCCAGTCAAGCGGAACAAAATGCTCTTCCTGTTCTGATGCACGCAGCATGATCTGATGCAGCTCCTCAAATTCCTCCGGATTCAAAACTCCAGGTTTTGCGGATACAAACAGTGGTGTACCGCTCTTTGCAAGAACGTCTGCCCACTGACGATTTTTCTCCCATGGGATCATTCCGAAAATACCGACACAGTCTGCATCAATATGGTAAAACGTATTGTGCTGCGGAAGACGGAATGCCAGCGTATTTACGCCCATTCGTCTGGTACGCTCCCAGATACGTCCGCTGGTATCGTCACCGGTCCGATTCAGATGCATCAGGCCTGCGCCGAGATGTCCGATGGTATTGCAGCCGATGATCACTGCGTTGTTGCTCCGGGAAGCATCATAAATCTCCTGATAAAGCATTTTTACGATTTCTGCGCTGGTTTTGGTCTGATCATAAAAATGCCATTTCTCCATGGAATTGTCTCTTAAATTCGCCTCAAATCCCCACTTCCCAAAGAGATCAAAGGTAGAAAAATCATGCTTGATCAGCGTGTATCCCCAATCACAGATCCTCTCGATATCTTTACGGATATATTCCAGTGCATCCGGGTGGGACGGATCGAGACAGTCATTATAGGAAATCCTCCACTCATTCGGGATATTCTCATCTTCATTAAGAAGCAGACGGACCCAGATACCCGGGCGGACACCTTTTTTCTCCAGCTTGTCTGCAAGACCTTTCATATCCGGAAATCTGGCATTGCCTTTTGTCCAGGGTCCACCGTTGTATTCATCCAGGCGGTGATGCTCCTGCCAGCAATCATCAATGACCATGAACGGAGGATTTTTTACACCTTCGGTCAGTTTCAGGATATAATCGGTATCACTTAAGATCTCCTCTTCGGAGCTGTCACCGTAAGCATAGTACCAGTTATTGCTTCCATATACCGGAAACTCTGGGAAGATCGGATCTGTACACATTTTTTCACAGAATTTCTGTGCAGTTTCAAAAGTATCTGCTCCTTCTGCTTCCATGCAGACGATCTGTGCGGCACACAGCTTTCTTCCTTTCAGCTGTACTCCTGTATTTCCGCAGCGAACATCCAGAAACAAAGTAATTCCTTTGGTATCCACCTGCCAGCAGCACATAGCAGAAGGACGGACCTTTACGCCAAAGCAGAGAACCTTCTCAGAAAGCTTCGCCAGAAAATACCATGGCAGATAACGGTTTCCGCTCATTCCATGCCATTCCGCATCACCATAGGTACGTTCCCAGGCATCTCCCAGAAATCTGGCTGATTTCGGGATCTTATAGTTCCATCTCAGCTTCACACATCTCACTGCATCCTCGGATGTGACAAATATATCCTCATGTTCACCTGCGTCCTGAAATTCCACAGTAGTTGCACCGGCAGCTACTGTCGTCTGCCCTCCCTGGCACACAAGTCTCTCCTCTTCTGTTTCCACTGTTACATAATCCGGTACCCCAAGCTTAAAATCTGCATATTTTTTCTGCATTATTCTCTCCTCCTGTACTTTTTCATTTACATTTTGCTTTACCTGCATACTCATGAACACTGTCTTTCTATCGTCTGTTCAACTCAGAAGAATGTACGAAAAATTTTTTTAATACATTTTGTCTATATGCCTTATTATATTGATTTTTTTGGTTTTTTCTATGCTTTAAAGTTATTATAACATTGCAGAATGTTCAATCTGCATAAGCTTTTCAGTCCTTGTCCGATTCGCTTTTTAATATAAGAACATAAAGGGCTAAAACTGGAAATTAGTTTTTCATTTTACGGAACACAAATTCTTCACATTTTTTTAGCACTCACCTATTGACTTTGCTAACAACAGGTGTTATATTACATATAGAACAAAGGAGAAGATAAAAAAGAACTTCCAGATGTTCAGAATAAAACCAAACGATCACCACTGCGGAATAACCCGAAGTGGTAACTATATACCGGCAACAGTTGGATTTCTTGATCCACCGGAACGGCTTTTCAATTTGAAAGGAGAAATGACTTATGATGTTCCCGAGTGTATTTGGAGAAAACTTATTTGATGACTGGATGGATGATTTTGGATTCAGAGATAATTTCTTTAGCGGAAAGAACCCTCTTTATGGCAAACATGCAAAAAATATCATGAAAACTGATGTACGTGAAACAGATAAAGGCTATGAGCTGGATGTAGATCTTCCAGGATTTAAGAAAGATGAAGTACAGGTACAGCTGAAGGATGGTTATCTTACCATCTCCGCTGCCAAGGGTCTTGACAAAGACGAGGAAGACAAGAAAGGCAATTATATCCGCCGTGAACGTTATGCCGGCAGCACAAGCAGAAGCTTCTATGTTGGTAATGGTGTAAAAAACGAAGATGTCCATGCAAAATTTGAGAACGGTGTTCTGAGACTTTCTATTCCGAAAAAAGCAGCTGAAGAGATTGAAGCTGATAAATATGTATCTATTGAAGGCTGACATCGACTCACTCTCACAGGGGGAGAATCCATAAGGATTCTCCTCCTCTTTTTTATACGCAATAATACATATGACACTCTCTTTCCAATTTACTACGTACTCACAAGTACTTTCACTCTATAGTAATGATCCTATTGTCAAAGTTTTCATGATATTGGATATTTTTTAACAAATACGCTTGATTTTTTGAATATTTTTTATATATTTTGCATTATATTATTTCATTTTTTTGAAATTAATGGTATAATATGCACAGCTAATCGGATATTTGCAATCCGCATTCGGTTAAATAAATCTGTTTCGTAATCCTTCAGGATAATTCTCCTGAACAACCACGTAAAACACGATCACGACAGGAGGTTTTTATTATGGATCAGGACAACATCATAAAAATTTATGCACGCAATGACAACCGCATACAGCTTAAAATGATTCCGGGACACTTCGTAACATCCCAGTCCCATATCACACACTACCTGGATCTCACTACTATGAAATCCAGATGCGCTGAAGCACAGCGTATTGCATCCGCTCTCGCAGCAAATTACGAAGCATCCATTCCGGTAGACACCATCGTCTGCATGGACGGACTTGAAGTGATCGGTGCTTATCTCGCCGAAGAACTGACCAAAGCCGGCGTCCTTTCCATGAACGCACACCAGACCATCTACGTCATCACCCCTGAGTTCAATAGCACCGGGCAGATGATCTTCCGCGACAACTATGAACCAATGATCAATGGAAAAAACATCCTCATCCTAAATGGTTCCATCACCACCGGATCCACATTGAACCGAGCTATCGAAAGCGTTCTGTACTATGGCGGTAAGATCCGCGGCGTGGCAGCCATCTACAGCAGTGTAGACAGTGTAGCCACACTCCCTGTCCACTCTATCTTTCAGGCCAGAGACATCCCGGACTATCGCTCCTACCGCTCTGACAACTGCCCACTGTGCAAAAAACGCCAGAAGATCGATGCTATTGTCAGCAGTTACGGATATTCTGTATTATAAGATTCAGATCAATCAACGAATCCCCCATGGATAGCAAAACCAGTGGGGGATTCTCTTTATCTTTTCTTATTATAATTGATATTCTCTGTACATGGCTTCACGCATTTCTTTATCTGTAACAACCTTCTGAATCTCATTACCACGATTATCAAGTATAAGCCTGTTGATCAGAACACTAAGTCGTTCTTCCCCCTGGGCCATTCCCTGAGCTATTCCCTGAGCCATTCCCTGGGCCATTCCCTGAGCCATTCCCTGAGCCATTCCCTGTTCTCGCCCCAGTGCTTCAGCCTGTTCCTTAGCTTCCGCCATCAGTCTTGCCCTTTTCTCAGATTCCAGTTCCAGAACATGTCCACCCATAATCTCACCTATTCCTTTCCGGACTTTCTCCTCATTTCTGAAAATATGATCAGATATCCGAGTTATCAGTCCAATCAGATCACTGAACAGTTCAGACCTTCCAGATTCAGTGATCTCTACCTCCAGTTTACTCCGGATCACTTCATATTCATTCAGTAATTCCTGAAAAAGTTGTGGATTCTCACTCATCTCATGCCCTCTTTTTTCATATCGCATGATATAAAAAGGAAGCAGCATAAGAAGACTCTTTTCAAATATCTTATCTTTTGTATAATTCTCTACTTTAATGGCAGGCACTCTGTACAAATGACATCCCCCATCCGGAAAAACCACATCCACTTCCAGAAAATCCGGCGTATTCCTACTATTCCTCAGATACAACACACAAGAACGTGGAAACTCCATCCGATACCTCCGTCCCTGCTTTCTGGCAAACTCAACAGCAGTTGCAAAATCATACTCTATCATCCGTACAGCCATTGTCGTGTCATCCGTACTCTGACATTCTATATGATAAATCCTGTTTCCGATCAACAGCCGCGAATCCGTAATAATCTCACCATCCACCCGCTGATACTCATTACGCAGCTGCACAATCTCCACATCAGCCGGGTATGATGTATGAAAAACATCATTGATCAAAGGCACGACCAGAAACGTCATTTTCTCCATCATAGTACGAAAAACATCATCAAAAATCGTATTATCTCTCAAACAATACTCCTTCTGGTATATACAATTATACCATCAACCAAACACTTCAGAAACCCTGTATACAGTTTTTATAAATATTTTTGAAAAAACGCTTCAGACATTGAAGCAAAAAGAAACCAAATAAATGGATAGATCTTATAAGATATACAAATCATACCACACATCCCACCACAACACCACAAAAACCCATCTCCAAATTTCGACACCACCTTCCAGCGTCCAGCAACGCACCGACATTCACAACCTCCCTCCAAACCACAAAGAATCTCAAGCTTCCAAACTACAAGCGTCCAGCAACGCGCCGACGCTCACAACCTCCCGGCAAACACATAGAATCTCAAGCTTCCAAACTACAGGCGTCCAGCAACGCGCCGACGCTCA
>NZ_FMUW01000062.1:0-6422 GCF_900101315.1 Blautia sp. SF-50
GCCATTAACACTCTCGGACTACTATGAAGGCTCCGTTACCATATCGAATATTCATAAGCCTACACTTAATAGCTTATTTTTAAGCGTTTCGACTTAGGTAATCCCCGTTTAGCATCATACTAACGATTTGGCTTGTTAGGTTGTCGGATACGACTTCCATCCTTTTATGCTTATTGCATATACGTCTCAGCCTATCTTTGCTTACGCTCCTGAACAGCGGAACATAAGTGCTGAGATATGGCGAATAATAATTACCTTACGCCATAGTCCCGACATTGACCGTTTGGACTATCGTTCAACCAGTATGGGCTTTATCCTCATACCTAACTTTTCATCTCCCCATTCAGTCGCAGCTTGGTAATTAGCTGACTTATGGCTTTACCGACGTGCTATTTTCCCTGATATTTAGTTTCCCTCACAGGTAAATCGGTTGATGATAGGACTGTAAGATACTATCCTAATACCTTGCCAAAGGTATATTTATTATGATGCCTTTACGGGCGCACGTTCAATATCAGAGGGTTTCCAGGGGCAGTCGATATGATGTGCCGCCACCATTCTGGTCTGGATATTGGTTCCTACTCCCAGTTTTTCGGTACTTCCTATAATAATCCGTTTCCTTCCGGCTCTGACATCGGAAAACATACGGTCCCTCTGTTCATCTGTTTTTGCATCATGGATAAAGCAGATTTCTTCCTCTGGAACACCTCTGGTAATCAGTTCCTGTTTTAAATAATCATAGACAGTAAACGCTTTTCCCGGTCCGGGTGTCCCAATATCCGAAAAAACAATCTGGGTTCCTTTCTGTTCCTGGGACTGTACATATTCCTGGTAAATGTTTTCTACTGCTTTATTCAGTTTGGAATCCGAATCTACCGGAGCATAACTGTCCAAAAGCCGGGGATCTGTACCCAAAAGTCTTGCTTCCCCGGTAATCCGGAGCATATTGTCGTCCTTTGGATCTACCACACCTCTATGGATTGCTTCTGCCCTTTCCACCATTTCCTGCATACGTTCTTTGACATAATCAGAGGCTTCCGATACTACAACCTTATATTTTCCGTCCTTTAATTCTGGCCGCTTAATATCTAGCATATCAGGCAGAATAATGTCTGCTACTTCTTTAAACAGGTGTATCAGTTCCGGCAGATTGATAAACTTATTAAACCTGGTCCGCATCCGGTAACCAGTACCTTCCGGTGCCAGTTCCAAAGAGCTGGTAACTTCCCCAAACACAGAAGCCCATGCATCAAAATGGTAAATCCCCTTTTCGTGAAGCCGCCTTTCCTGCAGATATAACTGCATCACATAAAGTTCCACCATAGAATTCGACAGAGGGGTTCCCGTTGCCATAATGACGCCCCTTCCCTGATTTTTTTCGTTGATATACTGTATCTTCATACGCATATCCATAGCCCTCTGGGAACCGCTGGAACCCAGGCCCGCAACATTGTTCATTTTTGTAAAAACTTCCAAATTTTTGAACAGGTGCGCTTCGTCTACAAATAAGGCATCTACGCCTGTTTCTTCAAAGTACATCACATCATCTTTGATTTCTTCATTGTTCAGTTCTTCAATTTTCTCTAGCAGTTTTTTCTTTCTGCTTTCCATCTGCTTTATGGACCAGTTCTTTCCCTCTTCTTCCCTTGCCTGGTTAATGGCTTCTACCAGTTGCTCTGCCTGTTCTTCTATCATGGCTCTTTGCCGGTCAGGGGAAATGGCAATTCTCTGGAACTGAGTATGACCGATAATAATACAGTCATAATCCCCTGTTGCCATTCTGGCAATCATGCGTCTGCGGTTTTCCTTCTGAAAATCTTCTTTTCTGGTAATCAGGATTTTCGCATCTGGATAAGCCCGCAAAAATTCTGCCCCCATCTGGAAGGTCAGGTGGTTGGGAACCGTAAGAAGGGGTTTCGTTGCCAGCCCCAGCCTCCTCATCTCCATACAGATACAGATCATTTCCAGAGATTTACCAGCGCCTACCGTATGAGCAAGTAAGGTATTTCCTCCACACAGCAATGCCCTTGCCACAGCATTTTTCTGATAAGGACGCAGCTTTAACAGAGGGTTCAGTCCCGGCAGTTTTAAATAAGAGCCATCATAGCTTCGTTGTCTGTCGCAGTTAAAGGTTTCATTATAAAAATCCACATATTTTTTTCTGCGCTCCGGCTCCTTAAAAATCCAGTCCCGGAAGGCTTCTTTTATCTGCTCCGCCTTATCCCTGGCAAGCATGGTTTCCTTCCGATTGATCACATAACGTACTTTTTCCCCTTCCTGCACCCGGTCCCTGATAGTCACAATCCGGCTGTTTAACAGTTCCTCTATAATGCTGATCGCATCCATAAATCTTGTGCCATAGGTTTGTCTGGTACGAATGGTTCCTCCAAAAAAGTTTCCCCTGTCAATATGGTAAGACATATCTGCATCTAAGCGCTCAATCTTGAGGGCATGGCCACTATGAGCGCAATAGTTTCTCTGGTTGTTCTCCGGGATTTCCAAAAGCTCATAGATAAACTGTTCGTAATCCTCATTTTCAATCCAGGTTGTTCCCAATTTTACACTGATCTCAGGCGCTGTCAGGTCTTTTGGCTGTACCTTTTCCAGTGCTTCCACATTGTCTACAAACAGGGGATTGTTCTGCGCATAGATCCTGGCAGTACGGAGCTTCTGACGCACATTGCCGCTTAAATACTCATCTGCGGTTTCCCACCCTGCATTTGGATCTTCTTCCTTTGCCAGTACCGGGTTCTGGTAGATTAACCCTTTTAATTCCTGGAACATTTCTTTCCTGTTTCCCGGATAAAGGGAAAGCATATAGGGAATATCCACCCGGTTATATTCTGACAGACTGATATGCAGCGCTTCCTGGGCATTTTCCACTTTGTCTATCACATCTCTGGGGCGTATGGTCCTTTTATAAAAAATGTCGGCTTTGGTTACATTTTTGTCCTCATCAACTACTTCCAGGGAAGAAAGCAGGGGATAATCATTATCCTGCCGGAACGCCATTTTATTTGTCCGGTCACAGAAATATCCATGCGTTTTTACAAAGGCATCATACAAACGGTTTAACTGTTCCTGTGCCTTTTTCAATTCCTGGTCAGAACAATTTTCCTGCTGTATTTGTAAAATTTCACGCACCAGAAGGCGGATTTTATGCATGGCACGTATCCGGCGCTTCACACTTTCCTTTGCCTGGCTCCGGTATAAAGACTCCCCTTCCCGGTAATATACTTCGTCCTGTATCACCGTAAACGTATAATTAGGTATCTCTGGAGAAGCAGCTAAGACGTCCTGCTCTTCCTTCTTTTTTTCTGCTATGCTTTCTTCATAACAGTTTTTCGGAAGCTCTCCAACTGCGTCCAAAATTCCTTTTTCCAGGTCAAAGTCTTCCGCTTCATTGACCAGGGCTGTATATTTGGAATCTTTCCCGAAAAACTGTTCAAACCAGACCATTTTCCCAAGCATCATTTCCGGGTGTTCCAGATAATACTCATTCACCGGCACCATGTCTTCCGTAAGCCCTGTATAAGTCCAGATCGGCTCCCCAATCGAAGGCTCTGCTTTTTTCTGAAAAAACAAAAGGTCACTGGTAACTGCGGTATTGGCGCTCTTTCCAAAAGAATCTGCCGGAAGCCGGACTGCCCCTAAAAGGTCTGCCTGTTCTGCCAGATTTTTTCTCACAGCGCTGTCATTTTTATCCAACGTTCCTTTTGAAGTTACCACTGCCAAAATGCCTCCTGGCCGAAGGAGGTCCATGCTTTTCCGGATAAAATAATCATGGACTTTCAGCTTCATCTTTTTATATCGGGGATCGTACAAGCGGAAATCCCCAAAAGGCACGTTTCCCACAATTACATCAAAGCTGTTATCCTCAAATTCCGTTTTTTCAAATCCTTTGATCTGGATACTGGCTGAAGGGTGGAGCTTTTGTGCAATCCTTCCGCTTATGGCATCAATCTCCACACCATAAAGCTGGGATTTTTGCATATTTTCCGGAAGACCATGAAAAAAGTTTCCAATCCCCATAGCCGGTTCCAGAATTTTTCCCTTCTGGAATCCAAACTGCTCCAAGGCTTTATAAACACCCCGCACGACTTCCGGCGGCGTATAAAAAGAACTGTTGACACTGGCCCTTGCCTGGGCGTATTCTTCTGCGGTCAACAGTTCCTTCAATTCCTGATATTCTTTTTTCCACTCCGGGCGTTTACTGTTAAAAGCATTTGGCAGCCCGCCCCACCCTACATACCCCGCAAGAATTTCCTGTTCTTCTTTTGTGGCGTTTCTCTCTTCCTGCTCCAGTGTTTTTAAGATACGGATTGCCCGGATATTTTTCTGATACCGGCTTTTATCCCCACCGGTAAACTGCAGCCACCCTTCTGGGTAATAATAATCTCCGGCTTCTACCTTATCTTCTGTCTGGACAGAGGTTCTTCCTTCCTGCCAAAGCTCTTCCTTTTTAAGAATTTCACTATATTCTTCCCATAATGCCGGAAACCAGGGGAGCAGACGGTACATATTTTCCTGCTGCTCTAAGGTTTCTGCATCTTCGGTATAGGCAATCTGGTCTTCCTCTACCAGATGTGCAGTAAGCCCGCCAAACTGATCCCAGGAAAGTTCCTGCAGAAAATCCTGGCTTTCCGGCAGGGTGATCTTAATCCCATTTTCCTGAATACAAAGCTCATAATTTCCATGTTCTGTCCGCACCAGATAATAAGGCTGGCCTTCCGGTGCTTCCCGAAGCAAAAGCGTCTTCAAAAAATGGTCTTTTTCTTCCGGTAGCTGATTGGTCGTATAGACCAGACAGAGCATTTTCTTTAAAATATCCGCCTGGATATTCTGTTTATAAAAGGCTATGCCAATCTCTTCTAATGGGATTGGTTCCTTTTCCTCAATCACTTCCTGCGCCTTCTTTGGCTGTAAGGTTTCTTCCTCTATATCTTCCCCGTTTTCTAAGGCTTCCTCCGATACGGATAACAGAGGAAGATAGGTTCCTTTTTCAATCCGTTTTCCAATTTCCAAAGAAACCTCGTCCCAGTACCAGAACGCCTCCTTCATGGAAGTTCCCTCACTCCAAAGGATATACAAACCGCTGGAACCGCTTTCTGCAATCAGGATACCGTCTTTTATATGGGCTTCTCTTTTTACATCTCCATACAATTCATAAAGATAGGCTTCCCGTTCTGTTTCCTCTGGATTGTTCCGGTAAAACTCATAAATTTTATATGGTATCTCCTGCTCTGTCATTTCCAGAAGGATTTTCTCTTTCTGCCAGTTTTCCGGCTGTGCAGGTTCTATCTCCCCAGACAGAAAAGGAACCGCCGAAGCAGTTCCTTTCCCTGTATCCTTTTCTGTTTTTTCCTGTTTTATCCGATCCTGGGGTGAATGATCTCCTCCATAACCTGTTTCTGCGCTTCCATATCCGCCTGTATCCGAAGGTTGGTCATTTCCAACGTGTTGTAAGGGTCTATCCTGTCCTCTCTGGTCCAGGTCTTCAAAAGACTTTCTGCCAGTTTCTCGTGGTATTCCTCCGCTTCTGTCTGGATTTTCATAAGTTTCTCCATCAGTTTCCCGGACAGGAGCATCATTTCGTATTGTGCCTGGTCCGTTCTCTTCATTTCCTGTGCTGCGATCCTGCCGTAACGGTTCAGGGACGCCAGCATCTTCTCCTCGCTCATCACGCCCTCTAAGACTGGTATCTGTATGCCATTCATTTCCCTGTACTGGATTCCTGCGATCCCTTCCATAATACTGCCTCCTTTCAAGGTCTATGTTCTTCATGGTCCTTGCAATCTGTAACACAATCCGCCCAGATAAATGGGATACCAACCGCCCTGTCCGGTACAGAACCTCCTCATTCTCTGAAAAACCGCAGATAAAAGAAAAATCCAGGGTGTCATCTCGGATACCGCAGCGGCTTTCCACCGCATAACAGACACTATTTACAAGAAACTCTGTAATCTGGTTTTCTTTTACCTCCTGTCCCTCTCCGGTAAGGACAGCCAGCTTCTGCAAGGATTTTAAAATTTCATCTTCCTCTTCTATCATAAACCAAACATTTGTTCTTGTAAAGGCGTCTAAAGAATTTTTAAACTTTTTTTCAGTTAAATGAATTTTTAAATTCTACCTTGCAAGAGTAAATTCTATACCTGTAGAAATTACTTCTGCATGGATTTTTCCTTCTTCTTTTTATAAAATACTACTGCAGATGATCCCCTGCCTGTGCAGAAGGAGGATAAAATGAATACAGGAAGACCAAAAGGCAACCAAAAACATCTTGACTTATCTGCACGTATTATAATCGAACAGCATTTAAATAACGGTGATTCATTTAGAAGTATTGCAATAGAATTAAGCAAGGATCCAAGTACCATATCCAAAGAAATCAGACGTCATTCCATTATCAGGGAAAGAAGCGC
>NZ_FMUW01000075.1:0-1365 GCF_900101315.1 Blautia sp. SF-50
TGGTCTTATGTCAAGAAAAAGTACAAATTAAATACAACCAATTTTCTCTTTTTATGTAATTGTTAACTTGCTAAGCTTGTTACAGTCGTTTCCAGATTTTTTAGATATTGTTCCTCATATTCATTTGGAGATAAATATCCACAATGACTATGAATACGGACGGTGTTGTAGAACGTCTCGATATATTCAAAAATCAATTTATATGCATGAGTATAATTGAAAATTTTGAAACGATTAATCCACTCTCGTTTTAAAAGGGCATGGAACGATTCTATGCAAGCATTGTCCCAAGGATAAGCCTTCTTGGAATAGCTGTGAATCATTCCTTCCGTTGCCTTGTGAAATGCTTCTGATACATATTGACATCCTCTGTCACAATGAAAAATAAGCGGATTTTCAATATGTCTGGACTGTTTTGCCTTTTCAATACATTTTACTACATGAGATGCCTCCAGCGTCTCACTTAGTACCCAGGAAATGATTTTTCTGGAATATAGATCCATAATACTGGTAAGATATACAAATCCTTCATATGTCCAAATATAAGTGATATCTGAGCACCATACAGCATCTGGATGTTCTGGATTAAATTTTTCGTTCAAAATATTTTTTAGTTTCTGGCTTAGATCAGAATCAATGGTTGTTTGAGTATACGGTTTGATCCATTGCGCTTTTATTCCCATTTGACGCATATAATTTCCCACTGTTTTTTCAGTAATAGTTTCTCCGGATTTCCGCAATTCAGCTGCAATTTTAGGAGCACCATAGTTTTGATGTGAATCATCATAAATCTTTTGGATTTTTTCTTTTAAAACAGTTCGACGAATAGACGTGTCCGAAGGAACCCGCTTCTTCCATGCATTATAACCAGATCGTGAAACGTCCAATTTTTTCAGTATCCCGCTGACAGAAACTTGACGTTTCACAGGCAGGTTGTTAATTTCTTCTACATATTTAGATGTAGCAGCGTAAAGAGTTTTTGTCATTTTCCCAGAATACCGATTGCTTTTTTTAACACTTCAAGTGCATCCTTTGTATCGCGTAATTCTCGTTGCAGACGTGCGATTTCTTTTGCTTCATCACTTGCGTAATTGCCTGAACCACGAGTAGGAACAGTTCCTTCATGTTCCTTTGCTGATTTCATCCAAGTCTTTAGTGCTGATTCACTAATTCCAAGATTTTCAGCACACTTACGAAGCGCAATCTCAGGATGCTCCAACCGATATCTTACTGCATCTTCCTTAAACTCTTGTGAATACCTTGTACCTCTTGCCATAACCATTCTCCTCTCTTGATCTATGACTATCATATAATATTTATTGAAAATGGTCATGTTTATTTTGTACTATTTATATTCTAACATCA
>NZ_FMUW01000066.1:0-5853 GCF_900101315.1 Blautia sp. SF-50
CGGCTTGAATAGATCCGATTCATTGCTGCATAGATAACAAGTTTCAGAATCTGACGCGGTGTTGCCTGATTTTTTCTGATCCTGCCGTAAGTTTTATACAGTTCAGAAAGGTCCATTTCCTCCACAAAGGCACTTACCAGACGAACCGGATCATCAGATGGAATAGAAATCTCTAAATCTAGCGGAAGTTTGATTTGATAATACAGAGAAAATGAGGTATAATCTCTCTGTATTATTTTGTTTAGTAGCATAAACTAATTATACCACAAGCGCCGGGCTTTTCGAAGTCCGGCGTTTTGTGTTGAATATAAAATGAGCTGCCGCACGTTAGTGCGACAGCCCCGTTTTTTGATTCTTCAAAATGAAATCGTATAGCGGGAACCTGCAATGTATTCACGGCTGATGTAAAGCGGTTTTCCATCAGGAGCTTCCATATAGGAATCCAGGATCAGCACGGGATCGCCGGAAGACAGACGCAAAGTTTTTGCCATATCCGGGGAGGCTGCAGTAACAGAAATAGTGCTGCGGCTGGATTCTGCGATCGTACAGCGGTAGGTGTTTTTGATATATTCAAAAAAAGAACCGTTTTCTACAGCGTTCGGATCAAAATCCGGGAAAAGCCGTGTGGGGAGCCAGGTGTGAACATCAATAACCGGAATACTGTCAGCCAGAAGAAGACGTTCCAGGAAAAAAACTTCCTCATCCGAAGTAAGTTGCAGAAAATCAGAGGTTACGCTGGTCGCAGGTTTTTTGCAGAAGGACAGTACGTGAGATTCCGGAATCCGGTCATTCTGACGGCAGGATTCGGAAAAACTCATATTTTTCTGGGATTCAAATTTCCGGAAGATCATGGGGGATTTTACAAAGGTTCCTTTTCCCTGATGCTTGATAAGATAGCCCTGTGTGCAAAGCTCCTCCACGGTACGTCGGACAGTGATCCGGCTGACATGGTAAAGATCGGCAAGCTCCGGCTCAGGAGGGATTTTTTCTCCGGGCTTATAAGTACCGTTTTTGATCTGCTGGGTGATGATATCCATAAGCTGCTTGTAAAGCGGCTGGATCGAATTTTTATTTAACATGAAAATATCCTTTCTGAGGTTGTTCATAAAAGATATTTTACTATAGTGCGGATGTATTTGTCCAGTAAGGGACAAACCTCTGCAGTGCGTCAGAAGGTATATTGGATGAATAATTAATCATAAATCATGAATATACTCTTTACTATAACGTTATAATATGTTATATTCTTCAAAAAGGTAAAATGCAAAAGTACAAGAAGGAGAAATTCATCTGAAAATCCGAAAAAAACCTGTATTTTCAATGGATTCAGAGGATTACCAGACGAATTTCCACGAAAACCGGAGGATGAAAATGGACGCAGTAAAAATCGTAAATAAGATCAATAAAGAGCATGGAACAATCAAAAATGTGTATTTTCTTGCATGCGGAGGATCTCTTGTGGATCTGTATCCGGGATATTATTTTGTCCGTGCGGAATCCGCAGTGATGGATGCACAGTGGATCCCTGCAAGAGAGTTTGCACTGACACCGCCGAAGAAGCTGGGAAAAGACAGTCTTCTGATCATCTGCTCCCACAGTGGCAAGACAAAGGAGTGTCTGGAGGCAGCAAAAACAGGAATGGATGCAGGTGCGGCTGTTGTTACAATGACACATGCGCCAGGTTCCCCATGTGATACCGATAAATGGATCTCCGTTGTATACGACTGGGCACCGGGGGTAAAGGAAGCAGAGAAGCCTCAGGGAATCGTACTCCGTATTCTTAATGAGCTGATGAAGGTACAGGAGCCGGGATATAAGCTTTACGATAAGATCGTGGAAGGCTTTGAAAAGATCGATGATGTTATTGCAGCTGCAGTGAAGGATCAGCAGAATGCAGCATGGCTTTTTGCAGAAAAATATTCAGAGGAACCGAACCTTTATATCATGGCATCAGGAGCCTCCTATTCTCAGGCATATGGCTTTGCGATCTGCTCACTTCAGGAAATGCAGTGGATGGATTGCGGATATCTGAACAGTGCGGAATATTTCCACGGACCGTTTGAGGTAACGGATGAGGATCATCTTTATATCCTTATGATGAGCCGGGGCAGAAACCGTATGATGGATGAGCGTGTGCTGACTTTCCTTGAAAAATACGGAAAGAAATACGAAGTGATCGATGCGGATAAGCTTGGTATGGAAGCAATTGATGACAGCTGCGTGGAATATTTTACCCCGATGCTGTTCTACACCATGACGACCGTTTACCGTACCGCTCTCCAGGATAAACGTCGTCATCCGCTGGATATGAGAAGATATATGGGCGTTGTAGAGTACTAAAGGTGCTGCTGTGCCTGTGCACAGAGAAAGGGAAAATATGAGTAAATACAGTACAAGGCTTCTTGGCTTCGGAGACAATGTAGTGGATATCTATGATCATCTGAAAACCATGTATCCAGGCGGAAACTGTGTAAACGTCAGTGTTTACGGAAAGATGGCCGGATGTGAAAAAACAGCGTATATGGGATATTTCGGAGATGACGACAGAGCAGAGCTGATCATGGATACACTGGAAAAAATTGGCGTGGAAACCGTAAAGTGCAGACAGCTGCACGGCGAGAACGGTTATTCCAGGATCACATTAAAAGACGGAGACCGTGAGTTCCTGGATTTTAATGATGGTGGTATCCGTGGAAAAACACCGTATATCCTTGATCGTTTTGATCTGGAATATATGAAAGGCTTTGATGTGGTACATAGCGGAAATTACTCTTTTACGGAGGAAGAGCTGCATAAGATCAAAGAGGCGGGAATTCCGGTTTCTTTTGACTTTTCTGATGATTCTACAGAGGAATATTATGAAAAAACAGCACCGGAGGTTACTTACGCATTTTGCTCCTTTGACGGAACCGACCAGGAGGCAGAAGAGCATCTGAAAAAGATCATTTCCATGGGGCCGAAGCTTGCCATGGCCTCCAGAGGAGCCAAGGGCTGCATTCTTTATGACGGAAGGAATTTTTACCGACAGCCGGCAGCGCCGCTTACGGAAGTAAAAGATACTCTTGGCGCCGGGGATTCACTGATCGCATCTTTCCTTACCGGGTATATCGGAAGAATGAAAAACGGCATGGCGGAGGAAACCGCGATCTGTGAAAGTCTTGAAGAGGCAGCTGCTTTTGCAGCGGGCATCTGTGGCATGGAAGGTGCTTTTGGCTACGGAAAAAAATATGAATAGCAGGAGGGGAAAATAATGGGACGCAATGGAAAAAGCAGAGCTCTTATCTGTTTTGTACTGTGCATGATCATGGCTTTGCCGGTATATTTCAGCAGTGCAGTGGCAGTAAAAGCGGCAGAACAGCAGACCATCGTCATAGGAACGAACGCAGAGTATTCACCGTTTGAATACCTGGATGATAATGGAAATATTACAGGTTTTGATTACGATCTTCTGGAGGCGATCGCCAAGGAAGAAAACGTAAAGCTGGTATGGAAGGATATGCCCTTTGATTCCCTGATGGGTTCCATGGAGGCTGGTGATGTACAGGTGATCGCAGCCGGGATCGGACCTACGGAGGATCGTAAAAAAAGCGTTGATTTTTCCGATGTTTATTACACCGGTACACAGTGCATCATCAGTCGTAAGGATAATCCGATCAAGGATTTTGAGGAGATGTCCGGAAAAACCGTTGCAGTTCTGGAGGGTGCACAGAGTGATATGATCGCATCCGGCGAGACTACCGATTACGGTGAAGTTAAGGATGCCAAAGTAAAAAGATTTAAAAACGCTTCCAGTGCAGTCATGGAGCTGAAAAACGGTGGAGCAGATGCAGTTCTGATCGACAATATCATGGCTGAGATCTACTGCAAACAGAACTCAGACCTGCAGTATGAGTCCGTGCCAAGTACAGCAGAGGATACGGTTTTCTGCATTGAAAAAGGAAACACAGAGCTTGTCCAGATCATCAATGACGGGCTTGCAAAAGTAAAAAAATCCGGGGAATATGATGATCTTTATCAGAAGTATTTTGTGGACACACTTGAAAACAGCGAGGATGTGACAGATGTAGCAGCAACCGATGGTTTTCTGGGACTTTTAAGCTTTATTTTCCTTCAGGATAATCGTTGGAAGTTTTATATTAACGGTCTTGGGATTACGCTGATCGTTTCCCTTTTGTCAGTGATCGTAGGTATCCTGATCGGTCTTGTAGTGGCTCTGGTACGTCTTGGAGCTGCGAAAAAAGGCAGAAGAACCATTCTTTCCACGATCGCGGATATTTATGTTGATGTGATCCGTGGAACACCGTCAGTCCTTCAGCTGATGATCATCTATTTTGCAGTGTTCCACAGCAGGCTGGGATATGTGGCAGCAGTGGTCAGCTTCGGTATCAACAGCGGTGCATATGTTTCCGAGGTTATCCGCGGAGGTATTTTATCTGTAGACAAGGGCCAGAGCGAGGCTGGTCGTTCTCTGGGTCTTGGGTATAAAGATACCATGCGTTTCATTATCATTCCGCAGGCTGTAAAAACCATCCTTCCGGCAATGGGTAATGAGTTTATCCAGCTGATCAAAGAAACATCTATTTTAGGTTATGTAGGTATCATGGATCTGACAAAAGCGGCAAGCTATGTTTCTTCCCGTACTTATCAGATGTTTATTCCGCTGATCGTTGCAGGTATCATGTATTATCTGATCGTGAAGTGCCTGAGCCTTCTGCTGAAGAGATTTGAAAGGAGACTGAGAGAAAGTGATTGATGTTAAAAATCTGAAAAAGTCCTTCGGGGACGTACACGTATTAAAGGGAATCACAACTCACGTAAACAAGGGTGAGTGTATCTGCATCATCGGTCCGTCCGGCTCCGGAAAATCTACATTTCTGCGCTGTCTGAACCTTCTGGAAAAACCGGAGGAAGGCGAGATCACTGTAAACGGACAGCAGCTTCTGGATCCGAAGCTGGATGTAGATAAATTCAGGGAAAATGTGGGAATGGTTTTTCAGCATTTTAATCTGTTTCCAAATATGACAGTATTGAAAAATATCACCCTTGCGCCGGTGCGCCTTGGCAAATGGAATGTAGCGGAAGCTGATCAGAAGGCGAGGGCTCTTTTGAAAAGAGTTGGCCTTGAAGAAAAAGCCGATGTCTATCCCGGAAAGCTTTCAGGTGGACAGAAGCAGAGGGTTGCCATTGCCAGAGCCCTTGCAATGAATCCCCAGGTGCTTCTGTTCGACGAGCCGACATCAGCTCTTGATCCGGAGATGGTCGGAGAGGTTCTTGAGGTTATGAAGGAGCTTGCAAAAGAAGGCATGACCATGCTGGTGGTTACCCATGAGATGGGCTTTGCAAGGGAGGTCAGCGACAGAGTGCTCTTTATGGATGATGGGGTGGTTCTTGAGGATAGAAATCCGAAAGAACTGTTTGGGGATCCTCGAGAGGAAAGGACGAAGGAGTTTCTTTCCAAAGTGTTGTAGGGTTTTTCGTGGAAAAGTTTTGCTTTGAAAAAGCGGGGAAATTCGTGGGGAGGGGAGGCACTCGGAGTTGCGAAGCCCGTTTCCAATGCCATTTAGTTAGAACATAGTATTCCAAAAGATTGCAATGTATGGTAAAAAAGAATTATACATTGCAATCTTTTTTTATACAAAAGGAGGCTCGCTTATGAACTCTACTTTTGCTTCCAGTTATGAATTGCTCCTGTCTGCTATTTCTGAATTAGAACTTCAGAAGGATTCTTTTGTCCTTCACCCTGGCGTTGATTTTTCGAGAAAACGTAAGATTTCCTTTCGGGATACGATCCTCTCTCTTTTAACCATGCAGGGTGGCTCTCTTTCTACTACATCCCATGACTTTTTCCAGCAC
>NZ_FMUW01000061.1:0-7015 GCF_900101315.1 Blautia sp. SF-50
TCCTGCTGGATAACAGACTTCATAAAGCATTAGGATTAGCAGAGATACCAGCCGATGAAGTCACATTGATACCAGCATTAATAAAATAATAATAACAATACAGGCACAGGCAAGTTTCATTGCATAGAATTTAGTCTTTCCAACAGACATGTGGAATTTAGTCCTGCACACTATTTCCAGATGTCCTTTTATCATGCAAAAAACTATGCTGTTTATGCCGTATAAAAGCATTATATACTAAAAAAATCAAGTTGTATATCTCCGAAAATAGAATTAAATCCCGCATAAAATCAAGGTATATTAGAATGTAGAATTTACTTTTTCATTCAAGCAATATTTTCCATATCCATGCTTCCTCTATATATAGTAATTTTCCTCTCATGCCAAACGATATATAGTGTTTTTATATTGACACATACTACATATAGTGTTACACTTACTATGTAATTATTATTTGTGTCATCCGGAAAGGATATACGCACGCAGTTTAGGTTTGTAAAAGTGTCAGAAGTATACCACGCTACCAGCAGGGACTTCTGGCTTTTTTTATTTTGCAGGAAACTGCACGCATTAGAGAATGAACATCCGTGTCATTCTCTTTTTTTATGCCTAAACGCAAAGAAAGGAGGAAGAAAAACCAGAACAAATAAGAATTACAACTATACCATAGAAAAGGAGACAAGAATAAAATGAACCATCCCAATGAATTATCAAACGTGGAAAAAATCAAACAACTGGTGGACTATCTGAATTTACAGCGTAACGCTTATTATAATGAGAACAGTCCGAATATCAGTGATGCGGAATATGACCGAATCTTCGATGAATTAGTGGAATTAGAAAAGCAGACAGGCTTTATCTTATCCAATTCACCGACACAAACCGTAGGCTATACTCCCATCAGTGAACTTCCCAAAGTAAAGCATCCAGTCCCTTTGCTCTCTTTAGATAAGACAAAGCAGATACAGGACTTGATAAGCTTTGCCGGTAAGCAGCCGGTTCTGTTTATGCTGAAGTTGGACGGATTAACGACTAAATTGGTCTACGAAAATGGAACACTTGTAGAGGCTTCCACGCGTGGCGACGGAGAAATTGGGGAACTTATCACCCATAACATCCCTGCATACGTTGATGTCCCTCTCTCAATTCCATATAAAGGCCGGCTGGTGATTGTTGGAGAATCCTTCATCCCAACCAATGACTTTGAGCGTTTAAAAGAAACCCTCCGAGATGGAAAAGGAGAACCTTACAAAAATGGGCGAAATCTGGCTTCTGGCTCTGTGCGAAGTCTTGATCCGGCAAATTGTGCAGGACGCTGTCTGCACTTTATGCCTTTTAATGTTCTGGAAGGTCTGGACTCTCCATTTCTCTTTCCAGACAGCAGAGCTATGAAAATTTCCAGCCTGTTTGACTATGGTTTTCAGCCTTGTCCTTATATTGCTGCAAACCATCCCTTAACCTCGGAACTTGTAAATCAGTATATTGAGAGGCTGACTAATCTGGCAGGCAAAAAACATCTGCCTATTGACGGAATTGTAATGATTTTCGACAGTCTGGACTATTCCAAAAGCTGTGGGCGTACCGGACATCATTATAAAGATGGACTGGCTTTTAAGTTTGAAGACGAAACTTACGAAACCACTCTTCGCAATATAGAATGGACACCCACCCGTTTCGGAGAAATTGCACCTGTGGGAGTTTTTGACCCTGTGGAAATTGACGGATGCTCTGTTTCCAGAGCAACCCTTCACAATCTGACCTTTATCAAAGAATTAGAATTGGTGCCAGGCTGCAGAATTTCTGTATCGAAACGTAATATGATCATTCCTCATATTGAAGAAAATCTGGAACGTGGTCATTACGTAGATGCAGTTCCTCCAGTATGTCCATGCTGTGGTTCTCAGACTCGTATCTATCAAAGAAAAGGAAATGATGGGCGTCTCATTGAAACAGTGCATTGTGACAATCCCAACTGTGATAGCCAGATCCGAAAACGCTTTACACATTTCGTTGGAAAAAAAGCAATGAACATTGAGGGGCTCTCCGAAACTACCTTGGAAAAATTCCTGACTTTAGGTTATCTCCAGACATTTCCGGATATTTACCATCTAAACGAACATCAGGAAGAAATCTTACAGTTGGAAGGTTTCGGTAAAAAATCCTTTGAAAGATTATGGAATTCCATTACTTCCAGCCGGAATACTACCTTTGTCCGGTTCCTGGTTTCCATGGATATTCCTATGGTCGGAAGGACCAAAAGCAGGATTTTGGATACAGTATTCCACGGCAGTCTGCAGGAATTTTTTGACGCTGCCTCTGGTGACTATGATTTCACCCAGTTAGATGACTTTGGTGATACCCTGAATCAGAATATCCATGACTGGTTCTCTGATGAAAACAATCTAATTCTCTGGCACGAACTCCAAAAAGAACTTATATTTGAAGAAAGAAAGGAAATGAACACTATGATGAAAGAAAATGTATTTACAGGATGTACTATCGTTGCAACAGGAAAACTTGCTCATTTTACAAGGGATGAAATCAACTCCAAGATCATTGAGCTTGGAGCAAAAGCAGGCAGTTCTGTCACAAAAAAGACAGATTATCTGATTTGTGGGGAAAAAGCCGGAAGTAAATTAACAAAAGCTCAGGCTCTCGGTATTAAAATATTGTCTGAAGATGAGTTTCTTGAAATGATTGCGTAAGGAGAAATCTATGAGTATCATTACATCTGTTTTTCATATCTATGGGTTTCTTATTACAGAAGAGGCTGCTAATCTTATTCTTCGATATACAGAAGAAGTTTTTCCTGATTTATACAAAGAGTTTTCTGATGCAGAATCACTCTTTGCCTTTCAGGAATATCTTTGTGAGAAACATGATGGCTACCGTTATGGCAATGCCGAGTCTTTGACAGTATGGCGGATCAAGGATCAGGAAGAGCTGGACTTAAATCCAGGAGAAGAATTTTATATCATCGAACTTAAAAATTCTTCCCAATTATTTTCACAGGCGTATTCTTCTTATACAGAAGTTATCCAAGAAATTCAAGAAACGTTTGGTGAATTACTTCCTCCCAATTTTCCGTTAGATGATTTTCTTGTGGAAATCATGGGCGAAGTATGGGGATAGTGAAATGGGGTGAATACCCCATTTCAAACATCTTTTGCGACTTTTTATTTATAATTATTTTACCGTTGGAAAGCACCTTCTTTTTTGATATAATGAAAGCAAATGGAGGGATAACGTATATGAGTATTCAATCAGATATAGAGATGCTATCAATTGAAGCACTGGAATATTATGCTAAAAAGCACCAACTATCGGAAGACGATGCCTTTAATATATTCTACAAACATCAAGTATTTGAAAAAATACTGGTACAACACGAAACGTTGCACCAATTAGATATTCATGATACTTTTCAATATGTAGAAGATATTATAGAAGAAGATACGCCCACGCTTGTTCTTTTCCATGGCTCCAATATTGCATTTGATAAAATCGATTTGAACAAATCACATAACCGTCGTGATTTTGGTCGTGGATTTTATTGCACAGTTCTCGAACAGCAGGCAAATGAATGGGCGAACCGCCTGTACTTGCGTACTCATACTGGCGGCAAATATGTGTATCGGTATATCTTCCAGCAATCCGAGGAACTAAAAATCAAACATTTTGCCACCTTGGACAAGGAATGGTTGGAGTTTGTCAAACTCAACCGTACTGTCGGCGATATCCAGCATCACTATGATGTTGTAATTGGGCCTGTTGCGGATGATAATACCATGGAAACTGTACAACTTTATTTGTCCGGTATCTTGAGCGTGGATGAAGCGGTTACAAGGCTTCGGTATAATAAGGTTAATAATCAGGTTTCCTTTCACACCCCACTTGCTCTTGAACATCTGGTATTGGAATCTCGAAAGGATGTGTAAAACATGGAAGGTAAATATTTTTTTAACGGAAAAGATATTTCAATGAATCTGTATATTCAAATCCGGGATGTTGTCGATATTATTATGGAAAAGAGTAATCTTTCCTTTCCGGATGCCATGGGCAAATTTTATCATTCAAAAACTTACAAGGCCCTACAAAATACAGAAAATACTCTTTGGGCGGAATCTGCCGGCTATATTGCAGACCGCTATTACGAAGAACAAGAAGAAGCACAAATAAACAAATAACAAACAAAAAAATATGTTTAAGAAGGAACTGCTTACCATAAGCGGTTCCTTTTTTGTATAAGAAAGAAGGGATTACATGTATATTAATACCTATTCGAATCATTACCAGCAAACAATTGACCACTTTCATGGAGCATACGCTTTTCTTAGTAACTTCTATCCTTCCCGGATATATTACCGGGGCTACTGGTATGCAAATAATGAGGCTGCTTTCCAGGCACAAAAGACCATTTCCCCTAAAGAACAGCTTCAATTTACCAAATTAAGGAATCCAAAAGATGCAAAAAAACTGGGAAGAGAAGTGCAGCTACGTTCAGACTGGGAAAGTGTAAAGCTTATGTACATGTATGAAATTTGTATGTGCAAATTCATGCAGAATCCTACCCTATGTAAAGCATTACTTGCTACTGGGAATTGTCACCTTGTTGAAGGAAACAACTGGGGAGATTACTTTTGGGGTTCTGTAAATGGTCATGGCGAAAATCATCTTGGCAAAATTCTTATGGATATACGTGCAAAGCTTCAATTTGAATGTTAAAACATAATTTATCCAATTTTGCACTGTATGAACTGCAAATATTTTGCTATAATGAAAGATAGATTTTAAAGAAAGGATTTGTGCTTATGTATCTGAAGCGTTTTGTCTATGACCGTCTTCTGGATTGGAAAAATGAAGGAGGTCATAGTACCCTGGAAGTCGGTGGAGCCCGTCAGGTTGGAAAAACCTACCTGATACAGAAATTCGCTGACGAAAACTACAAACACAAAATTTATATTAACCTGTTTGAATTAAGCGGCAAACAGTTTATGGAATGTTATAAACAGGCAACCGACTGGACACCTGGAACAAAACGGCGGGAGCATCCTCTCCACGATGCCTTCCAGTTATATGAACCGGACTTTATTGATTCTGAAGATACCGTCATCATTATTGACGAAATCCAGGAGTCTTCCGAAATTTATAACCGTATCCGGGAGTTTACACGTCACTTTAAAGCCCATTTCATCATCACTGGAAGCTATCTCGGACGGATTTATGATCCGGAATTCCGTTATTCTAGTGGAGATGTCACTAAGCTTACCATCTACACACTTTCTTTTGAGGAATTTTTGATGGCCTATGACCAAAGCCTGTATGAAGATTATAAAAAAATACCTTTTGTTCCTTCTAGGGCAGAGGTCTATGGTTGCTTAAAGGAAGCCTATGAGCTGTACTGCCAGGTTGGTGGCTATCCTAAAGTAGTAGAAAACTATCTGGCAAACCGAAGCATAGTAAAAGCACAAGGCGAACTTGTAAAAATCATTGATACCTTTACCAATGAATCCATTCGCTATTTTACGGATATTTTAGATACCAAAGTGTTTACCCATATTTTCTTTTCCATCTGCCGTATTTTAAATCGTGAAAAGAAAGGATTTTCAGAAGACAGCATCAGTGAAGAATTGCAAAAACTGGTAACCAAAGACTACTCCAGCAATATTTCAAAGGCTACCTGCAACCGTGCCATTAGCTGGCTATACTTTTCCGGAATCATCGGATTCTGTGCCAAAATAACAGAAATGGATATTCTGGATTTTAAGTCCGCAAGCCGCTGCTACTTCATGGATATGGGGCTGGCAAACTATTATCTGACACGTACCGGTACCGATTCCCGTGTACTTGCAGGCACATTAAATGAAAATTATGTCTATATCAACCTGAAGAAACGCCAGGATTTTCCACAGGAAATTTCCTTTGAAACCCCTGCTTTTGCTACCTACCGTGGCGGAGAAATTGACTTTGTAGCACAAAGCCTATCCTCTTCCACCCGCTATTTAATAGAAGTTAAAGCTGGAAAAGGTACTGCTTCCACTGCCCAGAAAGCCCTGGCACAAGGAAAAGCAGATAAGCTTCTTTATTTAAAGGGCGCAACCAAAGGTGGTATAGACGGTAAAACAGAAACACTGCCTATTTATTTACTGGAACAATACAAATTTAATTAAGTTTATGTTTACGAAGAGACTACTTCCCAAGTGGTCTCTTTTTTATTTAGGAGGACAATAATATGAATTCAATAAAAGAAATAAAAGAACAATTAGGATATGAAGAAATCGGTCTCGATGATACATTTGTATTTCACTGTACTCAATGCGGAAAATGTTGCATCCACCGAGATGATATCCTCTTATCCCCGAAAGATCTGTTTAACATAGCAAAAAAATTTCAGATTACACCAGAGAATGCCTTGGAACAATATTGTGAAACCTATATTGGATCTAACTCCCGTTTCCCCGTAGTACGCCTGAAACCACAAGGAAGTGTGAAACGTTGCCCGCTATTAAAAGATCGAAAATGTTTGGTACACGATGTAAAACCGACAGTCTGTGCCATGTTTCCAATTGGCCGGTATCTTTCCCTTCCTGCCGATAGTAATTTTCCGGAAAATCCGGAAGAAATGTCTGTTGGATATATCTTTAATAATCCGGAATGCGGAGACGGATTGGAAATACATTGATGTTAGAATATAAATAGTACAAAATAAACATGACCATTTTCAATAAATATTATATGATAGTCATAGATCAAGAGAGGAGAATGGTTATGGCAAGAGGTACAAGGTATTCACAAGAGTTTAAGGAAGATGCAGTAAGATATCGGTTGGAGCATCCTGAGATTGCGCTTCGTAAGTGTGCTGAAAATCTTGGAATTAGTGAATCAGCACTAAAGACTTGGATGAAATCAGCAAAGGAACATGAAGGAACTGTTCCTACTCGTGGTTCAGGCAATTACGCAAGTGATGAAGCAAAAGAAATCGCACGTCTGCAACGAGAATTACGCGATACAAAGG
>NZ_FMUW01000060.1:0-7111 GCF_900101315.1 Blautia sp. SF-50
CTAAAAAAATCAAGTTGTATATCTCCGAAAATAGAATTAAATCCCGCATAAAATCAAGGTATATTAGAATGTAGAATTTACTTTTTCATTCAAGCCCTTTTTCAGCCATTCCAGCGCTATGGACACTGCCAGTGAAGCCAGCAGAAGCGTCAGTGTATTGGTCAGAAAATATCCACTCACATACACAAAAGAATATTTTCTTATAAATGTATGTATCAGAAATATATTCATGGAATGTTTTCCGAGGAACAATAAAATCTGTCGCACTCCCGGAATGACATTAATAAATTCGCAGCAAAATGCCATAAATACAATTGGATACACACCCCAGTGGATCTCACTGTATACCGTCAGCGGCAAAGTTCTGTACGCTTTATACAAAATAAACACCGCAAGAAGCTCCAGAAGAAATTTGAAAACATGCTTCATTCCAGCATTCCATATCTTAAACCATCGGTTAAACAGATCATACTTGGCTACACACATTCCCATGAGAAATACCGGTAAAAATGCATAAATACCCGTAATTCCCATAACCTCCAGGGAAATTATCCGTGGAAATGCCGCAACAGCCACAAGAATAAATACCAGATATTCTTCCTTTATCATAAACAGTGGCACGCAGATGATAAAAATGATCGCCGCACTCATATACCACCAGGTTCCGTTCAGAGTCGAAGTTCCGAAAAGTTTCGCCAGACCAAAAAAATCCAGCACCATTGCGCTAACACCTTTGGCAATATTTCCGTTTCCGAAATATCTGGCCACGGCATAGCCGTTATAAAGCTGTGAGCTCACAACAGAAAGCCCCCATATAATCCAGAACCCTCCCATTGTTTTTATCAGTCTTTTGGCTGTCCACTTGCCAGGTGTAGAATTATTTTTTCTGTAACTGAGATACAGTCCGTATCCGGAAATAAATGCATAGATCGGTACACAGATCTTAAATGTTCTGCACAGATACATGATCCGATCTGCTGAAAACGGAGTGAAAACAACATTCAGCCCCTCAAATCTGTCTTGACTCAGATACATATGATGGAACAGCATTATAACAATGGCAATGCCCTTCATCGCCTGAGAATTATATTTATCAAACTTTATTGCCTGCTTTCCTTCCAAAATCCAACCTCCATATTACCGATTCTCGATGATCCTCTCATAAACTCGTTTGGAACAGTTACGGTCATTAAATGCAAAGGTCTCATCCATTCGTTTCCGATATTCCTCTTTCATCTGACAGCCGTCTGCCATATATTCGATGATCCGGTCCACAGTTCCGTCCAGTGTATGCTCCACCTCTCCGAAGCCATCTCTCTCATAGTCAAAGTATCCCTCTGTGTAGGAATGCGCGCCACTGAAAAAGCTGTCTCTGTCAAACTGGGAGTATACGATGGGTTTTCTCAAATATGCAAAATCAAAGGCAACCGAAGAATAGTCCGTGATCATCAGATCTGTCTGGGCAAAAATGTCCTTGTAGGAATAAGACGAATCCATAAATTTTACCCGTGGATCATGACGGAACATATGCAGACCGTCAATGGTATTTGGGTGAGGCATGAAGCAGATGGTATATCCGTACTTCTCTGCCGCTCCCAGAAGTCTTTCGTTGTTGAGAAGATCATCATAAAAATGGAAATATTCGCTTTCCTGAAATTCTTTTCCAAGCTGCCATACCCCTCTGGCATCGGTTCCTGAGGAAAGGCTTTTGCGCCAGGTAGGCATCACCGTCACATACTTGCGCTCATCATGGACCAGACGGTCATAACGCGGCATTCCCGTAAGCCAGATATTTTTTTCCGGATAAAAATAGTCATAGGTAAAGGCAGAATCATATTCCGGCTTTGTGCTGACGATAAATCCGAAAAGATTACGGTTGTATTTGTTCAGCCACTTGGACTGGTTGTCTTTGGTCACACCATGCTGTAAAAATACCAGCTTTTTGTCATAGATGATATCGCGGTACAGATACTCCAGCTTTCCAAAAGGATTGATCACCGGTTTGTTAGCCTGGGAGGACAGTGAAAATTCATTCAGCAGGAACAGAAGCTTATGCTTCCAGGAGAAAGGCTCCACAACCTTTCCAAGCTTCTTCATTTCCACATAATCCTGTGTATCCTTGTTGACTACAAAGTACGGCTCCACCGTAGGGTCCGGATTGGCGCAGAGATAGCGGAACATCACTTCGCCGTTATCATCTCCGCGTGTTGTACGATCGGAGATCAGCCAGATCTGCTTTTTCTGCTTCGCCTTCTGCATCTCGTAGAGCTTACGCACGAGAACTGCCTTTTTTCCGGCCTTTCCCTGAGAAAATATTGCTTTGGTGCGTTTTTTCTTCAGCTGTTTCTCCCTGCTCTGACTGTATGGCTCTACCGTTACTTCATACTGATGGCCCAGAACCTTTGCATCTTCCTGATCCTCTCCACGGATCATCCGGACTTTTTCGTTAAGATACAGAAGCTTATCCTCTATATGCAGGAAAAGCGGCAGCTTCTTTGTAAATGGCACATATTTTCCGTAGGAAATATTGTACATTTTGTTTATATGTCCATCTGTGCCTGTGCCCCAGCTGATAAACTCCCGGATCTCGGAAAGCGGAATGTCCACGATATACAGCTTCTCAACGGCACTTTCTTCTCTGCACCAGCCGGTTCTTTCCAGAGTATATTTCCATCTGGCTTCATAGGTGTTGCCACCAGTCATCATATATGCACGGTTTGTCCTGCTCACAGGCTCCACAATGGAAAATTCACAGTGCAGCTGGTCTTTTTCCGGCTGGAATATCTTGACACGGAGATTGTCATATATGGGATTCAGGATCGTGTCTGCCTGATCCGGAAATTTTTTGCATATATCCGGATAATATTTCCGGAGAAGATATACTTTGTTTGCCCTGCTGATATGCTGATTGGACATCACGATCTCCGGAAACTCCATCTGCTTCAGGAAGCTTTCGATGCCTTCCTCATATCTGCACTTTTTCTCTTCATCAAGCTTCTCGTTATCAAATATGATATCAGCTATTTTTGCGCTGTAATACAGCAGCACATAATCTGCATTTTTTTCATGAACAGGATTTTCTTTTATTCTGCAGTCTGCGATCTTTCGGAAAAATTCCTGATAAAATACCTCCAGCTGGTCCGGATCCTGCAGCATGTTCTTCCAGTCCTCCACCATGAGATGGTCCGCAAGGATCTGCACATAGATATCTTCCCCTGAAGCCACTCCCAGACTCCGGCAGCTTACAACGGACTGATATACCATGGTCATCACATCCAGATACCAGATCTCCGGACGGATCTCGGATACCCATTTCACCTGATCTGCGGCAAATGTGTAAGCGGTATACAGCTGATGCAGAAGATATACATTGTTATCCAGCGTTGTTTTTTCGGTGAAACGGTTACAGTAATTATTATGCTCCCGCACATGGATATTTCCTTTTCCACGGATCTTTGTTAGGACAACATCTCTGTTTTCTTCCTCAAAGCAGCGTCTGATCTCTGCACTGGATTTTGAGGAAAAACGGATTCCGGCTTTTGCAAAAACAACATAGCTTCCGGCTATCTTATCCTTCAGCTCCGCCACAAGATTCCCGCATTCCAGTCCGTCAATATATAAAAGATCCCGGTCATCCAGCATCTCCCGGAAACGAGGATCCTCCGGATTGAACTCTCCGTAGATCTTATCCAGCTCTTCGTCCTTGAGCTCTTTCTCCTTTTCTCCGGCTTCCTCCAGCTCCCGCATGTCCCGTTCATCAGGAATATCCATATCTCCTGCAATGCATACTGCAAGGATCTGTACCGTTCCTTCCGGTGTGACCTCACGTACATTTTTAAAGGTTCTGTAAAGCTTTGCGGTATCTTTTGCAAAAACAACTACTGAAAATTCATACTCCCTGTTCATATTGCTCCTTTTGTATCCTTATATTAAAATTTTTTCTCTTTCAGCCTTCTTTTCAGTTTGTCCGGTATTTGAGCATTGGCTATATATTCATAGATTCGTTTGCTGTTGTCATTGTCCCTGTAGGGAAGAAGTTCATCTCTTCTTCCTGAAAATTCCGGTTTTTCACGGAATCCGTTCCTCGCATATTCTCCGATAAGGTCTACCAGCTGGTTCTGATCCCATGCCAGATCTCCGAAAACATCTTTTTTGTAGTCCATATAGCTTCCCTGGACTTTCTCATAGGTTTCCAGATCAAAGGGATAAAATACCACCGGTTTTTCCTGATAGTAGACATCCCAGGAAACAGAAGAATAATCGGTGATCAGCATATGGCAGCTCATCAGAAGCTGATTCAGCGGCATGGTCCCAAATGGGATCAGCCGGATATGCCTGTCTTCCACCTGAAAGCTCCGGATATGTTCCCTGAATTTCGGATGGATATAAAAGTTCAGCGTGATATCCTCCTTTTCCAGAAGAGTCTTAAGCCTCTCATCCTGCAGAAATGCTTTATAACGCTGATAGTATTCACTTTTTTTGAACTGATCCTCGCTGATATCCTCCAGCCAGCTTCTCCATGTAGGCATCAGCAGGATCTCTTTATGAGCCGGATCCGACTTGTCCTCCAGCACATCCCATCTGGCCAGTCCGGTGATGATGATCTCTTCATTATCGTATCCGAAATAATCATGGATGATCTTCTGTTCATAACCCGAAGACACCACAAACAGTGCCATCTGATTGCCTCCGCCTTTATGAAAGGTCCTGTGGCATTGCTTGAAGCCCATCACTCCATGCTGGAGAAATACGATGTTCTTCCGTGCCTGATACAGAACCTTGTAGATGCTGTTGGGCGAATCCCAGATATAAAAATGCCGGATCGCATCGGTAGATATCAGATACCGTGCAGCGCTGAGATAGATCATGTACTTAAATGACATGAACTGGATCACATTGGCATCATACTCTTTTACAGCCTGATAATCCGGACATTTTTTATCTATTACATAAAAAATCCGACTTCTGTCCTTCTCCGGTGCATGCTCCATACAGTACCGGAAAAAATAGAGGCCGTTGTCCTGTGCCATTGTACAGTATTTCTCGCAGATCAGCCATAATTTCTTATGATCCCAGTAAGGTTTCAGGATAAAATAGCAGAATAATGCAAGAAATTCTTTTGCTATAAATGCATAGCTGTCATATTTCGGATCATATTTCCGGTATTGAATGGTAAACTGCCTTGCTCCGTTGACAAAGGGATAAACCATATGCCCATCCCCGGTTCTGGTCCATCTTGGAAAAAGGATCAGCTTAAGTTTAAGTTTTGAACTTAAGCCTCCCAGGATCGCATCCTCATAATTTCCTTTTCCTTCTTTATCCACAGATGCCACCACATCCCAGAATGCGGTTTCCATCGGATACTGATCTACATTGATCTGTGCATGATACACGATCGTATTTCCTTTTTTTGCTGTCTGCATTTCAAAAGGAAAGCTTGTATCCAACACTGCATTTCGCTGCTTCAGCTTCAGGGAACGAATCCTTCCTCTGGATCCTTCCAGCTCAAAACTGATCTTTATGGTTCCTTTTGTCAGCGAAAATTTCCTAGTTTTTACCTTGATCTCCGCCGGAGCTTCCATTAACTGCTGCAATTTTTCACCACCTGTTACATTTCTTTGATCGCTTTGTAATTTCTTTCACAGTTCTTTGTATCCCACAGATCAAAATATTTTCCGTGTCTTTCCAGATAGATCTCTTCATTGGCAAATCCCTGCTTATGCAGGCGGATCAGCCAGTCCGTTACTTCCTGTTCCGTTACACATACCGGACCGAAGCCATCTTTCCGGAAATCAAAATACCCGATCTGATGATGACTTTGCCGGAATTTTTCATTGTCAAACTGGTAGTAGACCAGTGGCTTTTTCATGTAGGCAAAGTCCATGGCCACACTGGAAAAATCAGTCACCAGCACTGCGGACTCTTTAAGGAGTGTCTGCACATCGTACTCAGGCCAGGACGCCACTGTGATCTTCGGATGATCCACATGAAAATATTTCAGGAACCGATGCATTTCCCTGTGCGGATAAAAGATGATCTGAAGATCGTTCTCCTCAATATAGCGGATCAGTCTCTCATCCTTGAGAAGTGCATCCCAGTACCGGTAATAATCGGTTTCCATGAATTTCTGTGCTTCCAGCTCGTGATCAGAGGCTGAGATCTCATTGCGGATATACATACGCCAGGTCGGCATGATCAGGATCTGGTTCTTTTTTACCTTCATATCATGAAGCTGGTCAAAACGACACAGTCCCAGCTCCTGCACATAGCCTTCCGGATATCCGTACCGGTCATTGACATATTTCCACTCATCATAGGTACTGGTAACAAAAAGGCTCATTTTTGTATGCGGATAGTACAGAAAACTAAGATCTGCCGTAATGATCCCATGCTGCAGGAACGCCCGCTTGTTCCGTAGGATTCCGTAAACCTCCAGCACATAGCAGATGGCTGCGTTTGGTTTTCCCATTTTCTGGGAGCTGATATTTTTTGATGCAGCCAGATAGTAGATCCAGTGGCGGAAGCTTCCATACTGGATCACAGGTCCCAGATTTTTTACCCGGGCATAATCCGGAGATTTTCTATTGATGGCGTACACTGCATCCTCACTGGTATTTTCTCTCAGATATTTGTACAGCCAGAATCCGTTATCCCGGCATTCATTCTCTGTATCACAGAGAAGCCAGAGATCCCTGCGAAAAAGTCTGTAGACCATCGCAATGGGAAATGCCAGGATAAACTTGATGATGTGAAGCAGATCCCCAGGTTTTACTCGTTTCAGTTTTTCAAGAAAGCTTGAATGAAAAAGTAAATTCTACATTCTAATATACCTTGATTTTATGCGGGATTTAATTCTATTTTCGGAGATATACAACTTGATTTTTTTAGTATATAATGCTTTTATACGGCATAAACAGCATAGTTTTTTGCATGATAAAAGGACATCTGGAAATAGTGTGCAGGACTAAATTCCACATGTCTGTTGGAAAGACTAAATTCTATGCAATGAAACTTGCCTGTGCCTGTATTGTTATTATTATTTTATTAATGCTGGTATCAATGTGACTTCATCGGCTGGTATCTCTGCTAATCCTAATGCTTTATGAAGTCT
>NZ_FMUW01000059.1:0-7191 GCF_900101315.1 Blautia sp. SF-50
AGCACTGAAACAGATACAGAACACCTTTACTGGTGCGAACTGGTTTGTGGAAGGAGATATACACGCTTGTTTTGACAGTTTCGACCACCATGTAGTTATCGACCTCTTGAAAAAGAGGATTGATGACGAAGCGTTTATCCAGCTTATATGGAAATTCCTAAAAGCAGGATATATGGAACAATGGACATTCAACAGAACCTATAGCGGAGTGCCGCAGGGGTCGGGAGTCAGTCCAGTGATGGCAAATATTTACCTTCATGAATTGGACAAATTTATGGAAAATTATGCAGAAAACTTCAATACAGAAGCTAAGAAGAAACATTTTTCTACTGCATATAAGTCCAGTGTCGGTAAGGCATACAGATATAGGAAAAAGGGCAGAGAGATATGGGATAGTCTGTCTGACGAAGAAAAGAAAATCAGATGCAAAAATCTTAAGGAACTGGAAATGATTGAAAAATCTACAACACCTTACGTCTATAACGACAGTAATTATAAAAGGGTGCAGTATACGAGATATGCGGATGATTTTATCATCGGGGTTATTGGTAGCAAAGCAGACGCAGAAGCTATCAAGAAAGACGTGAAAATATTCCTGCAAAAAGCATTGAAATTAGAAATGTCAGACACTAAGACAAAGGTTACGCACACTGGAGACAGAGCAAGATTTCTAGGTTACGACATTACGGTATCAAGAGTGCAGACGCTACAGAAGGCTTCTAACGGAAGGGTTCAGAGATGTCAGACAGGAGTTGTTAAACTGTACGTTCCACGCGAAAAATGGGTAGGTAAGTTAATTGAATACAAAGCAATGAAAATCAAAATCAACGAAAACGGAAAAGAGAGATTTGTAGCCCTTCATAGGGGAAAACTGGTAAACCAGAGCGATATTGAAATTCTCGCAAGATACAATGCAGAAGTCCGTGGACTATATAATTATTACACCATAGCGAATGACTCCTTTAAAATAGGGAGATTTGCCAATGTAATGAAATACAGCATGTATAAAACATTTGCGTGCAAGTATAAGACGAATGTTCATGAGATTAAGCGGAGATATTGCAGAAACGAATTATTTACAGTTGCGTATGAAACAAGGCAGGGAATGAAAACAACAACATTCTACAGGGATGGTTATAAACGGAAGGAATGTGCTACAAAGTTTGATAATGTAAGCGAGCTTCCGCAGTTTTCAAGATATGCCAAAACTAACACTCTCAAACAGAGAGTGGAACGTCATACTTGTGAATTATGCCAAAAAGACTGTAGAAATCTGGTAATACACCAAGTTAAGAAACTCAAAGATTTAAAGGGAAATACAGAGTGGGTATTACTCATGCGAAAAAGGAGACGGAAAACACTCGTGGTATGCCCCGAATGCCATAATTTAATTCATTCGTAACACCGCAAATGATAAGCGGAAAGCCGTATACATCGAGAGGTGTACGTGCGGTTTGGGAGGGAGTGGATGCAAGTCCTTTTCGAAGGATGAGCTGAAGCTTACCTCATGATTCCCTGGTATATCTTGGTGGGAATGAACAGTCCACGCATAAGTATATCAGTGAGTCCCTGGGAAAAGGAACCATTGATAAAAAAAGCAGTGGGGAAACCAAAGGCCGGCAGGGGAGCAGTTCCCGGAATTATGATGTGCTGGGGCGTGAGCTTTTGACACCGGACGAAACCCGAAAGCTGGATAACTCAGAGTGTATTTTGTTAATCAGGGGTTGTGATCCCATTATTGATAAGAAATACAATACGTTTGCACACTCCAGATTTTCGGAAACAGAAGATGGCGGGGCAGCGCCTTATATCCATGACAGAATGGCTGCAAAAAAACAGGCGGTACAGATTTTAAACGAAGAATCCCTGGATTATTATAAGAAGAAAAAGGAACAGGGAGAAGATGTTCAGATTGTGGAACTGTCTTTTGATGAAATTTTTTCTTATGAGCCTATTCCTAAGAAGATTTTTTCGGAGGAAGAGCTGAAAGAGAACCAGAAGAAGAGAACGGTAGAGGAGGTGAGGCCGCCGAAGAAAACGGAAAAACCGGTACAGACAGAGGAAGAAAAACTTTCTGAATTATTGGAAAGCCATGTTTATAATGAGGAACAGTTGGGAGAAATCATGCTTGCCATTGGTGCTGGAATTTCGTATGATAAAATCCTTCAAATGGCAGATACAAAAAACAGTGCTGAAAAGATGAAGGAAATCCGTAAAAAATTTACAAAAGAAACAGCCTCGGATTAAAGAAGGCAGATTTTTGGAAACCTGTAGTTTTTGCATTACGCAGGGCAGGTTTTTAAAAATCTGTCTTTTTGCGTAATGCGGTATCAATCACATGAAAAGGAGTAAAAAGATATGAAAATCAAAGAGGTTATCAGAAAGAAACAGAACCGCTTGAAAAAATCTCTACTGGGAGTCCTGGCAGTAGGCGCTACCACTGTTTCCCTGTTCCCCCAGACTGTCATGGCTTCCGGGGTAAGTGACGTAACACAGCCGCTTATGAATTTAAAGACACTGGTGATCAGTATTATCGGTGCGGTGGGTGTGATTATCCTGGCAAAAAACGTGATGGAATTTGCACAGGCTTACCAACAGCAGGACAGTTCTTCTATGAACAGTGCCATTAAAGGAATTGTTGCAGGGCTTATTATGGCAGCCATTTCCTCCGTTCTTACTTTCCTGGGAATTAGCTAAAACCATTCTTCTTTTTGAGATAAGTAGATAAGAAGAGAGGTGAAGTGATGTTTAATTTAGGAGAGGCGATCCTTGCACTTTTGGAAATCGTGTTTGGATTTTGGAATAACCAGGTCAGCCTCGTATTTGAACTTTTAGGACAGTCCCCTACCGGATTCAAAGGAGGCGGGCCCTGGGGGATCATTGAAGGGATTGAACCCCTTTTTGTTGGGATAGGCTCTGCCCTGGTAGTCCTTTTTTTCGTCATAGGGTTTTGTGCAGAGTCGGTAGATATCCGGGAAGAAATCCGGTTTGAAGCAATTCTCCGTATGTTTATCCGGGTTGCCATTGCACAGTGGCTGGTATCTTATAACATTACCATTATGAAAGCCCTGTTTACTTCCTGTGGAAACCTGGTGGGGCATTTGGGGCAAAACCAGAGTGTGGAGTTATCCATTGACCCGGCGCAGGCAGAAGTGATTAAAGATTTGGGATTTGGAACCAGTATCGTATTTTTGATACTTGCTGTTTTCCTGTCTTTAATCGTTATTATCTGTGGTTTCTTCCTGCTGTACAATGTTTATTTCCGCTTTTTGAAAATCATGGTAATTGTACCTTTTGGGGCGATTGCCAGCAGTACCCTGGCTGGAAACCGGGGGCTTAGCAATACCTTTGTAGCCTATATGAAATATTTTATCAGTGTTGTTTTTGAGGCAGTCACGATGGCACTGGCAATCCTTTTGTGTAACCAGTTTATTTCTTCCGGTCTTCCGACCTTTACCGGAGATTATGAGGACTGGGCCAAAACCCTGATTTATTTGGGGGAAATGACCTTTACGGTTGCGCTGACGGTAGGCACTGTAAAAGGGGCGCAGAACCTGACTTCCAGGGCACTGGGATTGTAGTGTAAGGCAAAAAATAGCTTCTGTTTGGAAGATAGAAGCTCATAAAAAGGAGGATTATGAAAAAATATCAGGTTATCTATGCAGATCCCCCCTGGGCATACCGGGTGTGGAGTAAAAAGGGCAGTGGGCGTTCCGCAGAAAGCCATTATCCAACCATGAGCATGGAAGAAATAGAAAAGTTGCCGGTAGGGAAACTGGCAGATGAAAATTGTGCATTATTTCTTTGGATTACATTTCCACTTTTGAAAGAAATATGGAGAGTTGTAAAAGCGTGGGGATTTACCTATAAAACGGTAGCATTTGTTTGGATTAAGCAGAATAAGAAAGCGGATTCTTTATTTTGGGGCATGGGATACTGGACAAGAGCAAATGCTGAAATCTGTATTCTTGCAACAAAAGGAAGCCCAAAGCGTTATTCCAGGCGTGTGCATCAAGTCCTTATCACACATATCGAAGAACATAGTAAAAAGCCAGAGGAGGCAAGAAACAGAATTGAACAGTTAATGGGAGATGTCCCACGAGTTGAGCTATTTGCGCGTAGAGAAGCACCTGGCTGGGACGTATGGGGGAATGAAGTCGTGTGTTCGCCGGGAACAGAAGTTTTGCAGCATGAAACGGCTTCTATCTGCAAAGGACAGGAGCCGGTAAGAAGGGAGGACATGTAAATGGAGATTGAATTAAGTGAGGACCTACAGCATTATAAAGAATCCCTGGTTCTAGGACTTACAGCAAAACAGTTTTTGTTTTCGGCATTGGCATTGGGCGTAGGAACTGGGATTGTCCTGCTTTTGTATGAAAAAATCGGGATTACTTTGAGCTGTTATGTGGCAACCCCTTTTGTTGTACCTCTGGCACTGACTGGGTTTTATAACTATCATGGGCTGACATTCTGGCAGTTTGCAGGGAAGATGATTTATTTTTCCTTTTTTAACCGCCCTTTGGTGTATGGCTCTACGGAATCGGTGCAGGAGCTGAAACAGATTTATATGGAAACCCGTCAGGAAGAAGAACGGGAAGTACAGCAAAGGAAAAAGGAACAGAAAAAAGAGAAGAAAGGTGGTGACGTCAACGTGGTGAAAAAGAAGGCAATCCGTATGGGGATCGTAACGGTAGTAATGATTGTACTTGGTGCGGCAGCAGCGGTGTGGTATAAGATGTACCGTTGACCAGAATATGCAATCAAGGCGTGAAATAGCGCCTGCTCTCCATTTCAGGAGAGGGATACACAGACATGTAGTGGCAGATGGAAGCTGCTGTGTTTGTGGTCCCATCTGCCTGAAAGGAGGAAATTAGAGATTGTCAATTTTTTCAGATAAGTTTGACCAGTTAAAAAAAGCAGATAAAGCAGTAAAATCCCCGAAATATCTTCAGGAAGTCATGGGGATTGGGAGAATTGCAGAAAATGGCATTTTTGAAGTAGGGAAGGGGGTATACTCCAGGACATACCGCTTTTTGGACATTAATTATGTAACCGCAGGTGCAGAAGAGCAGATGCGGATTTTAAAGCAGTATTGTAAGACGGTAAATGCCATTGATGTATATTTTCTTATTACCATTTTTAACCGGAATAAAAATATGCAGGATTTCCGGGAGCATGTTCTTTTCCAGGAAAAAGGAGATGGTTTTAACTGGCTGCGTGGAAGTTATAACCAGATCATTGAAAAGCGCATTGTAGATGGAAGGCAGGGGATTGAACAGGAAAAACTGCTGACGGTATGTGTAGAACGGAAATCCTACGAACAGGCAAAAGCATTTTTTGCCACTTTTGAAGCTACCTTAAAACAGAACTTCGGAGAACTTGGTTCCTGCATTGAAGAATTAAATGCAGAAGAGCGGCTGCGGGTGCTTTTCAATTTTTACCGCATAGGGGAAGAAGAACAATTCTCCTTTGATTTCAGACAGGCGTTAAAAAAGGGCGGTGATCCTAAAAATGATATTTCACCAGGGTATATGCAGTTTTACCCTGGCTATTTTGAAACGGAACGGAAAAAATGCAGGGCATTATTTATTAAAAAATATCCTTCTTCTTTATCGGATACCTTTTTAAATGAGATTACCAGCCTTCCGGTTCATAGCATCACTACAATCTGTATTGTACCAGTACCAAAAGAGCTGGCAAATAAGGTTCTTCAGAAGAAATATCTGGGCATTGAAAATGATATTTTAAAGCAGCAGAGAGTCCGTAATAAAAATAACGACTTTTCCAGTGACATTTCCCATACCAAGAAAGTCCAGAAGGAGAAGATTGTAAATCTTATGGACGACGTGCGGGAAAATGACCAGAACCTGTTTTATACAGGGGTTAATTTCCTAATCATGGCAAAGGACAAGAAGGAGTTAGACAGTGTAACCGAAACCATTAAAAATATCGGCAATGGACGCATGTGCCAGATTGAAACCCACTATTATCAGCAGAGGGAAGCTATGAATACCATACTTCCAGTGGGAAACCGGCAGATCAGCACAATGCGGACCATGCTTACCAGGGACATTGCAGCCCTTCTTCCCTTTAATGTACAGGAATTAAACGAAAAATCCGGCGTCTGCTATGGCATTAACCAGGTTTCTCATAACCTTTGCATTGGAAACCGGAAAAAACTGGCGAATGGGAATGGAATGGTATTCGGTGTTCCCGGCTCCGGAAAATCCTATTTCAGTAAGTCGGAAATGCTGCAGGTGTTCTTAGGAACAGATGATGATATTATCTGTATCGACCCGACACTGGAATATTTTGATATTGCAGAAGCCCTGGGAAACCAGGCGGCAATCATTAACCTGTCTACCTATACAAAGAATTACATCAATCCTTTGGAGATGGACGTCTGGGCGCTGGATTTAAACGATTCCCAGGGATATATCCGGGATAAAGGGGAATTTATGCTGGGGCTGTGTGAACAGTGTTACGGGGATAATCTAAACAGCCGCCATAAATCCATTATAGACCGTTGTGTACGAAAGCTGTATATTGACATTGCAAAGGCAAGGGAAAAGCATATCCCTACCATGTCAGAATTTTATGAGCTACTGTTGGAGCAGCCGGAGGAAGAGGCAAAGGATATTGCCTTATCGTTAGAGCTGTTTGTAAATGGCTCTTTAAATATTTTCAATAACCATACCAATGTGAATGTACAGGCAAGGTTCATTGTTTATGGTACAAGGGATCTGGGGAAAGAGCTGGGAGCCATTTCCACTCTGGTCATGTTGGAAAATATCAGTGCCCGGATTGCAGAAAACGCAAAGAAAGGAAGGGCAACCTGGCTTTATATAGATGAGTTCCATAGGACGAGACGTTCCGCTTGTTGAATAGACAGCGGGGTCAGTAGCCGTCCGTAAAAAGAAAAGCTACTGATACAACTGATATGGTGTTGTTCAAATGAAGGGGTAACGCCCGGAAGGGACACACACAAACTCCCTACAGCGTGATAGTTGTGCAAGAACTGTCGGGTTGTCAAAAGTTAGGGTGAAGAGCAAAAAGCAGGTCCTAACAGGTAAGGCTGAGGAAAGATTCACAGAGGTGTGGGTTGCCTGTGATTATGTAGTGAAGCTGTATATGGTGAGTATCCACGGAAGTGGGGACGAACTGACGATTTAAAGAGTCTAAAATTCGAAT
>NZ_FMUW01000069.1:0-1858 GCF_900101315.1 Blautia sp. SF-50
TAGTCAAATGAAATGTCTGATATCTTATCCAAATATTCTTCTAATTCTTCAATGATGGCAGGCTCATTGTCGCAAATAGCTAAATTTAGCATATAGTTCATACCCTTCTTCAAAATTAATCATCTTCACATATCAAAAAATAATCTGCTTGGAAAAATTCACTTACTGTTATGCCAAAGCCACTGCATATTTTACAAATAGTAGAAAGTGTCGGATTAGTTCCATGAAAAAGATTTTTTAAGGTGGACTGTGGAATAGCAGCACGGCATGCTAATGTATAATAAGTAATTCCTTGTTCTTTACATAAATCAGCAATTCTATTACAGACAGCTTGATTAGAAGTCATCGAACACCTCCCTATACAGTTCTAATTATAGATATAGTGTAACCGTTAATTTGAAGAACTAGGTCTATATATAGCCTGTATAGAACAAGATGTGACAATTAATTTACAAGTTATAGCAGATATAAAAAATTTAGGAGTTTTTTATGTATTATAAGAAAAAGCAATATAGATTTTGGTACATAATGGCTGAAATACAAAATTAAAAAGGGAGAAGAGATATGTTAAAGAAATTAATTACTTCAGAATCTGTCACCGAAGGGCATCCAGATAAAATATGTGATCAAATTTCAGACGCTATTTTGGATTCTATTATGGAAAAGGATCCTTATGGTCGTGTTGCGTGTGAAACATGTATAACTACTGGCTTAGTGCTTGTCATGGGTGAAATTACAACAAATGCGAACATTGATGTTCCTAGTATTGTAAGAAATACGGTTCGCAAAATTGGCTATAATGATTCAAAATATGGCTTTGATGCAGATACCTGTGGAATCATTGTATGTTTAGATAAACAGTCAGAAGATATTGCTTTAGGAGTAAATGAAGCATTAGAAGCTAAAGCAAAAAAAGATAAAGCTAGAATTGGAGCTGGGGATCAGGGAATGATGTTTGGATATGCAACAAATGAAACCGAAGAGTATATGCCCCTTTCGATTGTATTAGCACATAAATTATCAAAACAGTTATCAAATGTTAGAAAAAGTGGAAGATTGAAGTATTTGAGACCAGATGGAAAAACGCAAGTGACTATTGAATATGATGGAAATACACCAAAAAGAATAGACACTATTGTATGTTCAGTGCAACATGATGAAAATATTAGCCAAGATAAAATTTATAAAGATATTTTTAAATATGTGATTGAAGATATAATACCAGAGGGATTGATGGATGATAATACAAATGTGTATGTTAATCCAACGGGACGTTTTGTAATCGGTGGTCCACATGGAGATAGTGGAGTTACAGGAAGAAAAATTATTGTAGATACGTATGGAGGATGTGCACATCATGGTGGTGGTGCCTTTTCAGGAAAAGACTGTACAAAAGTGGACAGATCAGCAGCATATATGGCACGATATCTTGCTAAAAATATTGTTGCACTGGGATTAGCAGAAAAATGTGAGGTGCAATTATCCTATGCCATAGGAATTGCGAATCCAGTTTCTGTTAATGTTAATACATTTGGAACAGGTAAAAAAGATGATGAACTGCTTGCAGAATTTATTTATAATAATTTTGATCTTACACCATCAGGAATAATTGATATATTTAAACTCCGCCGGCCAATTTATGAACAGGTAGCGTCGTATGGACATTTTGGGAGAACTGAATTAAATCTTCCATGGGAACAATTAGATACAAAAAAATTTTTAGGCATTTTAGAAGTGTAAACTTGTTATGAGAGAAGATATATTATATGCTAAATTTAGCTATTTGCGACAATGAGCCTGCCATCATTGAAGAATTAGAAGAATATTTGGATAAGATATCAGACATTTCATTTGACTA
>NZ_FMUW01000058.1:0-8271 GCF_900101315.1 Blautia sp. SF-50
CAAGAAGGCTTATCCTTGGGACAATGCTTGCATAGAATCGTTCCATGCCCTTTTAAAACGAGAGTGGATTAATCGTTTCAAAATTTTCAATTATACTCATGCATATAAATTGATTTTTGAATATATCGAGACGTTCTACAACACCGTCCGTATTCATAGTCATTGTGGATATTTATCTCCAAATGAATATGAGGAACAATATCTAAAAAATCTGGAAACGACTGTAACAAGCTTAGCAAGTTAACAATTACATAAAAAGAGAAAATTGGTTGTATTTAATTTGTACTTTTTCTTGACATAAGACCACATCAATTGATCCAGCCGTATAAGCACATCCCTCTGATGCAATTTTACCAGATAACCAATCCCTTGTAGTATCATTTAATTTGAGTCCTATTGTAAATACTTTAACTCCCGCTTCTCTTAAAGCTGTTGCTTTATTTTCCGAAGCCGTTTTATCGTTTGGAGTAGATGGATCTCCATCTGTAAACAGAATTACATATTGCGGAACATTCTCTCTCTTAGTTTTCAGCTGATTCTGCGCTATCTCTAATCCTGTCTGTGGAGATGTTCCTCCTGATGCATAAACACAATCCGTTGCCTTGATCAAACTATCTTTGGCACTTCCAACTTCTGTTAATCCCTGTTTTACGGTTCCGGACGTATTAAATGTAGCTAACCCTATTCTGCTCTTCGAAGAAGCCTCCGCAGTAGAAGCTATAAATGCTGTTGCAGCCTCTTTTAAACCAGTCAGACTACTATTCAGAGTGTAAATCTTATTTGAGGACCTATCAGGTACTTGTTTCCATAATTCTCCAGTGTAATATATCCACTCATTTAAATAAATCATTGGACATTTAGCATTACAATACGTCCAACCGCTGTTTTTTACATCGGTTGTCTCGTCGGTGTAATAGTATACTTTCGATGTATCTAGAGTTGTTTTACAGTCTTTATATTCTCCAACTTTACTAAATCCCTTTTCATCACTTCCATTCCTCCCATCATATAACATACTTCCCGAAGTATCGAATACCATCATAATATCCGCAACACTGTCTTTTTCCTCAGTTGCACTGCTGGTCATCTTTGAATCAGCACTGATAGTAATGTCATAAGTCCTCTTATCCCAATCAGACACTATTGCAGTTTTATTATAATCCATACTGGATTCAATAATCTCCTTCTGTGTATAATTCATGATATGATACAACGAATCTGTATCTTTTTCTATCTTTATCTTGCCATCTGCTTTATAAAGAGTTGCCACTGCTTTATTATCCTTAGATAACGTAACCTTTACAATCCAAGATTCATCTGATGCTGCATAGCCATTAGGTGCAACATCCTCTGTTAATGTATATGTTCCAGGTCTTAATCTTGTAAAATTAACAAGTCCTGTTCCATCTACGGATGTAGCAATCTGCGATTCATTGGTTTCTGAATTTACAAGAGTAAATCGAGCACCACTTAACGCGTCCTGTTTTTTATTTACTTTTTTTAATACAAGATCTGTTGTAGGTACATTCGTAACTTCAGAAATACGCGCGGAAGGAAGGGTAAATTCCATCTGGCAGTTTGATTTATACGCACCTCGTTCCATATACAGAATAGTCAGAGTATGCTCTTTTTCTTTATCTATTATTTCTCCATCCTTACCTTTAACATAATCCCATAGATCTACTGTCTTTTCAGCTGCTTGATGAATTCCACCTAAATCGATTACAATATGCTGTCCATCCAAAACAACCCATAAATCATCATCACCTGTAAAGGTATAATTTAATGGACCTACGTAATCTCCAATTTTAAAAGTTACATCATATCTCATTCCAAAAAAGTAATTGTGATCATTATCACTCTTTTCGCTTCTGGGTTCTTCGTCCAATGGGAAGAAATTATCTCCTGCTGATGCACGCCAATGTCCATTCTGATCAATTACTTTTGTAAGTTTATAAGAATCTCCGTTCTGATCAAAAACTAGTTTGTAATCCTTAATGACTTTTCTTAAATAAGTTTTAGTACTCTTAATATTGACAGTTGCATCTTGATCTACAAAAAATCCTGGCTCGGGGTAATTGAATTTTACTGCTCCCTTTCCATTGTCCCCTACCTCTTTTAATAATCCTCCTATCCTTTTGACTTTTTCATTATAATTATTTACTTCGCCTTCAATTATGTTTTCGTGTTCATCATAACCAGTCTTAACTTTAAAATCATATCTATAAGGCTCATAATTGTTATCCATTTTACCTGATGTTATTTTCTGATTATCCTTATCACCCTTTGCAGCATCTCCTAACATATTAAATGAATAATATGTCCGCTTTCCAGTCTTCCAGTCGTAACCTTCACCAGCCTTAACTGTATAATCATAGAAAGATGTCGGTCCCTGGAAGTTATCATTACGCTTTGGTGTATAATACACTTCTATCGTACTATTCTTTGCAACTACAATCTTTTCGTCCTTATTAACTTTAGCACCGTTTACTTTTACTTCTGAAACATCCCAGTTCTTTGCCTTGGTATAATCATTTATCTTTCCGCCAACTAAGATTGTTCTCTTATCCTCTGAATAAATCGCCTTACCATCCGCCTCATTCAGATGCCGAATTGTTACTTCAACTGCTTCTCCGCCTTTCTGCACAATTACATAAGTAGAAAAATGCGTAGTCTCAAACTCAACATCACCATTCTTAGCAACGCTGCCATCCATATTTTCAACGTTATCATTCTTGTCTACATGATATACATCCGCATCCTTGATTTTCTTCTCATCATTCAGAGATACAGATACCTTCACTGAAGCACCCGGCTGAACTTCTTCGCCGTCTACCAGGAATTTGATATCGTAGGAATGGATCTTCTCGATGGCTTTCTTTTCTTTGATTGCTTCTTCTGTGATCTGGTCTTCGGCTTCCTGGCTGAGCTCTACCGGTGTTACGGAAAGCTCTGCGTTGTCCGGAAGGTCTGCCGGATCGGTAAGAGTAACCTTGACATTGACCTCGTCACTCTTGTAATCATATCTGGTGATCTCAGGCTGAATTTCTTCTTCCTGCACATCCTCAGGCTCTTCTGCCTCATCACTGCTGTTAACAACCTGTGCCATATCACTTCTTATGTAAGCCTCGGTTCCTTCCCAGGAAACCTTGTACCAGGTTGCTCCGTCCTCTGCTGTTACGGTATCCAGAAGTGTGAGCTGAGTTCCTGCGTTTACAGTTGCCAGAACCTCTGCCTCGATAGATGGGCTGACACGAAGATTCGTATCGTCTCCCAGAACCTCGATCAGGCTTGTCTCACCATTCTCATCTGCTGCCGGAATCTCATCCGGGCTCGCAATATCCTCTGCCGGTTCTTCCACCACATCCGGATCCTCTGCCGGCGCTTCGGTAGGTTCAGCATCCGGATTCTCCGCCGGAGCCTCAGAAGGCTCTGCCTCAGGAGTTACCTCCGGATTCTCTGCTGCCGGTGTCTCAGCTGCATCCTGCTCAGGCTCGTCCGAAATATCCACTCCGTCCGTAAGCTCCTCTGATGCGATAGACACCTCGTCCTCATTACCGGAAACAGCTTCCGCCTCGACATCTGCTGTCTCAGGAGAATCCCACATAACGGCAAAAACAGCTGCGTTGCCAGTCTCAACCTGAAGTGTCTGGATCTGTTTGCCCTCGTTGACATTCAGAACCTTCAGATCCTCGTTGGCCTGTAAGGTGTTAACATCAGTATCACCGGTACTGCTGTTATAATGAAGCTTCTCAACGGTTACACTCGTGCTGGCTGCATCGGTAAGCTCCGGTGCTGCCGGTGTCTTGTACTCAAAAGTTACTCTGACTCTGCCGTTCGGCTCGACTCTGTTTCCGTCGCCATCAGCAAAATACACATCATACGCAAAAAAACCTCTCAGGTTGCTGCCCTTGTCTGTAGCTGCTGCTGAAAGCTTCTGAGAAACTGTATCATAAGATACGGATGAATTCTCGTTTACGCTGTCAGCCTTCAATGCTGTATTCTGCGGAAGAGCTCCGTCCTCCAGTGCCTCTGCTGTTACTTTAACAGAATCATTTTCATATGTAAGCGTCGATTGCTGCGCCTGTTCCGTTTCCTCCTGGTCAGCGCTGCTTACATCCGGTGTCGATTCTTCGGCCGCTGGTTCAGATGTAATTTCGCCATCTGTAAATATATCCTCCGTTCCATCTCCGAACGCCTCACTCGCGGAGATTGTATATGCACTTGGCATACAGGATACCATCAACGCCAAAGCCACCATAAATGCCAGGAGTTTTCTGATCTTATTATTCCTTAATTTTTTCATACCTTTCCCGCTTTCCTGTGTGTGCATTAACGTGTACTGTATTTCTTATTACTTTACTTCTGTTTATATTCCTTTCTCTTAAAAAAGCTTCATGTTTTTAGCCGGTGAGTAAACAGGTTACACCTTTTCAATATTTTACCCTTATGTGATTGTAGTGTCAATATACCAGGCATTTTTGGTAAGGATATTGACATTATCAGATGCTATCGAAAATCAGTCTTCAACTCCTCCTTCTTAACTTACTCGTTTACTGGTTCTTTTCGTCTGATTTCTCCGATAAAATCTGACTATTCGTGATATTTATTATACAACACTACCAGTTGTTTTGTAAGGCCCGTTTTTTCAAAAAAAGTGCCTCTGTCACTATTTTAACATGAATTTCTTCAGCTCATCCCGCTTCTTGACATTCAGCTTGCAAAAGATATCCGTAAGGTAATGCTTGACAGTATTAATGGAAATCCCCAGATGCTCTCCGATCTCCTTATTGGTCCATCCCCCACTTGCCAGCATGGCAATAGAAAACTCCATCGTCGACAGCTCCCCCGTAACCTTTCTCCGGTTTTCCGGATTATGAAGCGCCATCCAGCCCCTGCTGAAAGAAATCACACCCTCCGTGATCCGCTGATACGCCTCCGGATCCCGGTTCCGGATACAAGCCTCGATCAGCCCCCGCAAAAGCCCATGATGCTCAATAAAAGGCTCCAGAAACCCATCCATCTTCGCCAGCTCCCAGCTCCGGAGCATCTCCTCCTGCGCCTCCTGCTTATGCTTTCGGTTGATCGCACACACCGCCATCATACAGTGGATATACGTCATACTGATCGGATACGACCTCTCCGCCATAAACAAAGCAGCCTTCCCCATCCCATAAGCACTCCATATCTCCCCGTTAAGATAAGTATGGTGCGCCATCACATACGTGGCAAAAAGCCTCAGCCCCTCAGGAAGCATCCTGCTGTACTCCCCAAAAGCAGGCATCCCATCCGTAGGCAGATGAAGCAAAACCGCCCCCACATACCCCGCCAGAAGACAGGACGCATAAACATCCTTAGGAACCTTCTTCTTCATAGCAATCTTCACACAGGACTGGATCCCCTCCATCCCCCGCTTAGCCGCCGCCACATTCCCCAGCGTCAGATTAGAATACCCATACAAAATACACGCCGAAAGCTTCAGCTCAATAACCCTGCTGGACAGATACCCCCTCGTGATCTCACAACACTCCTCCGCCTGCCCCGTAAAATAAAAAAGCTCAGCCTGCGCAATATTTCTCAAATCCACATCCACAAACCCCTCAACAACCTCCCGAGCCCTCCCAGGCTCAAAAGACGAATTCAAAAGCGGCAAAACCACATAATCACACATACAACCCTCTCCCTCCAAAACCCAGGCAGCCCCCAAAAGACCACCCTCAAAACCAAACCAACAAACCTCCGAAGCCCTCACACAAGCCACATCAACACACATCCGAAGCCCATCACACACCCCACATCAACACACATCCGAAGCTCTTCTCTCAAGCCACATCAGCACACATCCGAAGCCTATCTCTCAACCCTCATCAGCACACATCCGAAGCTCTTCTCTCAAACCTCATCAGCACACATCCGAAGCTCTTCTCTCAAGTCCCACATCAGCACACATCCGAAGCTCTTCTCTCAACCCTCGTCAGCACACATCCGAAGCTCTTCTCTCAAGCCACATCAGCATACATCCGAAGCTCTTCTCTCAAGTCCCACAAAACAGTCACCAAAACTCCGGATATCAATCAACCAGTCAATCAGTCAACCAATCAGGCCAACCATCTTTTTCCATAATTATAATCCAAAATACTCCAAAAATAAATTTAAATATTACACAAAAACACCACACCCTATCCAAAACAGCCTCTATCCCCAATCCCCTCACGACAAATCGCAAAAAACTCACCCCACCCACATCCAACGCAGCGCCGATGCCACACCACCTCCCAGCACATCACAAGGAAACTCAGCCCCTGCAGCCATCCAGCGCAGCGCTGATGGTTCACCCCCTTCCGTCAGACCACCACTCCCTCACACCCCCAAAAACCAGAACGGACAGACTGCCAGCGGGACGGCTGCATAGTCGGGACCCGGTGCGTCGGAGTAAGCCGCTGGCAGACTGTCCGTTCGTCCCTCCATTCATCCCACAAAAAAAGAGCCCCCAGGCCCAAACACCCAGGGACTCTCCCAAAACCAAACAACATCATCTCCCCCTCCGCAGCTTTCTCAGTTCCCTCTCCAACCGATCCGCTCGCGCCTTCTCCCTCAACGTATTCACCCTCTCTTCACTCCGCCCCTGTTCAATCCCTTGAGTGATTCCCTGGCTGATTCCTTGGCTAATTCCCTGTTCAATCCCTTGGGCGATTCCTTGACTAATCCCCTGTTCAATCCCCTTATTAATCCACATCTGCTCAATCTCAAAACTCTTCATATATGCCACCGTAACCTTTCCATCCTCTTTAACAACCCTGACCATCTCCAACAGCTCCCTCAAAACATCATTTACCGCATTCACCTCCCTGGTATCCTCCAAAAAATGAAGCAGCGCCACCAGCTCCTCAGGCACACCCGCACCATCTCCCTTCGTATTCAGAAAAACCGTCCTCAGCCCATCATCATACTCCATCTCCGGAATCTCCTCACACATATTCCGGATCGTATACACCATCCTACCCCGATCAAACGGATCATACGAACAGACAAAAATAACAAAAACCCTCTTAAGCTTCCCGAAACCCTCACCCTTCTTCAAACATCGGCTGTCGATGATCGCATGGTAAAACCGCACCCGCTTCGGCAGATCCTTCAGACTCACAACATCACCATTATTATCCGGCTCAATATCAAAAACAGAAGGATCCGCCAAAACATCCATCAGCTCCTCCTCAGCCAGAACATCAAGCCGCGCCCCGCGAAAACCCTCATCCCGGCCACCAAAAGCCCTCTGCGCAACAACCCGCAGCCTCCCGATCTCACGCCCCAGCACCACCTGCAACAGCAACCTGCAAAACCTCTCACCAATACCAGGAAACGTCATCACCGCGTTAAACAAAAAATCATCCAGAAGATTCATATCCTCAAGCCGCTTCCTCTGCATAAGACTCCTCCTTTCACTATGATGGCAAAAGAAAAAACCTCACACAACCAACCGGCTCCTCCCCGCCATATTTATACAACCAACCATATGGGGATCAGATAGCCGAACGGCCCAGAATGTTCCCAGATATGTACCTTCAGTATAACCACCCCACCATCAAAAGTCAACAAAAACCCTTCGACAAAAACCGCCAAAACCTCATTCCACTGTATCCACCACAGCGCCGATGCCACACTCCCCCCACAACGCATCCACCACAGCGCCGATGCCCCTCCCCTCCCGGCACACCACAAGGAAACTCAGCCCCTGCAACCATCCAACGCAGCGCCGATGCCCCTCCCCTCCCGGCACACCACAAGGAAACTCAGCCCCTGCAGCCATCCAGCGCAGCGCTGATGGCCCACCACCTCCCGGCAAACCACCACACCTCACACTCCCAAAAACCAGAACGGACAGACTGCCAGCGGGACGGCTGCATGGTCGGGACCCGGTGCGTCGGAGTAAGCCGCTGGTCATACTTGGCGCCTGGGGCTTCTGACGGGAAGGTACTCTGCGGCCACAAGCCGCAGAGTAAGCCCCATCTGTCTGAGCCAGGTACGCATCAGCGTACATGGCGAGTTATGGGGCGCCCTGCACGGCAGAAGACTCAGACGCTTAGTATGACCCGGCGAAACGACCGCACCAGGCACGACCATGCAGCCGCCCCGCTGGCAGACTGTCCGTTCGTCCCTCCCCCCACCCACACAAAAAAAGAGCCCCCAGGCCCAAACACCCAGGAACTCTCCCAAAACTCAAATATCCAATTATCATCAATCGTTACCAGTTGTCACCAACCATCACCCAAC
>NZ_FMUW01000057.1:0-8497 GCF_900101315.1 Blautia sp. SF-50
ATATGCAAACCTCAGAATCGTACACAAAGATATAAAGAGCCTTATCTATTCTAATGACGTGAAAATCATCAAGTCCCTCATCGATTTATTCGATTGTAGGGCACCTGCCAAGATTGCAAAGCTCAACAAATGGAGAGCTAAAGCAGGATTGGAAGCAATTAACCTTATAACAATTAACCAGACTTTGAAGTAACTGTATTAGCAATAAAGACTTATCCCATGGAACGCCGTGTGCAATGAAAGTTGCTTGCACGGTGTGGCTCGGGGCGAAAGGCGTGAAAGCGTCTGACCTATCGAGATCCGTTCTTGACCGGGAATATAGTGCGAAATTTTTGTTCAGCCTCTGGAAAAAAGTGAGGAAACAAGGCGGATTATGCACTGGAATCACCCAAAATTTAGTTGATATGCTGCAGAATTATACAGCAATGACCATGCTGGGAAACAGTGAATTTATTGCCCTGTTAAAGCAGTCCAATGTAGACAGTCAGGAATTATCCACTGCAGCAGGAATTCCAGAAGCACAGCTAAAATATGTAGATAACTCTCCTTCCGGTACGGGGATCATTAAGTATGGAAATACCTGTATTCCATTTGATAACCGTATGGAAAAAGAAGATAATCCGCTGTATGCGCTTTTCAATACCAACCTTCACGAAAAGGCGTTGCAGACAAAGCAGGAGTAATGTAAATTGAAAGGAACGTTTTCTTTTATCTGTAAAGGAAAAGGTATGACAGACGAGAAAAAGAATTGGGCAACAGCAAAATTATAAGTCGGTAAAGTAGAAAAAGGATAGTACAAAAAGAGTGCAGTGTTTTATCAGGCACTCTTTTTGCATATCATGGGAAAGGTGGCAGAATGGCCGAAACATATCAAATAGAAATGAATTTAGAACAGTTGGAAAGACTTTTAAAAAATCTGCCGGAGGGAATTATGCTGGAGATTTGTTTTGGAAAGGAAGAACATGGAGAGGACACATAAAATAGATGTGGTAAGTATACGCTTGGTGGAAGAACCACCTCTATACAGCAGTAAAAAATTAAAAAATCCCTGTGATGTAGCAGAACTCTTTCAGGATTTTTTAAAAGATTGTGACCGGGAAATGTTCTGTATTTTGAACCTTCGGACAAAAAGCCAGGTCATTAACGTCAACGTGGTAGGTATGGGAACGCTAAATAGTGTACTGGTTCACCCAAGAGAAGTATTCAAATCTGCAATTTTATCCAATGCCAGTAATATCATTTTGGCACATAACCACCCTTCCGGTGATCCAGAACCAAGCCGGCATGATATAGAAGTGACAAAGCGATTGGCAGAAGCAGGCAATCTTATGGGGATTGAGGTACTGGATCATATCGTGGTGGCTGAGAACCGGTATTTTAGTTTCCGGGAAGAAAAGATACTGCCAGAATACTTTCAAATGGAAGAAGTAGCAGCAGAGCAGTCGCTTCCTTATGCAAAGAGTGAGAAAGAGAAGGCACGTTAATGGGATTGACGTATCAATACTGGAACCATATAATGGGTACAAAGGAAAATTTGTTTATGGAAACAAACACATTGACGGAACATACAAAAGCTCTGTGATTAAAGTTTAAAGTGTGTTATACTAGGAGGAGAACAATGGGATTAAAAGATGCGAAAGAAGGGAAACTTCTATATCATTTAACAGAGTTAAAAAACCTGGAATCGATCATTGACTTTGGACTTGTGCCAAGAAAGATTTTAAGGGAGAATACAGTAACGTTTGGAGATGTTGCAGATCCGGAAATTATACGTAAGAGAGAAGTTTTAGGTCTGGACGGATATATTCCATTTCATTTTCACCCATATTCAGCTTTTGATGTGGCTGTGAAAAAAACGCATGTGGGCGAAGAAATGATTTATATTTGTATTACCAGAAGTTTGGCAAGACGCAATAATTTCCGCATTTTACCTAAGCACCCATTGGCATTGGAAGAGTGTCAGCTATACAATTATGACGAAGGCTTTGAAATGATTGACTGGGATATCCTTACCAGAGTAGGGCAGAATGACGAGGACGCCAGACAGATAAAGATGGCGGAATGCCTGAGTCCATTGGTCATTCCAGTTGATGCTTTCCAGTGTATCTATGTTTCATCGAAAGAAACTGAAAACAAAGTAGCAGATATGCTCAAACAGAAAGGTGTTATCTTTCCACCGCCATTTATTACGGTGATGCCCCAATGGTTTGAGTAACGAGAGGAGGTGGTTGTGTTGATTAAATACACAACTGGAGATATGTTTCAGTCTGGTGCAGAGTGTTTAGTTAATACAGTCAACTGTGAGGGCTACATGGGAAAGGGAGTTGCGTATCAGTTCAAGCTGAAATTTCCAGAAAATAATAAATCCTATATAAAAGCCTGCAAAGATAAAACACTGCATGTTGGAACAATCCATACATTTGTAGAGAATGGTATTACGATTGTAAACTTTCCAACGAAAGATAAATGGCGTGAAAATTCTAAAATAAGTTATATAGAAACAGCGTTAGACGTTTTGGTAGAACGACTTCCGGGATTGCATGTGAAATCAGTAGCCATTCCACCACTGGGGTGTGGAAATGGTGGTTTGGATTGGCAGACAGTAAAAGAACTGATACAAAAGAAATTAGAACCAATCGCTGATAATTTTACATTTTTGATTTATGAGCCACAGAGAAATTATGTACAGAAGGCAGCGGTTGCGCCTAAACTTACAGCAGCCAGTTTAGTTCTGATGAAAATAAAAATGGGGCTGAACCGTTGTACAAAACTTCGTCTGCAAAAAGCCGCATATTTTATGAATTTGTATCTGGAAGAACCATATTTTTCGTTTCAGAAGTATAAATATGGTCCCTATGCTCACTCCATTGATATAGTTAGTAGAAATATCGGAGAGTATCAGAGTTTTTATGGCTTAAAAGATACTGAATCAACGTATCAGTTAGCTTACCAGGTAATCTGTAGTGAAAAAACAACAAAGTTATTAAACCGTCTTATGCCTGCAATCGAAAAAGCGGTTGCTTATGTGAATGAGATAGAAAGTGATCATGAATTGGAAGGACTTGCAACGGTAACTTATTTAGTCCAGACTTTTTCAAGGATTGATGCCAGCCAGATTGTATCTGAATTTAAACAGTGGTCAGAGGATAAGGCAGCCCGCTTTTCAGAAGATGAAATAAAGAAATATATGGAATGCTTAGAGCAGACCGGTGTGATAGAACGGGATATTACAGGAAGCTATTGCATTTCAGAGTATCTTTCTTACAGATAAAGAACAGTAGAAAAGAAAATAAGAAGTAACACAAAGAGCATTATCGCTAAAAACGGTAGTGCTTTTTTTGTGCGTGAAAAGGAGGTATTGCTACGTGGAAAAAGGTGAGATGGGCGAGAATGCCACCGGACGTTTGGCAACGTATTATGTGGCAGAATGTATGGAATTTAACCGTTATGGAGAATACAGGGAGGATATTCAAAGTGCAGAAGAAGCAGTAAAGTATTATCAGAGTATTCCTTCTGAAAGGCTGAATGCAGGAAAAGGGATTGGGCTTCATGTGGAGGAGGAAGATGGTATTCCATTGGACTTTCCACTGGTTTCCGGCGGCAAGTTAGATGTGGATTTTTTAGGGGAAGTCTATGGTTTCAAGGAATACCCTGAGCTTTTAAGGGCTGCCAGGGAACTGAGTGCTTATCTTCCAGAAACAAAAGTCGTGGATACCAAAGGGATTTTAACAAAAAAGAGCATGGACGCTGCTGATTTTGCAGATGAAATGATAAAACTGGAAAAAAATCTTGATCCTGATTTTTACCATACCTTTTATCCGAAAGAAGCAGAACATAAGGAAGCTATTATATGGAAAGCCTTATGTCAAGACGGAAAAGAGGAATACATCAGGTGGCTGGGAAGCAAGATATTTGAGCAAAAACCAGAGCTGAAAGAACAGGCAGACAAGCTAAAGACAACACTGGAGCAGGTAAAACTTATTCCGCCTGTGGATTTGAAACCCTTTGTGTATGTGCGGATCAGTGAACACCCGGACATTCCATTGGAAGAAGCCATGCCATTAAATCAAGCGGTAGAATTGTTCGGAAAGCTGGATCGGCAGTCAGTGGAAGAGAAAGACATGGCAGGTTATTACAAAACACATTTTGAAATCTGTTTTCTCTCAGAGGGGGAAGTCATGTCTTATACCGGGCGCCAGGATTTTGGTGACGGGGAAGGAAATTTGCTGGATCATGTAAAAGCATTTGCAGATTATTATCTCCATACAGAAGAAGGGCAGCAGCTTATGAAACAGACCGCCAGGACAACAGAAGAATGGGAACATGAACAACAGCAAATGAAATGGGTACTGGAGGAGATGCTTCCTTCCCTTCAGTATTTCTGCAACCTGGAAAAACTGGAAACAGCGGTTCTGGAAGAACAGGAAATAGAAAAGAAAGTCCCTTTGCTGACGCAGGGGGACGCATCACGAAAGGCATATCAGGAAGCCATACTTGCTTATGTCCGGGAAAGCAGGATTGCACTAAATACAGGGAAGGAGCTGCCTTGTATGCCGGATATCCGGGATTTTGCAACTGCCTGTCCGGACAAATCATACAGGGAACAGGTTATGGAGGAAATACGACAGGAAGCAGAGTCATACGGTATGACCGTAGAAGCGTATGCCGCAAATGGATATGAGCCGCCAAAAAGAGGCGGCAGATAACATTAGGAAAGGAGGCGGAGTTTTGGCCATGTAAAAGATATCTTCCCTCCTGAAACAGAATTGGATTTAGAAAAAACAGCGATAGAACGTATCCGCACTGCCAGCCAGATGTCCTTGCAGCACTATGGGCTTCCTTTGGTCGTGACGGATAGTGGAGGAAAAGACAGTGCAGTATGCAGGGAACTGGTGCGGCGGTCCGGTGTGCCATTTTCATGAAGATACCAATGAGATTTATTATGATTATTTGTAGTGGAAGGGAGGAGGAATTATCGCAAAATATCAATTATCTTTTGGGCTGCAGTATGAAGCCTGGATGCTGGAAATCCGTATTCCGGATTGGCTGGAGTTTTCTTCTAAGGGGCAGGCACTAAAATATGGTGAGCAGGCTGAGGTTTCCGTTTTCTTAAAAGCGGAAGCTATTTTTTTGCTCTTTGATGGCAGTAAAGAGAAGATTTTACCGCAGCAGACGGATCTTTACCAGTTTTCCTACCTGAAAGAAAAGACTTATGACAGACTGGGACCGCCACTTTCCCCGGAAGACATTGACCATTTGGTAGAAGTGGGGGAATTGGAGCAGGTATTGTTCAGTGAAAAATATATCCTGACAGAAGATGATTACCAGGAATTTTCCGGAAACCTTATGGAAGCCTTTCAGGAATTGGAAAAGGAGTACGGACCACCACCCAGAGAAAAGGAACAGGGGTATCTGTTTCAGGCACTCTGGTATCAGGCAGAAGAATTAAACCCCGGAGAGGGGGACTGCTTTGGAGATTAAGGTAAAAAAAGAAAAAGAGCCGGAGCTGAAATTAAAAAAAGAAGCCCAGGTGACGGTGCATAAGAAAAATCCTATTTTATCTGCAAAGGAAAAGAAAGCTGCTTTTACTTCTAAGCCGGTGGCTGATCTTTTAGGGCAGAGAAAGAAAAAAGAAGGGGCAGAAAAAGGGAAACAGCCGGGGCAGGGCAGAGAAGCGCTGTTTGAAAAACAAAAGGAAAAGAAAAAGCAGGCCGGGAAAGAGGCAGCAATCCGGGGAACTGCAGAAGATAGAAAACAAAATGGAAAGACCAAAAGTACCGTATCTGTACCGGGAACCTTACAGCCGGATCAGATGAAACAGGGGGCAGCACCAAACAGCCAGCCCTCTGCTGGTTTCCGGGCAAAGGAACAGTACCGGAGGGAACAGGCTGCAAAGCTGGCGGAAACAAAAAAATCTTCCCTGGCGAAGCAGACTGCCATAAAGGGTGTACGCCGGGGAGAGGCTGCTATACTGACCCAGTTAGAGGGTGGGGAAGAAGTCAATGATTCCCTTTATGTCATGGGGACAGCAGCAAAACCGACAGAAAAGCTGTGGAAGGACCGGAACTATAGAAAGGCAGAGCAGGAATTAAAGGTAAAACAGGCTGATGGGAAGATTACCAATAAGCAGTTTTACAAAGAAACAAAAGCAGTGAAAAAGAAACAGATGGAGAAACAGAAAAAGCAGGCAGTCCGGCAGAGGAAAATCCAGTATATGATCAATAAGCTCACCGGAAATGGACAGCAGGACAGTTTGGCACAGGTGGCAAAAGATATTGTAAAGATGAAAGCCTCTGTATTTATGCTGAAGGTGGTCCAGTTTGCCGGGGCGCTTTTAGCTCCGCTGTTCAGTATTCTGCTTGTGGTGGCAATCCCTGTGGTGATTATCTTTTTCCTTTTATACTGTTCGCCACTTGGTGCGTTCATGCCCAATCCGTCTGAGGAGAACCCTACCGTCCGGGAAGTTTTAAGCGGTTACTACATGGACTTTAATACAAAACTTGGACAAAATGGGGAAGATGGGGCAGTTACCTATCTCCATGAGAAAAACGGAAATTATGTGAGTAATTATTATGATACTTTAATGGTTTATATGGTGAAGTATGGAACCGGGGATATAGGTGTGGATATGGATCAGCGGCATAAGGACAAGCTGAAGGAAATCTTTGATGAAATGAACAGTTTTGAAAACACGACCATAACCACCACCATAAAGGCAGGGGAAAGTCTGGGAAATGTTGTAACCAGCGGCTATTGCCAGTGCAGTATCTGTTGTGGGCAGTGGGCAGGAGGACCGACAGCCTCCGGTGTCATGCCAAAACCGGACCATACCCTTGCAGTAGATGCACAAAATCCCTTTGTCCCTATGGGAACCAGGATCATTATGAACGGGATTGAATATACCGTAGAAGATACCGGGGCATTTGACCGGTATGGAGTACAATTTGATGTTTTCTGTGCGGACCATGCAACTGCGTCTGCCTGGGGACATCAGACTTTTGAAGCGTTTCTGGCAGATGGGGACGAAAATGAGATTACGGTAACAAAGAAGGGCTGCTATGTTAAGAACCTGAATTATGAGGACTATATTGCACTTGGAAAGCTGACAGAAAAAGAAGAAGAACTGTTAAGGGAAGTCATGAGTGAGGAATTTAGAAATGAGATCCCTTCCTTTGGTGTAGGAAGTGACGTTGCAAATCTGGCACTGACGAAGGTAGGCTGCAAATACAGCCAGGAACACCGGTATGAGGAAGGATATTATGATTGCAGTTCCCTGGTACAGCGGCTGTATCAGGAGGTAGGCATTTCCCTTCCGGCGATTGCCTCTACTCAGGGAGAATTTATGGTAACACATGGGCTGGAAGTTACAGAAGGCGAACTGGAGCCGGGAGATCTGATTTTTTATTCTTATGAGCAGAATGGGCAGTTCCGCAATATTTCCCATGTGGCAATTTATGTTGGTAATGGCAGAATGGTACATGCAGCCAACAGCAGACGTGGGGTAGTGAATGACCCGTTCAATCCGTCGAACATTGGGCTGTATGGAAGACCCAGCCGCTTGCAGTAAGAAAGGAGAAGCATGGACGAAAAAGAATATGAAGTGACCATAAGAGAAGTCCTGGAGAAAAAAGTAAGATACCGGGGCAGGAATGAACTGGAGGCAACTGCAAAAGCAGAAGCAGATTACTATGCAGAAAAAATCGTGCTGGGGGCAGATGATTTTTCCTATCGTGATATTTCTGCAAAAGAACTGGTACCTGTAAAAGAAAGAAGGAACAGCAGATGAAGCATATCACAAAAGTACGGGAACTGTATGAGGAAACCATACACTGGATTTCAGAGTCGGAGGATTCCTGGAAAAATTTCCTTTCCTGCATGGGGCGTCTGTATCAGTTGGACTTCTTAAATACCTGTATGGTATATGCCCAGCGCCCAGATGCTTCCGTTCTTGCAGGATATGATGCCTGGCTGGAAATGGATTTGCCGGTTGCCAGAGGAAGTAAAGGAATTGCAGTATTTCCTTCCAAAATTTTCGGGGAAGGAGTTACCCATGTTTATGATATTCAAGATGTAAAGGGACAGGGAATCCGGCCCTGGAACTGGCAGGTGAATGGGACAAACCGCAGGCTGCTGGCAAGGGAGCTGTTCCCGGAAATCTACGAACAGGAAAAAAAGTTTAGCTTGAATGAAAAAGTAAATTCTACATTCTAATATACCTTGATTTTATGCGGGATTTAATTCTATTTTCGGAGATATACAACTTGATTTTTTTAGTATATAATGCTTTTATACGGCATAAACAGCATAGTTTTTTGCATGATAAAAGGACATCTGGAAATAGTGTGCAGGACTAAATTCCACATGTCTGTTGGAAAGACTAAATTCTATGCAATGAAACTTGCCTGTGCCTGTATTGTTATTATTATTTTATTAATGCTGGTATCAATGTGACTTCATCGGCTGGTATCTCTGCTAATCCTAATGCTTTATGAAGTCT
>NZ_FMUW01000056.1:0-9112 GCF_900101315.1 Blautia sp. SF-50
ATGGAAATGAAATTCACAGAGTACCAACGATGTATCCGAGCAGTCAGACCTGCAGCTGTTGTGGCTACAGAAATCCACGGATAAAAAATCTGGGCATTCGTATCTGGGAGTGTCCCAAATGCCATGCGGTTCATGACCGGGATACGAATGCAAGTATCAATATTCTGAAAAAAGGACTGCAGATGCAGTCTGCATAAAGATAAAAACTGTACCGTAGGGCATACGGGAACAGTATAAATATAGCTTGTGGACACTGTGTAAGACATTGCAGTACCGTAAGGTGTTTGCCAATGCAGTAGTGGGAGAAGCAAGAATCCCCCTGCTTTAGCTGTGGGGAGTGTCAAACAGGTCTGCGCTATGAGGGTGGACGAATGGTGGATATGTACCGTACTCTGGACAGTATCCCGGTTCTTGCAAAAGCAGGCGGTATTCTGGTGATGACCGATGAGATCCGTGGAACAGAGGCGGAAAAGAATCCGGAAAGCCTGAATATCCGGGTATTCCCGGGTGCTGACGGAAGCTTCAGATTGTATGAGGATGACAACGAAACCTGTGCTTACGAAAATGGTGCCTGTGTATTTACGGAAATGGATTATAAGGAAAAGGATCAGGGAGTGTTTACCATTCATCCCGCACAGGGAAAAACAGAGTTGATCCCGGCAAAGAGAGCTTATACCGTGGAGTTCTGTAATTTTGCGAAAACAGGAACAGATACTGTGAAGGTTCTGGTTAACGGAGCAGAGACTGAGGCTGCTGTAAAATATGAAGAGAAGCTTCAGAAGATCTGTGTGGAAGTGGAAGCAGACACAGCGGCAGAGGTGCAGATCATTCTTGCAGGAGAGGTAGCGGATAATCGTATAGAGAAACGTATCTTCGATTTCCTGAACCAGGCAGAGATCGGTTTTGTACTGAAGGACAGATTATATCAGCTGATCACAGCCGGAAAGAAGCTGCCGGTTCTTTTATCTGAGCTTCAGTCTATGGAGCTGGACAAGGATCTTTACGGAGCACTGATGGAGATCCTGACTGCGTAAAACATGAATAAAATCGCGTTTCCAAACCATACTATCATTATTATCAAAAGAAAGGATGATCATAATGATATTAAAGGAAAAAGAACGCACAGTGATCCAGGATCTTCAGACACAGGAAAAAAGCTGCATTGAAAAATACGGAAAATACGCACAGCAGGCCAGGGATCCGGAGCTTAAAAGCTTATTTCAGACTCTTCAGAAAAAAGAGCAGGAGCATTACGATTCCCTGAGCCAGGTGCTTTCCGGTACAGTTCCACAGGTAAACTGTAATGACAGTGACGGCCGTGATTACCAGCCAAAGGCTGCTTACACATCGGTGATGTCCTCAGAGGATAAGGAACACGATGCTTTTCTTGCAACAGACTGTATCGGAACAGAAAAGCTGATTTCCGGAGAATACAACTCGGATGTTTTTGCTTTTGAAGACAGTGGTGTGAGGAAGCTTCTGGCAGATATCCAGGTGGAAGAGCAGAATCATGCGGAGATGCTTTACAAATATAAGACTGTGAACGGAATGTTCTGATATATAAAAAAGGGAGGATTTCAGTAATGGAATTCTTCCTTTTTTTATTATATAATCAGGAGAACAGCAGGGAGAAATACTTTCCTGCAAAGAGAGGAGAAATAAATATGAAGGGAACCAGCTGCGAATACTGTGCAAACTATACATATGATGAAGAGTGTGACGAATATTACTGTGATGTCAATCTGGATGAGGATGAATATTATCGTTTTGTGAGCAGCGCTTACAAGGAATGTCCGTATTATCGTTCCGGAGATGAATATAAGGTGGTACGTCATCAGATGTGATACAGAGTAACGGAAAAAACAGAGCAGAAGATAATGTGATAAGACAAAAGCAGGTTTTCCACGAAAAGGAATGAGAGTTTTGTGGAAAATCTGCATTTTGATGTTTTGATATGTGCAAAAGGCTTCAAATTTGTAAAAATTAGCGTGTTTACATTTGAAAAAAATATCTTTATAATAAAAATATTGGTCTGACAGGTGGAACCTTTATACCATCCAGACGATGATAATGCTACAGAATTTTGTCTGAGACAAAATTTCGGGTAAGCGTCTGACAGACTTATAATAGATTTTTTGATTTGACGGAGGATGTGACAGATTGGATATTATAAAGAAATTCGGGGATATGGTGGGAGAGAAATCCATCAGGGATCCGGAAAAAGCACGAAAACTTCTTCTCACTGGATACCGGCTTCAGGAAAAACGTCTGCAGCTTTTTCCTGACAGGAAGCTTCCGGCTTCGGGACAGTATGTAGCCCGTGTAGTCATGCAGAATATTATCAAAGCCCTTGCAAAACCGGACGATACCGCTCTGGTGAGCATTTTTGTACCGGGAGAGCTTCTGACAGCAGCAGGGATCACTCCGTATTCCGTGGAGGCAATGTCCTGCTTCATCGCCGGAACCAGATGTGAGCAGGCATTTCTGGCACAGACGGAATCAGAGGGCTTTCCGGAAACCATGTGCTCCTATCACAGAGTTTTTCTGGGAGCGTCCATGACAGGATTGGTACCGAAGCCCAAATGTACCATCTACACAAACCTTGCCTGCGATGGAAACATGATGACGTTTCCTTATCTGAAACAGAAGTATCAGATTCCGGGCTTTTATATTGACGTACCCTATGAAAAAAATCAGGATTCCATCAGCTATGTTGCAGATCAGCTCCGCGAGCTGAAGAAATTCCTGGAGGATGTAGGCGGGAAAAAAATCTCCGAGCAGTCGGTACAGCGTGCAGTTGCCAACAGCAATGAAGCGGCCTCCTATTACAGCAGCCAGCTTGCCCTCAGAAAGGATCACGATCCGGTGACTTCCCTGACAAATGAGCTGTATGCGATCTTTATGTGCCATCTTCTGGCGGGCTCAGAGGAATCCCTGAAATACACAAAAATGCTTCTTGAGGATGTGAAGAAGGCACCAAAGGGGGAAGGTCTTCATATTTTGTGGATGCATATGATGCCGTTTTTGCAGGAGCCGGTAAAGGATGTATTTAATTACAGCCAGAACGTGCATATCCGTGCCTGTGATTTTGTTGCAGACGGTTTTCAGCGGATGCAGGCCTCGGATCCTTATGAGGCCCTTGCGGAAAAAATGGTCAACTGCATTTACAATGGAAGTGTGAAGCAGAGGATTCGGCGTGCCCAGGAGCTGGCGAACCTTACAGAGGCAGACGGCGGGATCCTTTTTGCGCATTGGGGTTGCAAGGGAACCATCGGAGCTTCCAGCCTGATCAAAAATTCTCTGGAAAATGCAGGACTTCCCACCATGGTCCTGGACGGTGACGGCTGCAACCCGGCCAATTCCAGTGACGGCCAGGTATCCACACGACTTCAGGCATATCTGGAAATGCTGTCAGAAGGTAAGGAGGAAAAACGGTCATGATACATTACGTCTGTAAATATACACCGCTGGAGCTGTTTAAGGGCTTTGGCGAGGAATGTGCGGTTCTTGAGGAAATGCCGGAGAATTTTGAGCTTTCGGACCAGATCGCCCATGCCAATCTCTGTGGCTTCGGAAAATCTGTGATCCAGGCAGTGCTGGAGGGAAAGGTAGAGCAGCTTGTTCTTGTTAACTGCTGTGATTCCATGCGCCGTGTGTACGACATTGTGGAAAGTACCGGTAAATGTAAATTTCTGTACATGCTGGACATGCCTCATGAGGATAACGACTGTGAAAAGGTGAAGCTTGCCCAGGGCATCCACCGTCTGAAGAAAGCTTATGAGAAATTTTCGGGGAAAACCTTCGACAGAAGTGGATTTCTGAATGCTTTTTCCCATGAGACTGTGGATAACCAGCCGTATATCGGTGTTCTGGGTGTCCGTGTCAGCGGCATCCTGGAAAAAATGATCCGGGATAATATCCGCATGGATGTGGAAAACCTGACCTGTACAGGTGGAAGACGTCTTGCAGTGATCCGTGAGGAGCTGGAAAAAATGGAAGACGATGCCATGTTCCTGGCTTATGCGGATGCACTTCTTTCCCAGATGCCCTGCTTCCGTATGAACAACAGCACCCGAAGAAACCGGCTGTATCTGGATCCGAACCTGAAGGGGATCATTTATCATACTATTAAATTCTGCGACTATTACGGATTTGAGTATGCAAGCATCAAGCGTGATATCAAGGTTCCGCTTCTGAAGATCGAGACAGATTTTACAAGCCAGAGTGCAGGACAGCTCCTTACCAGAGTGCAGGCTTTTGCGGAGACCCTGGAAGGCTCTGAGGATATGGACCCATCAAAAGGAATCAGTGAGGAGGTAAGGAAAAAAATGGAATCAGGAGTTTATTATGTGGCAGGGATCGACAGCGGTTCCACAAGTACAGATGTTGTGATCCTGGATAAAGACGGAAAAATTAAATCGACCATGATCATTCCCACAGGCGGCGGCGCTATGATGAGTGCAGAGAAGAGCCTGGAGATGGCCGTGGAAAAAGCAGGGATCAGGAAAGAAGATATCGTGCGTATCGTTACTACCGGATATGGACGTGCCTATATTGACAGTGGTGATGACAGTATCACAGAGATTACCTGTCACGCAAAGGGAGCCCATTATCTGAATCCGAATGTGCGTACAGTTATCGACATCGGCGGTCAGGATATCAAGGCGATCAGCATTGACGAGAACGGTGCGGTAAAAAATTTCCTGATGAACGATAAATGTGCAGCAGGAACCGGACGATTCCTGGAAATGATGGCCCGTACTCTTGGACTTTCCCTGGAGGAGATGAGTACCCGTGGCTTGGAGTGGAAAGAGAACGTAGTGATCTCAAGCATGTGTACTGTATTTGCAGAGTCCGAGGTAGTTTCCCTGGTTGCCCAGAATAAGGACGTGGCAGATATCATCCATGGTCTGAATGTATCTGTTGCTTCCAAGGTAGGAGCTCTTGCAGCCCGCCTTGGCAAAAAGAATCCGGGGGAATACATGATGACCGGTGGTGTTGCCAGAAATAAAGGTATCATCCAGGCACTGGAGGAGAAGCTGGGGGCGAAGCTTTATATCTGTGATGAGGCACAGCTTTGTGGTGCGCTTGGTGCGGCACTGTTTGCTTATGAGAAGTGTAATGCGGCACGGTGATCAGATCAGACAAGTTGCCTGCGCAGTGAATGCAGAGTGTGAATACCCTTTTGGTCAGGGGCGGCGTGCCCACTCACTGGGCGAACAGCCACAGTTCTTTCGGAAGTACCGGCTGAAGTGGGAGAGATTTGAAAATCCGCACAGCAGAGCCACCTGTTGAACAGGCAGAGCTTCGTTGGTGAGCAGATTTTTGGCTTTTTCCAGACGGAGCAGATTCAGGTCAGCATGAGGGGTGCTGTCAAAAAAATTCCGGTAACAGGAATAAAACTGACTTTTTTCGAGATTAGCCATGGCGCAGAGCTTTTCTGTTGTCCATGGCTTTTCGTAATTTGTAAGCATTTCCAGACGGATTTTTTGGAACAGGCTGCAGAGTTCCGAGTCTGAAGGCTTGCCTGTATCTGTACTGCGGAGTTCCCGCGAGGCTGTGATCATCAGCTGGCAGAGCAGGGCATGCTCGTAGTCCCGGGAAAAAACTTCTCTGTTCAGATATTCATGCTGCAGCTTCTGGATACAGTGATCGATCTCCTGGCAGTCACTGGGGTAAAAAATTTCGTTGCAGGGAAGTCCGAACCGTTTTGCCAGATTTTCTCCGCAGGAAAAATGGACATAACTGTTCCGAAATTTTCGCACAGCCTGATAATGCTGGGGATTTCCCGGAATATAAAAGATGCAGGCATTATCCCGGGTGACAGTAAGCTGACCGTCCAGATAAACCTTCATTGGTGTTTTAAATAAAAGAAAAAGAAAATCTCCGCTTCCCTCCGGTCGGAAAATCCTGTCGTAATCGGAGTTGGAACGGTTGTATTCGCAGAAATTTAAGGTGAAATCCATGAAAATGCTGCGCTCCTTTCATTACGTAGATCAGACAATCCGACTGTGGCATTGTAAAGAACTTTCTGTCTGGAAGTATAAAGTAAAGTGACAGAGGGACGTCCGTCTGGTAAGACTGTCTTTACGATAAATCTTACCGGAAAAAAAGTCAACTGTTTCGGAAGATAATCACTGGTATGGATAGAACCGGATGGTAAAATGAAACATAGAAACGGTTGATTTCCGATCTGTCTGAGAGTGTGTGAGCGAACAGAGGCGTAAGAGCCGGTATATGGCGGAATCGGAAACAGAGTCCAATGCAGTGGCAGGCAGAAAATAATAATTTACAGGAGGATTTTTACAATGAAAAAAGCGCAGATCATCGTGGACAAATATTTCCTCACCGGAAAAACAGACAAAAGGATCTATGGTTCCTTTATAGAACATCTCGGACGTGCGGTTTATGAGGGGATTTATCAGGAAGGCAGCCCCCTTTCTGATGAGCAGGGATTCAGGAAGGATACTCTGGAACTGGTAAGGGAGCTTCAGGTACCGATCGTTCGTTATCCGGGCGGAAATTTTGTATCCGGATTCCGCTGGGAGGACAGCGTCGGACCGAAAGCTCAGCGTCCGTCCAGACCGGAGTTGGCCTGGGGCGTGATCGAGACAAACCAGTTTGGTCTCAATGAGTTTGTGGACTGGTCCAGAAAAGCTGGCAGCGATGTGATGATGGCAGTAAACCTGGGAACAAGAGGACCGGAGGATGCGAAAAATCTTCTGGAATACTGTAACTTTAAGGGTGGTACCTATTACAGTGATCTCCGTAAGGCTCACGGCTATGAACAGCCGCATGATATCAAATTATGGTGTCTCGGAAACGAGATGGACGGTCCGTGGCAGATGGGACATAAAACTGCGGCAGAGTACGGAAGAGTTGCAGCAGAGACTGCCCGCCTGATGAAATTTATGGATCCGGAGGTTGAGACTGTTGCATGCGGAAGCTCCAGTCTGGAAATGCCTACCTTTGGCTCCTGGGAGTATACGGTTCTTGACGAGGCTTACGATCAGGTGGATTATCTTTCCCTGCATCAGTACTATGGAAATGCATCGGGAGACACTGCCGATTTTCTGGCAAGCTCCAAGGGCATGGATGATTTTATCTCAGGAGTGGTTTCCATCTGCGATGCTGTAAAAGCAAAGAAGCATGGAAAAAAACAGATCAATCTTTCCTTCGACGAATGGAACGTATGGTACCACAGCAATGAACAGGATAAAAAACTGGAAAAATGGGTACAGGCGCCCCATCAGCTGGAGGATGTTTATAACTTTGAGGATGCACTTCTTGTGGGAAGCATGTTGATCACACTTCTTCGTCATGCAGATCGTGTAAAGATCGCCTGCATGGCACAGCTGGTAAATGTTATTGCGCCGATCATGACATCCGATACAGGCGCATGGCGTCAGACGATCTTTTATCCGTATATGCTGACAAGTGTGTTTGGAAGAGGAACCGTCCTTAATACACAGGTTCTCACACCGGTATACGAGAGCAAAACTTATGGCGAAGCGCCATATCTGGATTCTGTGTGTGTCTGGGATGAGGAAAAGGATACGCTGACGATCTTTGCAGTGAATAAGAGTCTGGATGAGGATATGGAAGTTTCCTGTGACTTGAGACAGTTTGAGGAATATAAGATCGTAGAGCATATCGTGCTGAATAACGATAATCTTCAGGCAGTCAATACAGAGACGCAGCCCGAGAATGTAGTTCCTGTAAAAGCCAGTGCAGAATGCTCAAAGCTGGACGGCGGAAAACTGGAAGCAGTTTTTGCAAAACACAGCTGGAATATGATCCGTCTTGCGAAATAAGGGCCGGTGAAGTATAGTAAAAGCAGTTACAGAAAATGTAAATCATGCTACATTATGGGAGGTCTTTTTATGTACACACCTGCAAAGGAACGCTACGAAACTATGGAGTACAACCGCTGCGGTGAAAGCGGCCTGATGCTTCCGAAGGTGTCTCTTGGATTATGGCATAATTTCGGAGATACTTCTGATTATGAAAACATGAAGCAGCTGTGCTTTACAGCTTTTGACAATGGTATCACACAGTTTGACCTTGCCAATAATTACGGACCTGCCTATGGAAGTGCGGAACGGAATTTCGGCAAGATCCTGAAAGAAGAACTGATGCCATACCGTGATGAGCTGATCATCACAACAAAGGCAGGCTATGATATGTGGGAAGGCCCTTATGGAAACTGGGGCAGCCGCAAGTATCTTCTGGCGAGCCTTGACCAGAGCCTGAAGCGCATGGGTCTGGAATATGTGGATATTTTTTACCATCACAGAATGGACCCGGAGACTCCGCTTGAGGAGACTATGGGGGCGCTGGCAACAGCGGTTCAGCAGGGCAAGGCCCTTTATGTGGGACTTTCCAATTATGATGGAAAAACCTTAAGCCAGGCGGCAGCGATCCTGAAGGATCTGAAATGTCCCTTTGTGATCAACCAGAACCGGTATTCCATTTTTGACAGAACTGTGGAAGAAAACGGTCTCAAGAGAACCACCGGCATTTTGAAAAAAGGTCTGATCACCTTTAGCCCTCTTGCTCAGGGACAGCTGACAGACCGTTACCTGAACGGGATCCCGGAGGACAGCCGTATCCGCAAAGATGGAAGATTCCTTAAGGAAAGTGTGCTGACGCCGGAGCGTCTGGATCAGATCCGGAGACTGAACGATCTGGCAGCCCAGCGTGGAGAGAAGCTGGCTGATATGGCGCTTGGCTGGCTGCTTCAGCATAAGGAAGTTACCAGTGTTCTGATCGGAGCTTCCAAGCCGCAGCAGATCCTTGATAATGTGAAAGCGATCCACTGTGCACCGTTTACAGCTGAGGAGTTGCGTCTGATCGACGAGATCTCAAAATAAGATTTATATACTTCCTGTTTTACTATGAAAAGTAGTGAAACAGGGAGTTTTTTATGCCAAAATAATTGTTTAACTGAATCAGGAAAGTCTCCGGGTTACTGTTCACTGGTAATATTCCGCGAGGTGTTTTTTGTGAGCGAAGGTCACAGAAAACCCGAGACATACCGCGCGAATTTATGCGATTAGCATAAATTCTGTGCATCGCGAAGCGTGTTGCTGAGAACGGAGTGAACAGTAAC
>NZ_FMUW01000053.1:0-12493 GCF_900101315.1 Blautia sp. SF-50
TGATGTGAAAGAAGACATGAACTTTCGGAGATATCTGTACCGTGGAAAGGTAAATGCCTTGGCAGAAAGTATCCTTTTAGCGATGGGGCGAAATATCAATAAACTTCATTGTAAGATTCAGACAGGAAGGACGGGAAGTCACCTTTTTGCATTAAAAAAGGCATAGATTTTGATAATTGAAAATAAAACAGTTTGAAATAAGGCATGCTGAAAGGGATGCTTAGGGACGAACTGCGCTTGTAAAGAATGGCATCAAAATGGTAATCAATTTCGATGCCATTTTGGCATAAAACGGGGCTGCCGCCCAGCAAAAATATTTGCTAATGCGACAGCCCCTTATTATTAGCCCTTCAAAAGGCTATGTTACTGCCTGCTTTTTGATGTATTTTTGTACTGCTTCATCGGTAATATTACCAATGGTTTCTACATAATATCCTCTTGCCCAGAACGCTTTATCCCATTTACTCTATAATTCTGGATGTCTGTCATAAATCATTAACGTACTTTTTCCTTTTAAATATCCCATGAAACTTGCTATACTAAGCTATTCCAGCACCAGATTAGACCTTTCATTAATACAGTCATTAAGCCTCTCTGCCATCCTTCTGTATCCATCTTTACATTACACAATGTTTCTATTAATACCCGCACTCTGCATCTATAATATAAGGTCTATTTTATCACTTTCTGTCGAGCTCGTCATTTGCAATTATTTATACATAAATTTTCAGCTCTATTCAAACATAATGCTTCAATTTTCCTTATAAATAAATACTTTGTCAACCTTTCTGAATTTTTTCCATATCGCAGGTCGACAATCATAAGATAAAATTGTTTGAATCTTCTCTTCACATCCAGAACTTCCTGTATATTATAATGAATGATATTTCAATATTCTTTATTTCATATTTTCAAAATCAAACGGACATTCACTACTCGTATTTAACCACATAACATCTCTGCGATTTATTTGATCAACCCCAACATCTTCAACGCATTACTCTCCGTCACAGCCACAACCTCCTCGCAGCTGATTCCCTTAATCTCCGCAATGGTCTTCACAACCTCCGGCAGATACAGGGAGCTGTTTCTTTTTCCACGGTTCGGCACAGGTGCCATGTAGGGGCAATCGGTTTCAAGCAGGATCTGATTCAGCGGCGCATACTCTGCCACCTCTTTCAACTTCCGGGAATTCTTAAAAGTAACCACTCCGCCGATTCCAAGATAAAGTCCCATATTCAGATACTCTCTTGCAATTTCTTTGCTATAAGAAAAGCAATGGATAACTCCACCATACATCCCATCCTGCATATATTCTTTCACAATATTCAGCGTATCCTCTGCTGCATCACGGCTGTGGATCATAAACGGAAGCTTTTTCTCACGGGCGATGTCCATCTGCTGGCGGAATACCTTCTGCTGGAGAAGATGCTCCTCCTTCTCCTTATGCCAGTAATAATCCAGGCCGATCTCACCTACGGCTACCGTTTTTTTCATGTCGCAATATCTGCGGATCTCATCCAGCACAGCTGCATCCACCTTATCCGCATCATCCGGATGAACACCCACTGCGCCATAAACAAAAGGATACTTCTCAACCAGATCATAAACCCGGTCAAAATGTCCCACAGAAGCACACACATCCACAATATGCCCGATCCCGTTCTCCTGCATGCTATCCAGCATGGCAAAACGATCCTCATCAAAAGCCTCATCATCGTAATGTGCATGGGTATCAAAAATCATAGCTTTATCCACAGTCATCTCGTCACCGACGGAAACTTTTCCACCTTTCAGCACTCTTGTAAACACACCTTCTCGGGGCATGATACATTCACCCATCTTCTGAAAAATGGCACAGCCATTGTGGCACTCCTTTCCGATCTGAGTCAGCTCCAGCACAACCTCACCACAGCGAAATCTGGTGCCAATCGGAAGCTTTGCGAAATCAATCCCTTCCACAACCAGATTCTCACCAAAAGCACCATCCTCAACCTCTGCGCCCTTTGCACGAAATGCATCGATCTTTTCACCGGAAAGAAGACTCACCTGCCGATGCCACTTCCCAGCATGAGCATCCCCCTCAAGCCCCCAGTCCTCCACAAAAACCGCAGACCCGACATTCTTCTTCTGTGTTCCTTTCTTCTCACTGATACAAACCGCAAGTACTTTTCCCATAGCAAACTCCTATTAATCACACATCATTACCAAATTTATTCCTATATCACACCAGCAATATTGATTTCCAAAACCTACCACATGTAACTCTCAAGCCTCAGGAATTATGAATCGCTGGAGATGAATTTTAATCATAAAACCTACCACATCCAACAGCCAGCCCTGCCTCCGTTGGGCGTCCGTTTGTTAGTCTAAGTATACACCACACACTACCGTCCGCATTCTCCAGCATCGCCGGTCAAAATCTCAATCCCATGCCCCAACGCCTCAATAATAACCTCCAGGCACTCCCTGACAGCCTTAGGACTCCCCGGCAGGTTAACGATCAACGTCCCCTTCCGGATCCCGGCCGTAGCCCGGCTCAGCATCGCCCGCTTCGTGATCGTCAGACTAAACGCCCGCATCGCCTCCGGAATCCCCGGCACACGCCGCTCGATCACATCCTCCGTAGCCTCCGGTGTCACATCCCTCTGAGAAAACCCGGTACCACCCGTAGTCAGGATCAGCTCCGCAAGCCCCAAATCTGCGATCTCAGCCATCCGGCTTCCAAGCATCCCACGGTCATCCGGCAAAACATCCACAGAAACAACCTCATACCCGGCCGCCTCCATAATCTCCTTCACAGCAGGACCACTAAGATCCTCACGCTCTCCTCTGTACCCCTTATCACTAGAAGTGATCACAGCAACTCTCTTCATCACTCAACCTCCGATCTGAGCCATACAAAGCTTCTCCGTCTTATCATCCTTCTGTTTCTCCAGACCTACGTCAAAAGCATGCCCGTCCGGTTTCTCCGCCAGAGCCTCCAGGATCACAGCCTTCAGCACCTCATCCGAACCACCACTGCGGATCACCTCCCGAAGATCCCTTCCCGCAGCATACTGCAAACAGGTCTTCAAAAAGCCCTGAGAAGTCAGCCGGATCCGGTTACACTCCCCACAGAACTTATGGCTCACCGCGCTGATAAACCCGATCTTTCCGGAAAAACCATCCACATCATAATAATGACACGGTCCATTCCCAAGGGGCTCCCCAACATACGGCGAAAACCGCGGAAGCTTTTCCCCAAGGATCCGAAGCAGTTCCTCCTCCGACACCCCATGAAATTCTTTTCCCATCCCAATGGGCAGCATCTCAATAAACCGCACATGCACCCTGTGATCCCTGGCCAAAAGCGCCACCCGGCAAAGATCCTGCTCCTGGATCCCAAGAGGCACACAATTGATCTTCAGTGAAATCTCCGGATACTTCATTGCCTCCGAAATCCCTTCCAGCGTCCGCCCCAGTTCATCCCGCCGCGTGATCCTCCTGCTGCAGGCCTCATCCAGCGTATCCAGGCTGATATTCAATCCGTCCAGCCTCGCCCGGGCAAAATCACTCATCTGATCTTTCAGAAGCACACCATTTGTAGTCAGAGTCACCTTCTCGATCCCCGGCATATTTTTCAGTTTTTCCACCAGCTGAGGCATCCGCGGCCGTACAAGCGGTTCCCCGCCGGTCAGCTTGATCTTCCGGATACCCAGCTCTGCCATCACCCGGCAGATCCTCAAAATTTCCTCTTCCTGCAAAATGAGGGAGCGCTCCACATGCTGCACTCCCTCCTCCGGCATACAATAAATACACCGCAAATTACATCTGTCAGTTACGGAAATCCTGAGATAATCAATATTTCTTCCGCACCTGTCTATCATTATTTTTCCTCAAAACGAAAATCTCCGCTTTTGCCTCCTGTTTTTTCTTCCAGATGGATATCAGACATGACCATGTGCTTGTCAATTGCCTTGCACATGTCATAAATGGTAAGAAGCGTCACCTGAACACCTGTCAGCGCCTCCATCTCCACGCCTGTTTTTCCCTCTGTTTTTACCGTGCAGAATACACGGATCACTCCCGCATCCTCATCCGTCTCAAAATCCACAGAACACTTCTGGATGGGAAGTGGATGACACATGGGGATCAGCTCAGAAGTACGCTTCACACCCATGATACCTGCCACACGGGCCACACCAAGTACATCACCCTTTTTCACATTTCCGCTTTTTACCGCGGCCATGATCTCCGGGCTTACCTGAATGGAACCCGTGGCTGTTGCCGTACGGTGAGTGACCGGTTTGTCGGACACATCCACCATAACAGCATTGCCGTTTTTATCAAAATGATTCAATTCCATATCTGTCTATACTTAGCAGATCTCAGCGCCTGCAGGCATCTCTTTCTCCGGTACCATCAGGGAAAGATTTCCGTCTGCATCCTCTGCACAGAGGATCATACCCTCGCTGAGGATTCCGGCAAGCTTAGCAGGCTTCAGGTTTGTAACGACCATAACCTTTTTGCCCACCATTTCCTCTGCGGAATAATGAGCCTTGATTCCGGATACGATCTGACGAACCTGACTTCCGATCTTAACCTGAGAGCAGAGAAGTTTTCTGGATTTCTTAACCTCCTCACAGGCGATGATCTCACCAACCTGGAACTGCAGCTTCTCAAAATCATCGAAAGTGATCTCCGGCTTTGCCTCGATATCGATCACATTCTCTGTTTTCTCCTCTTCTACCTCTTCCTTCGGCTCTTCTTTCGGCTCTTCTTTCTTCGGATGAAGCTTCTCAACCTTCTCAAGAACCTCTTTCAGGTCAAGTCTCGCAAAAAGGATCTCCGGTTTGTCAGTTACGCGGTTTCCTGAAGGATAAAGACCAAACTGCTCCATCTCCTCAAGAGTTCTCTCGTTTGCGTTGAGCTGTACAAGAATACGCTCTGTTGTACGCGGCATAAAGGATTTCAGAAGAGATGCGCCGATGCAGATTCCCTCAACCAGGTTGTAGAGAACGGTTGCAAGACGATCCTGCTTTGTCTCATCCTTTGCAAGTGCCCATGGCATTGTCTCGTCGATATATTTGTTGCAGCGTTTAAACAGAGAGAATACCTCTGTGATAGCATCTGCCACACGAAGCTTGTCCATTTTTGCGGAAACGTTCTTCGGAACCTGAAGGATGAAGCTCTTAAGATCCTCATCAACCGGCTCAATAACATTCTTATTCTCAACGACTCCGTTAAAATATTTGTTGGACATGGAAATTGTACGGTTTACAAGATTTCCAAGTGTGTTTGCAAGGTCGGAATTCAGTCTCTCAACCATCAGCTCCCATGTGATCACACCGTCATTCTCAAATGGCATTTCGTGGAGTACAAAATAACGGACAGCATCTACACCGAAGAACTCAACCAGCTCATCTGCATAGATTACATTTCCTTTGGATTTACTCATTTTTCCATCGCCCTGAAGCAGCCATGGATGTCCGAATACCTGTTTCGGAAGCGGAAGATCCAGAGACATCAGGAAGATCGGCCAGTAAATGGTATGGAAACGGATGATATCTTTTCCGATCAGGTGAAGATCTGCCGGCCAGTATTTGTTGAATTTATCGCTGCTGTTTCCGTCGCAGTCATAGCCGATACCTGTGATATAGTTTGTCAGGGCATCCAGCCATACATATACAACGTGCTTCGGATCGAAATCTACCGGGATTCCCCATTTAAAGGATGTTCTGGATACACAGAGATCCTGAAGTCCCGGAAGAAGGAAGTTGTTCATCATCTCGTTTTTACGGGACTCCGGCTGGATGAAATCCGGATGTGTGTTGATGTAGTCAATAAGCTTATCTGCATATTTACTCATTTTGAAGAAATATGCCTCTTCCTTGGCAGGTACGCATGGACGTCCGCAATCCGGACATTTGCCGTCTACAAGCTGGGACTCTGTGAAGAAGGACTCACATGGTGTACAGTACATTCCTTCATAATGACCCTTGTAGATATCTCCCTTTGCATACATTTTTTTGAAGATTTTTTTGACCTGCTCTTCATGGTCTTTATCTGTTGTACGGATGAATTTATCATAGGATGTGTTCATCAGATCCCAGATGCGTTTGATCTCACCGGAAACGTTATCTACGAATTCCTTTGGTGTAACACCAGCTTCCTCAGCCTTCAGCTCGATCTTCTGGCCATGCTCATCAGTACCTGTCTGAAAATATACGTCATAACCCTGCTGTCTTTTAAAACGTGCGATCGCATCCGCAAGAACGACCTCATAGGTATTTCCGATATGCGGTTTACCGGATGTGTACGCAATGGCAGTGCTGATATAATATCTCTGCTTTTCCATCTTTTCTTTCCTCCATGAATATAAAAATAAAAAAAACGCCTTCTCATACCATAATGATATGAGAAGACGAGTTATTACCCGTGTTACCACTTCTTTTCGTTCCTGCCTCGCGGCAAAAACCTCATCAGGTACAGCAAGCTCTATACCCTTCCGCTATAACAGGCGGTCCTGTCACTGCCTGCCGGTGTCCGTTAAATCGGACATTCACACTTCGCTTATCGCGTTTAAACCGGTTCAGCAATGCCTCTCCGAAGCCATCTTCCATCTGTGCCTGCACATCCCTCTCAGTCTCGGAACTCCTGCATAAAGTGAACCTTTACCATTCACTCTGCCGCAGATCTATGACATCAACTGCGTCACAGCCTGCATCTAAAAAGTCCTCCGGGGATTTCCCTGTAGTACGGTGTACACATGTACTCTCTTCTTCCATGAGTTTTCCATATGGGAAAATCGTAACACATTTCCGATGGTTTGTAAACGGGGAATTTCGATACTGTATTACATTCTCCTCTGCCTGTACATCCACCGCCACGCCATCCGGAACGCAATGGTTGTCAGCGTCATTCCTGCTGCCATGCTCACCGCAAAAAGGATCGTATAGATTCCGTCTTTCTGGAATTTCGCCCAGTCCTTCATCAACATCCAGTTCATTGTCCGGTAAAGTGCTGCTCCCGGAATCAGCGGAATTGTCGCGGAAACCAGAAATACAGTTACCGGCGTTTTATGAATTCTTGCCATACATTCTGCATACAAAGTAATAGCTACTGTTGACCAGAAACCGCACGCATACGGACTTGGCGTTATGAACTCTACTGCCAGATATACAGCCCAGGACAGACATCCACCCAATGCCGCAAACCAGAGTTTTTTTCCATGGATATTAAATAATGCCGCAAAGCCGAGGGATCCTGTGAAGGATACGACCAGCTGTATGATTTCCCGCATATTTTCCTCCTGAATAAATCATAACTACTATCAAATGCTCCCATTATCTGCTGCATTTCGCTACTCCGCAATTGATACAGTATGTAAACTCCTCATTCACTGCTTATTGCTTTTCGTAACCTTCAAGAGAACTTCCCTGATTCGGTTAAAACAACAGATTCGCCACCGTAAAACCAAGGCCCACGACCAGTGCCAGCAAAAGTGCCTCCATACATCGGATCAAACCTGTAATGGTATCTCCTGAAAACATATCACGCAATGAATTGGTAAATGCAATTCCCGGTATCAGAAGCATGATATTTCCGATACTGATCAGATCCGCATGATGTCCAAGCCCGATCAGAACTGTAAGATTGGAAAGTACTCCGCCGGCTCCGCAGCAAAGAAGCACTGTCAGCAGCGAGTTTAATGCACCTTTTTTTACAAAAGCCTCAAACAGCTTCAGGGCGATACCAATCAGCGCAGAAGCGATCATATCGTTGACATCTCCTCCGAAAAACACAGAAAAAGAACCTGAAATTACAGCATAGATCAAAATCTGCGTTTTAAAAGAATATCCTTGTTTATCCCGGATCTTTTCCAGCCCCTTCTGGATCTCCTCCGGCTTCGGCCGATACTCACAGATGTATCTGGAAAGCTGGTTCAGGTCATCCAGCCGTCCCAGATCATTGGACATTCCCGGCACACGCCGCGTCTGGGTGCAAATACCGAAATCCTCTCCATAAATAGTCGTCACAATACTGGATGTGATAGAAAAAACATCTGCCCGGGTGGCTCCATATGCCAGGCAGATCCGCCGTATGGTATCTTCCACACGTCCAACCTCTGCTCCGCAGCAAAGAAGCTGTTCACCAATTGTCATCGCATAATATAAATACTGTTCCGCTTCCTCCCGCGTCATCCGGCATCCCTCACTTTCCTGCTTTATTTCATTTTTATCTATTTTAGGACACGTAAATATTAAAATCAACAAGGATTTTTTGTCTTAATATTCATTTCTTCTATATTTTCTCAAAGTAATAAGCAGATATTTTCGCTCAAAATAAAACACCACACGGACAAAAAAGATATCTATCCCTTCTGTCCGGATGGTGTTTGTGTTTGAAAATCCAATGCTCTGCTCAGTTTTTATTTATTTGAAATCTAATAGATCTTATGCAAGTTTTCCGCCAAGTTCACGGCAAGCTGCAAGTCCTTCATCATCAGGTGTGTTGTTTACAATGAGTCCTTCATCATCAACAAGCTCTGCGCCTGCGTCTTTTGCTCTGCCGCACCATGTTCTCATCCACTCTCCGTCGCCCCAGTCATAGGAACCGAAAAGCGCAACTTTCTTACCGGAAAGTTTGCCTTCCAGATCAGAGAAGAATGGCTCGAACTCACCATCCTCAAGCTCCTCATCTCCCATTGCCGGACAACCAAGTGCCAAAACATCATAAGAGAGAGCTTTATCTACATCTGCATCTGCAACTTCCATGATCTCAACATCCGCACCAGCTGCTTTTGCACCTTCCTCAACAGCCTGTGCCATTGCCTCTGTGTTGCCTGTGGAAGACCAGTAAATAATTCCTACCTTGCTCATCTTAAAAACCTCCTGTTTTTAAACTTTATATTATACGCACATCTGAGATGTACAGAGATGCTTCATACCAACAACCTGCAAAATCGAATACCCCGCACGGATCTGCGCCGCAGTAAACTCCCGGCACTTATCGTAGCTGTCAAAAATCCTGCGAGCCTGCTCCACATCATCATAAACCTTCCAGTAACCACACATCTTGCAGCCACTGCCTCCGAACTTCCGGAAGCCCTTCACATCTTCAATGGGATAACCCAGGAAAAGTCCGATCTCATGAGGAAACTCCGTCTTATGAAAAAATCTCTCCTTCAAACGGGCGATCATCTCATCCAAAGAACTATCTATATTATACCCATCCTGGAGCAAAAGTTTCCTGGCTTCATCCTGCTTAAGATATTCCTGCAGCATATCCGGCCGGTACACCAGAAGAAGATAATGCTTCCTGCATCCACAGATGATCTCCATACGGATACCTTCCCGTTCAAGACTCTCCTCATAATCCGAAATGATCTCCGGCAGCTCCGGCATTTTTTCCTTGGAAAAGGAAACAAGATTCGCCGGTTTCATTCCCATTAATACAGGGGAACAATGATAACCCATGACAGATTCAAATTTTTCACAAGTCATTTGCATTCTCCTTTATATATTAGTTAGATTTCTCTAACTATTGTAAATATACTACCAAAGTTAGTCTATGTCAACTTATTTTTATAAATTTTCACCGAGAATTTTTACTGATAAAATCCTATCATTAAGGGCACAATATTCCTTATAACAAACACTCTGTCAGACATCCGACTGCCAGTTCTCACCATTTAACCGAATCAAGTAAGTCCTCTGCAGGGTTGCAAATATCTCCTACACCTGCAGCGTAAAAATACTCATTTACATCCAACTCATAAAATGAAAATATTTCAGGATAATCATATCTAAACCTCTTGACAAACCTCCCTCTGTCATGTATTATAATATCAGTAATAATTACTATTACTGATAGGAGGAAACATTATGGCAGCACTTAAATACAGCCGTCAGCGAGAGTCCATCAAGGAATTTCTGAGATCCAGAACAGATCATCCAACGGCAGATACAGTATACGAGAATCTTCGACAGATCTACCCGAACATCAGTCTCGGAACTGTCTACCGTAATCTTTCTCTTCTCAGTGACATCGGTGAGATCCGGAAGCTGACCAATTTCGGAAGCGCGGATCGCTACGATGGAAGGGTCGCACCACACTCACATTTCATGTGTACCAGATGCAACCGGGTGATCGATATGCAGTCAGACAGCCTTAACGGAATTCTTGAACAGGCAGCTGCAGAATTTATCCACGGAAAAGTCTTTGACGTAGATGCAAGCTTCTATGGGATCTGCAAGGAATGCCTGAAAAAAGAAGAAAAACAAGCTTGACAAAACAAAGATCACATGGTATCATAAAATAGTAATAATTACTATTATTAATTTAGAAGAAACAAAAACAAACAATATATTTCAAAAAAGAAAAGGAGATCATTACTATGGCTAAATGGGTATGTACAGTATGTGGATATGTTTATGAAGGCGAGCAGGCACCGGAAGCCTGTCCAGTATGTAAAGCACCAGCTTCTAAATTCCAGAAACAGGAAGGCGAGCTCTCATGGGCAGCTGAGCATGTTGTAGGTGTAGCTAAAGGCGTTAGCGAGGACATCCTTGCAGACCTGAGAGCGAACTTCGAGGGTGAGTGCTCTGAGGTTGGTATGTATCTTGCAATGGCTAGAGTTGCTCACAGAGAAGGATATCCGGAAGTTGGTATGTACTATGAGAAAGCAGCTTACGAGGAAGCAGAGCATGCAGCTAAATTCGCAGAGCTCCTTGGTGAGGTTGTAACAGACAGCACAGAGAAGAACCTTCAGATGCGTGTAGAGGCTGAAAACGGCGCTACAGCAGGTAAATTCGACCTTGCAAAACGTGCGAAAGCAGCTGACCTTGACGCAATCCATGACACAGTACATGAGATGGCTAAGGACGAGGCAAGACACGGAAAAGCATTCGCTGGTCTGCTTAAAAGATACTTCGGCAAATAAGAAATCCGCATAAAATAAGAATTTTTACAAAGAGAGGATAGAGAAATCTGTCCTCTCTTTTTTGCTGCTTTTCTATATAGTGTGCAAACTCTTCTCTCTTCTACACCACCAAATAGCTTAAATGTGCAAATTCAAAAAAGTGCAATAGTTGTGTTGAAGAATTGGAAAAGAGGAAAGGAAACAATAAAAAATGAATAAGAGGACAATCGCTCTTACTACAGAACAATACAAGGAAATCATTCAGACTATGAGAGAAGGATTCTGCGGCTGCCGTCCTAATGAGAGAATCGCAACTGCTCTTGTCTTAGAGGGAAATCTGGGGCTTAGAATATCTGATATTCTGAGCCTGCGGCTCTCAGATATTGTGAGGGATGGCGACAGATACAGATTAGAGATAACAGAACAGAAAACAAAAAAGAAACGAGTTTTTACAGTTCCCCTTGTTATTCAGCAATATATTGAAAATTATTGTTTGAAAAATGGAATTGAAAAAACTGAAAGGATTTTTAATCTGACTGAACGTGCAATCAGTAAGCAGCTTGCCCTTGTCTGCGATTATCTTGGATTTGAGGGAATCGGCACACACTCTTTCAGAAAGTGGTATGCAACGGAAATTTACAAAAATAATGGCTATGATATTACTTTAGTCCAACGACTGCTCCAACATAGTTCTGCTGCCATTACACAGCGTTATATTGGAATTGAGCCACAGCGGATTGAAGAAGCCATTGAAGGACATACACAACTATTATAATATCAAAGAGCGAGAAAGCTATACTTCCTCGCCCTAAAAAAGTGCTATTGTTTAAAATAAAGTGTTCCCGTAATTCTCTTCATATTTTCGTTAATAGGGTAAAATGGTAAAAATGTTTTTTTCTGTTCAATAGTTGAATAAACACTATGATATTCAGAACCAAAGAAAATTTTATTTTTCATATTACATATGTTTTTAGGATACCCCTTTATATCATTTCCGCTCCAAATTACGGAAGTATCTTCAAAGGTACAAATTCTGCTAGTATTAAAATTTTCTGCAAACACAGGTTCTGACAATGTATATTTTTTGTTTGAAAAATCTACTGTTGCATAATAGCAATTATCAGTTATATCAACTTCCATAATTACAGAAGACTTTTTCATGTCTAAATAAGGCATGTATTCTGGCTTAACCACATAATAGTAATGCATTTCCAACCGGTCAAATTCTCCAAAGGCATTCGCTGCATAATACGGAACTTCGATTTTCTCAATATAATTTTTCCAGTTAGCAAGCGTTATTTCAACTGTTTTATAAGTTGGTGTAGTATTTGGCGATGTTCCTACTGTAATTTTACATGTTGCCTTTTTTCCACTTCCGTCTTTTGCTTTTACAGTAATTGTAGCAGTTCCGTTTCCAACTGCTTTCACAACACCTTTTGAAGAAACTGTGGCTACTTTTTTATTGCTGCTTGTCCAAGTTACTGCTTTATTGTTAGCACTGCTTGGAGAAATTGTTGCTTTTAAAGTAAGAGATTTTCCCTTTTTAAGTGTAGCTGATGTTTTATTCAGCTTTATGCTTTTTACTGG
>NZ_FMUW01000052.1:0-13889 GCF_900101315.1 Blautia sp. SF-50
GTCCTACGATCTCGCCTCATATCGAGACACTCCTGTTACGCTACCTGGTCCCGGTCAAGCCCGGCCGGAAATTTCCCCGTACCAAAAAGAGGAAAGGCTTTGTAAGCTTTGCATACCGAGTGTCCTAATATAAGAATACTATAACTTTTTTTGGATAAAAACACAAGTTATTTAAAGGATAAAAGTACGATTTCTACCCCAAAGGGGAAGTTTGCGTATTTTTTCCTCTCAAAGCACTCCAAATATCAAAACATTACAGAATGTAACATAAAGAATCATCTACAAAATGTTCTATCTAAATGGCATTGAAAACGGGCTTCGCAACTTTGAGTGCTTTCCCCCTCGCAAATTTCCGCCGGGAAACAATTCCCGGATCCCCCACGCGGTATTACAGCGGTATATATTCATACATTAAAGTGTAACACTTTCAATCATTAAACCCATGTATAAGTATACCATCCCGACATGAAATGTCAACCACCTTTCCCCAAAAACGAAAATCCCCCCAAAAAATATAAAAACAAAAAGACAAAAAATAAAAAAAATATAAAAAAAGACCAGACGCACATCCAAACAGACATGCGTCCAGCCATTTTAATTACAATTTACAATTGCCCCGAAAAACTCAATCCAACTCTTCATCCACATACTTCTGTATATTAGAAGCATTCACATACTTCTTAACCTGCGCTCCGTCAGTGATCACAAGTGTAGGCGCCTGACGGATCCCGTACTGCTTAACAAGTTCGGGATTCTGCTCGGCATCGATGATCTCCAGTTCCTCACCTTCCAGCATTTTCTTTGCCATACGGCAGTTTGGACAGGTGCTGGTCGTGAAGAGATATTTGTGCGATGCCACCGGCTGGATCTCAACCTCGTCGCCTTTCATGGTCATCATGCTGGTGTGTACCTTTTTCAACTGGGAGTGGGTAATATCATAGAGGGTACGGTTCTTGTACTCCTGTGTCTTACCATCATTCCAGTTCTGTACCGGACGGTAGTAGCCGGTGATACGGCTGTAAACTTCAGCCTTCTTTCCACATTTCGGACAGGTGAAATGCTCTCCGCTGATGTAGCCATGCTCCTGACATACGGAATAGGTCGGAGAAATGGTGTAATACGGCAGGCGATAATTCTCTGCGATCTTACGTACCAGAGACGCTGCTGCCTTCCAGTCCGGAAGTTTCTCTCCCAGGAATGCGTGGAATACAGTTCCGGATGTATACAGAGTCTGCAGATCATCCTGAATATCCAGTGCGTCAAAAATATCAGCGGTATAATCAACCGGCAGATGAGAGCTGTTTGTATAATACGGAGTATCGCCCTCTTTTCCTGCTGTCTTGATATCCGGATAACGGCTTCTGTCGTGTTTGGCAAGACGGTACGCCGTGGACTCTGCCGGTGTTGCCTCCAGGTTGAAAAGCTCTCCCGGATACTGCTCCTGGTAGTCGGAAAGACGGTTTCTCATATGCTCCAGAACTTCTTTCGTAAACTTCTGGGTTTCCGGATCTGTCATGTCTTTTTTCAGCCAACATGCATTTAAGCCCGCTTCGTTCATTCCCACAAGACCGATGGTGGAAAAATGATTCTCAAAGCTTCCGAGATATCTCTTGGTGTACGGATACAGTCCCTCATCCAGAAGTCTGCTGATCACATCTCTTTTGATGTGAAGAGATCTCGCGGAGATATCCATCATATGATCCAGACGCTGATAAAATTCCTTCGGTGTTCTGGAAAGATATGCGATACGTGGCATATTGATGGTTACAACACCTACAGAACCTGTGCTCTCACCGGAACCGAAGAAACCGCCGCTCTTTTTGCGGAGCTCACGGAGATCCAGGCGGAGGCGGCAGCACATGCTGCGGATGTCGCTTGGCTTCATATCACTGTTGATATAATTGGAAAAATACGGAGTACCGTACTTGGAAGTCATCTCAAAGAGAAGACGGTTGTTCTCGGTATCAGACCAGTCGAATTCCTTTGTGATGGAGTAGGTCGGGATCGGATACTGAAATCCACGTCCGTTGGCATCTCCCTCGATCATGGTCTCGATAAATGCCTTATTGACCATATCCATTTCTTTCTTACAGTCTTTGTATTTGAAATCCATGTCCTTGCCGCCTACGATAGCCGGAAGCTCTGCAAGGTCGTCCGGAACGGTCCAGTCCAGTGTAATGTTGGAAAATGGTGCCTGAGTGCCCCAGCGGCTTGGAGTATTTACGCCATATACAAAGGACTCAATGCATTTCTTAACCTCCGGATAGGAAAGGTTGTCTGCCTTTACAAAAGGTGCCAGATAAGTATCAAAGGATGAAAATGCCTGTGCGCCCGCCCATTCGTTCTGCATGATACCCAGGAAATTCACCATCTGGTTGCAGAGTACACTTAAATGCTTTGCAGGTGCAGAAGTGATCTTACCCTCAATACCACCAAGTCCCTCTCGGATCAGCTGCTTCAGGGACCAGCCTGCACAGTAACCGGTCAGCATGGACAAATCATGGATATGGATATCTGCATTTCTGTGTGCATCTGCGATCTCGTTGTCGTAGATCTCAGACAGCCAGTAGTTTGCGGTAACTGCTCCGGAGTTGCTTAAGATCAGACCTCCTACAGAATAAGTAACCGTTGAGTTCTCCTTTACACGCCAGTCCTCAACCTTTACATAGCTGTTTACGATCTCTTTATAGTCAAGGATGGTGGATTTCATATTGCGGATCTTCTCACGCTGCTTACGATAAAGGATATACGCCTTGGCAACATCAGAATATCCGGCCTGGATCAGTACGTTCTCCACACTGTCCTGGATATCCTCAACAGAAATCCGGTTGTTCTCGATCTTATTCTGAAAATCCGCTGTAACACGAAGTCCCAGAAGATCGATCATATCCGAACTGTAATTCTTACCTTTGGCATCAAATGCCTTATCAATTGCCGCGGTGATCTTCCCCATTTTAAATTCGTCTAATTCACCGTCTCTTTTTACTACCTGAAACATAAGAAAATGCCTCCCTCATGCATTTATTTATAAGCGGATATTCCATTCCGCCTCACTTGCCTGCTTACGAACACACTCCGTTTCACGATCTATGTTCAAAGCGCTGTAGACTTATTGTATCAGACACGCCTCTTTGCGTCAACATAAAAAGCACCATATATAGTGCCCGTTTTGTTCACGGTACTATATATGGTACTGAGTAGATATTTTAACATTATGTGACTTTCGGATAGATTTCCCGCGGAACTCTTGCTTTTACAGCAATCCCGCCTTCGGTATACTCTTCCGAAAGAAGCTGTCCATACTCACGGATCAGCTGGATCTGACCGGCCTCCGAATAAGGAAAAAGCCGTTCCATATAAATCTGTCCTTCTGCCAGTATCTCAGAAAGAAGCTGCTTAAATTCCTCAAGCCCCTCTCCTGTCCGTGCGGAAATCTTCAGCGTATGGTCTGCCCGGAGATCCCGAAAGCTCTCCCCGGAAACACGGTCCTGCTTGTTAAAAAGTGTGATCGTCTTTTTTCCAAGGGCACCAAGCTCTTTCAGGGTTTCATATACGATATGCATCTGCATCTCCGCCTGAGGATTGGATGCATCTACCACATGAATGATATAATCCGCATATTTGGCTTCCTCCAGGGTACTCTTGAAGGCTTCCACCAGATTGTGGGGAAGCTTGCGGATAAAGCCTACGGTATCCGTAAGAAGAAGCTGCTGTCCGTCATCCAGTGTCAGAAGACGGGTAGTCGGATCCAGTGTGGCAAACAGCTTATCCTCCGAAAGCACCGAAGCGCCTGTCAGTGTATTCAGAAGTGTTGACTTTCCTGCATTGGTATAGCCAACAATGGCTGCTGTCTTCAGATTTCCCACAGCTCTTCTGGAACGGATCAGCTCTCTGTGCTTTTCTACCTGGGAAAGCTCCTGCTTCAGTGCGGATATCCTGTTCCGGATCAGACGACGGTCTGTCTCCAGCTTTTTCTCACCAGGGCCTCTGGTTCCGATTCCTCCTCCAAGTCGCGAAAGAGAAGAACGTAGTCCCACAAGACGTGCAGACCGGTAACGAAGCTGTGCAAGCTCTACCTGGATCTTGCCTTCACTTGTAACGGCACGCTTCGCAAAAATGTCAAGGATCAGCAGGGTACGATCCATAACCTTGCACTCCAGCTCCCGCTCCAGATTATTCATCTGGGCAGGAGAAAGCTCATCGTCACAAATCACACCATTGGCATCCAGGGCATAGAGAAGACCTTTTACCTCTTCGATCTTGCCTTTTCCGATATAGGTGCCCGGATGTACGGCCTCACGATTCTGAATGATCCTGCCTGCAACCGCCGCACCTGCCGTAGCCGCAAGTTCTCCAAGCTCATCCAGGGATTCCTCCATGTCATCCCCCCGATCTGCCTGGACACCGATCAGGATAACCCTGTCCTGTATTTCCTCAAAATATTCCATATCAGCCCTCCGAAGACGTTCTGGTTTTCAGGAAAGCCCGCTCTTTTTTTGCAGCGGAATCTTCAGGGAACATCTCAATATATTCCTGGACCTTGGTCAGTGCAGTAGCAAAATCCAGCTTTTTTTCATAGGCTACGATCTCATTGAACAGAAGACTCTGCATCTCGTCTGTGGTAGCTGTCGGAAGGCCTTTTGTGATGTTATCAAGAGCGGAATCATAATCTCCGCTTCGGATATCGCACAGTGCCAGACCATTATAGCCCTTGGCGGAATCACCCACTGCAGAAATATACTGCTTGTACATTGCCTGAGCATTTTCCACATCATCCTGGGCCAGATATACCATTCCCAGAAGAAGCAATGCTTCCGTATTATCCTTCTTGGTTGCTTCCAGAAGCTCTTTTTTTGCGTTGCTGTAGTCTTCCATATAGTAGTAGACACGGCCTCTGTCACAGTGGTCCTGGGCATCCTTGGCCTCAGAAGAAAGAGCAGCTTCCAGATATCTGGTTCCGTCCGCTTCCATATCCTTGTCCAGATATGCCTCATAGATCTCGATCGCCATATCATAGGTGGAATCTTCTCCATAGGCCTGTTTGAAGTTAGATGCGGCTTCTTCGTAGGAATCCATGGCAAGGGCAACCTTTCCGGTGAGGAAATAACTGCCTGCATCCATGGAAAAATCTTCTCCAAGTGTCTGGCAGTCTGCCATGGCATCCTCGTATTTTCCAGACTTCAGCTCTGCAGTAGCCCGGTAGGACAGGATATCCTTACGAAGGCTTTTGCTTACTTTATCGCAGTTCAGAGCTTCCGTGAAGCTATTCACCGCATCCTCATATTTGCCAAGACGCAGGCTTGCGATACCTGCCCCGCGATAGGACTGTACCAGCTTCACTCCGTTCTGTATCGAGCTCTGGTACTCCTCCAGGGCATACTTGTAGCTTCCCTGGGAAAGATCCTTTCCGGCCTGTTCATATATTTTTGTTTTTTCACTGCCGCAGCCGCCCAGAAGCAAGGCTCCTGTAACGGCTGCAAGAATCAATACGGTCTTTGTTTTTTTCATGGAATTCCTTATTCTACAACAAGCCCTTCGGCTTCCATCACATCAACAACACTATCTACATATTTATGGCAGAGATCATCCGTTCCCGCTTCTACCATAACACGGATCAGCGGCTCTGTACCACTCTCACGTACCAGGATACGTCCGTCATCGCCAAGTGCCTCTGCGGCTGCCTCAATGGCTGCTTTTACCTTTTCGTTCTCCAGTGCTGTTTTCTTGTCGGAAACACGCACATTCCGGAGAAGCTGCGGATAAATCTTCATCTCCTTTGCAAGGTCGCAGAGTGTGGCCTTCTGATCCACACATGCCTCCATGATCATAAGAGAAGTCAGGATCCCGTCACCGGTAGCGGAATAGCGGCTAAAGATGATATGTCCGGACTGTTCACCACCGATACTGTAATTGTTTTCCATCATGTTCTCGGCAACGTATTTGTCACCAACTGCAGTCTGCTCATAGTCGATGCCTTCACGCTCCAGAGACTTGTAAAGACCAAGATTGGACATAACGGTTGTTACAACTGTATTTCCGTTGAGCTGGCCTTTCTCTCTTAAATATTTGCCGCACACATACATGATCTTATCACCGTCAATGATGTTTCCGCGGTGGTCTACGGCGATACAGCGGTCTGCGTCACCATCGTATGCAAAACCGATATCCAGACCTTTATCTACCACAAACTGTCTCAGAACTTCAATGTGTGTGGAACCGCAGCCACGGTTGATGTTGGTTCCGTTTGGCTCATTGTTGATCACATAGGTTTTTGCACGAAGTGCGTCAAAAACGCTCTTGGCAATGGCGGATGAGCTTCCGTTGGAGCAATCCAGCCCAACCTTGATATTTTTGAAATCATGGCATGGGATAGAGATCAGATGTCCGATATAACGGTTTCTTCCGGATGCAAAATCCACAGTACAGCCGATATCTTCTCCGGTTGCCAGCGGAAGCTCCTCGATCTCGCCGTCCAGATATGCCTCGATACGTGCTTCAATATCTGCGGAAATCTTCTGTCCGTTCTCATTAAGGACCTTGATCCCATTATCATTAAACGGATTATGGCTTGCGGAAATCATGATACCGCAGTCAAAATCTTCTGTACGTACCACATAGGATACACTTGGAGTTGTTGTCACATGAAGCAGATAGGCATCTGCTCCGGATGCGGTAAGTCCTGCCGCAAGGGCATACTCAAACATGTAACTGCTTCTTCTTGTATCCTTGCCGATCACGATCTTCGCCTTGTGATCTCTGCCGTAATACCAGCCGAGATAACGTCCCACACGAAATGCATGATCTGCTGTAAGTTTTACATTTGCTTCACCACGAAAACCATCTGTTCCGAAATATTTACCCATAATGTTCTCCTTTATTACTGATACAGTCCTTCCGGATAAACGCCGTCATCTGTAAGTTTTTTGAATGCAGCCTGTACAGATGCCTTATCCTCCTGATAGGTAACACCGAACCACTCGTCCTTTGTCTCAAGAACATCTACCGCTGCTTTTCCGGAATGGATCAGCTGGTCGATAAGCTCAGGAAGAAGATACTCTTTTTTGATGTCTCCCTCTTTGATCCCGCCAAGGAACTCAACGAAGCCTTTCTCAAGGATCTCCATAAATTCCGGTGTCAGTCCCCACATATTCATGGAAACAAGGCTCTTTGTATCCAGTGTTTCTGCTGTACCATCGTCATTTCTTGTCTCTGCGCCGTCTGCTGTCTTGAAGATGTTATGTGTCTCTGTAACGCCCACAAGCTTGCCGTCCTCAATATGGCACACTCCTCTTGTGACGCTTCCGTTGTCACTTAATGTATTTCCAAGGCGGAAACCTGCCATGCAGATGTGCATCGGGCCATCCTGCGGATGATCCTGTACCAGGTAGTCATGCACCTTTACATAAGCTTCTTTTCCGTAGTAGTCATCTGCATTGATAACAGCGAATGGCTCGGAAAGGACTTTCTTTGCTGCCAGTACAGCGTGTCCGGTTCCCCATGGCTTGGTACGGTCCGCCGGTTTTGTAAAATTGCCCGGAAGATCGTCGATCTCCTGGAATGCATAAGCAACTTCTGTAATGTTGGAGATACGGTCTCCGATCACTTTTTTGAATTCATCTTCAAGGTCTTTGCGGATGATAAATACGACCTTGTTGAATCCTGCCTCCAGTGCATCATGGATGGAATAGTCCATAATGATCTCGCCCTTCGGGCCTACCGGTGCAAGCTGCTTGATTCCTTTTCCAAAACGGCTGCCGATACCGGCTGCCATGATCACCAGTGCTGTCTTTTTCATTTTCGTTTCCTCCTGATTTATTATAATTTTTTGAACTCTGTAGCTGTAATCAGCGCTTACTCCTGTTCATTCAGCTTTGTCAGCTTTACTGCCTGGTCTGCTGCGATCAGACTGTCAATGATCTCATCCAGATCTCCGTTAAGGATATTTTCAAGACGATGAAGGGTAAGCTTGATCCTGTGGTCTGTTACACGTCCCTGAGGGAAGTTATAGGTACGGATCTTTTCGGAGCGGTCACCTGTACCGATCTGGCTTCTCCTCGCCTCTGCCTCAGCGTCATGCTGCTTGGCAAGCTCCATCTCATACAGACGGGAACGGAGCACACGAAGTGCTTTATCCTTATTCTTAAGCTGAGACTTCTCATCCTGACAGGAAATCACGATTCCTGTAGGGATATGAGTAAGACGTACTGCGGAGTCTGTGGTGTTGACACACTGACCACCGTTTCCGGATGCACGGAACACATCGAATTTACACTCATTGAGATCCAGATGGAAATCAATTTCTTCTGCCTCCGGCATGATCGCTACCGTACAGGTAGAGGTATGGATTCTTCCGCCGGACTCTGTCTCCGGTACTCGCTGTACACGGTGAACACCGCTTTCGTATTTCAGTCTGGAATATGCACCCTCACCCTTGATCATAAAGGTAACCTCCTTAAAGCCGCCGATGCCGTTCTCATTGAGGCTGAGCATCTCGGTTTTCCAGCGGCGGGACTCCGCGTATTTTACATACATACGATAAATCTCTGCTGCAAAAAGTGCTGCCTCATCACCGCCTGCACCTCCACGGATCTCAACGATAACGTTCTTGCTGTCGTTAGGGTCCTTCGGAAGAAGAAGGATCTTCAGCTCATGCTCCAGCTCCTCCACTCTCTTTTTTGCATCGGAAAGCTCTTCCTTCAGCATTTCACGCATCTCTTCGTCCTTCTCGCTCTCCAGCATGGAAAGACTGTCCTCGATGGTTTCCTTATTTTTCTTATATTCTTTATATGCGTCAACGATTGGCTGCAGGTCGCTCTGCTCCTTCATCAGCTTCTGAAAATGTGCCGGATCGTCGGTTACTCCCGGTTCTCCCAGCTCATTGAGAAGCTCTTCAAAACGTACCAGCAGATCATCCAGTTTATCAAACATATATTTCCTCCTGTTTCTGTCCAAGCACCACACGGTCAAGGCCCGGCAGATCCTTTATGATCTGAACCCCGGTAAACCCAGCTGCTTTCATCATTGTACTGACTGCCTCCCCCTGGGTGCAGCCGATTTCATACAGAAGCCATCCGCCTGGTTTCAGGTACCTTCCGGCCTCTGCTGTGATCTTTCTGTAAAAATAAAGCCCGTCTTCCATTCCGTCAAGAGCCTTCCTCGGATCATGAAGGCGGACTTCTTCCATCAGTGTTTCAATTTCTTCTGTTGCGATATAAGGCGGATTTGAAATAAGGATATCATATTTCCCACTATCTTTTCCACCTTTTTCACAAAAATACGGTGCTGAGAACAGATCGCTTTCCACAAAATCCGCCCGGTTCTCCACCTTTAGAATACCTGCATTCTTTTTTGCCACTTCCAGTGCTTCCGGTGAAACATCCACACCGGTCCCACAGGCATCCTGCCGTTCCAGAAGAAGGCTGAGCAGGATGCAGCCGGAGCCGGTACACATATCCAGGATCTCCGGTTTTTCCACATCCCCAAGGTGTTTCAATGCCTCTTCCACCAGAGTCTCCGTATCCTGTCTCGGGATCAGCACGTTTTCGTTTACATAAAACTCATAGCCCATAAAAAAAGCCTGATGAGTCAGCTGCTGTACAGGAATATGTCCTGCCCGCCTGTCGATCAGCGTAAGATACTCTGCTGCGGTCTCATCAGACACCGGTTCATCTCCATGCGCAAAATAATATGCCCGATTCTTTCCGGTCTTAAATTCCAGAAGGAGCCAGGCATCCAGCCCGGCTTCTTCCAATCCGTTATCTTTCAGTATTGTTGTACCTTTTTTCAGAAGGGACTCAAGAGTCTGCATTTTCTGTCTCCTCTGTCTCATATGGGATGTCCAGGTCAAATTCCTCTTTCAGATAGGCTCTCCAATCAAAAACAGCCTCAACTGCTTTAATGGCTACCTCTGCCATATCTGCAGCAGGCTCCTTTGTGGTGAATTTCTGCATGGCAAGACCTGGTTTACTCATAATGTCCGCAAATTTACTGTCTGTTCTTCCTGCCCACTGGATGATCTCAAAGGAAATCCCCGCAACTACCGGTACCATGAGAAGTCTTCCCAGCAGTCTCACCCAGTAAAACGGCACCGCCACAAACATAAAATGCAGCACAATACTTACCAGCATGACCAGAAACAGAAAGCTTGTTCCACAGCGCTTATGAAACCTGGAGCTCTTTAACACATTCTCTACCGTCAGAGGCAGACCATGCTCCACACAGTTGATACATTTGTGCTCCGCACCGTGATACATAAATGTCCTCTGGATATCCTTCATTCTGGAAATCAGGAACATATATCCCATAAACAGTGCCAGCTTCACAAAGGCTTCCACTATGGTGACCAGAAATTCCGAAGCACCTACCCCTCGGATCAGACTGGCCAGTACATACGGAAGAAACATAAAAGCAGCCACAGAAACCACCATGGAGATAGCTACCGTAATGTAAAGAAGCCACTTGAACTGCTTATCCTCTTTGGCTTTCTTTGCAGAACGCTCTTCTTCTGTAAGCTGCTCATTCTTCCTGGCTGTTTCCTCATCTTCCTCGTCTCCTGCGATCTCCGCAGAATACATCAGGCATTTCGTGCCTACCACAAGAGAATCCACAAAGCTTACCACACCACGGATGATCGGTTTCTTCAGAAATGCGTGATTTCCGAAGATACATTTATAATCCTCTACCTTCAGCTCGATCTCCTGGTCCGGGCGGCGCACTGCGATAGAATATTTGTCCTTGTGGCGCATCATGATGCCTTCCATGACCGCCTGTCCGCCGATATTCGATGATCTCATTCATTCTCTCCTGTGCAAATTAAAAATTTTTCAGTTAAAGAAAGGTTGAGATTTCCCAACCTCAACCTTCTCATTTCCTGTATTCGCAATAATTACTTATTCAGGCCGTATTTCTTGTTGAACTTATCGATACGTCCACGAGCCTGTGTAGCCTTCTGCTGTCCTGTGTAGAACGGATGGCATTTGGAACAGATCTCAACATGGATGTCCTCTTTAGTAGAACCTGTTACGAAAGTGTTTCCGCAGTTGCAGGTTACAGTTGCCTGATAGTAGTTCGGATGGATTCCTTCTCTCATGATTTTCACCTCTCTATATATTTAATATTATTCGTATTCAATTGACGAATTTCATTTTAAACAGCTTGCTAAGTATAACATAGCTTTCCCTAAAATGCAAGGACTTTATAAAAATTTCTGTTTCTTTACAGTCTGTACCAGTTCTGCATTGTTCCTGGTTCTGGCAAAGGTATTCAGGATCTGTTCTACTGCCTCATCCGCTTTCATTCCGTTAAGAGCTTTTCGCATAATATAAACCGCTTCCTGTTCATCCTTGCTGAGAAGCAGATCCTCTCTTCTGGTTCCGGATTTCTGGATATCAATGGCCGGGAATACCCGTTTCTCCTGTAATTTACGATCCAGGACAAGCTCCATATTACCGGTTCCCTTGAACTCCTCATAAATAACATCGTCCATCTTGCTTCCGGTATCCACAAGTGCGGTTGCCAGAATCGTCAGGCTTCCGCCCTCGCGCATATTACGGGCTGCGCCAAAAAATCTTTTGGGCATATGAAGAGCCGCCGGGTCAAGACCACCGGATAAGGTTCTTCCGCTTGGCGGGATGATCAGATTATAGGCTCTGGCAAGTCGTGTGATCGAATCCAGAAGAATGATCACATCCTGTTTATGCTCTACAAGACGGCGCGCACGCTCCACAACCATCTCGGAAACTCTCTTATGATGTTCCGGAAGTTCATCAAATGTAGAATAGATCACTTCCACATTCGGTCCCTGGATCGCCTCTCTGATATCGGTAACCTCCTCAGGGCGCTCATCGATCAGAAGAATGATCAGATGCATATCTCTGTTATTCCTGAGGATAGACTTGGCAACATCTTTCAGAAGGGTTGTCTTACCTGCCTTTGGCGGAGATACGATCATTCCTCGCTGGCCCTTTCCGATAGGACTGATCAGATCCACGATACGCATAGCCGTTGTACCGCCTGCACGCTCCATGACAAGTCTCTCATTCGGAAAGATCGGTGTCATATCTTCAAAATTATACCGTCTCTGTCCCTCACTCGGATGGAAACCGTTAATGGAAGATACGTAGAGAAGGGCACTGAACTTCTCTCCCTGGGTCTTGATGCGGATATTTCCCTGGATGATATCACCTGTCTTTAAATTAAAGCGGCGGATCTGGGAAGGAGAAACATAAATGTCGTTCTCACCCGGCATATAATTCTCACATCGGATAAAGCCATATCCATCCGGAAGGACCTCCAGGATCCCGTTAGCCTTTTCACCACTGTCCAGCTGGGTGGATTCTGACGGGACATTCCCGTTCTCCCTTGTAGCTTCCCGGTTATATTCACGGTTGTACTCTCTGCGGATATTTGTGCTTCTGTGTTCCTGCTCATTCTTATCACTACGATATTCCTTCCGCTGCTCCTGAAGTCCTTCACCTGCCGGACGGGTACGATATTCTGTTTTTTCCGAATCATAGCTTTTTTCTTTTACAGTATTTTCTGCCGGTGTACTTTTGTGTACTTCTTCGGGATTTCCTCTGTCGGACTCTTTGGCGTCCTCCTCCAGCATCCGCTCAATCAGTGCCGGTTTTCTCAGAGTAGAAATTCCCTTCATCCCTCTCGCCTTTGCCAGATCCTTCAGCACCGCCAGAGATAATGATTCATACTTTTCTCTCATATTAAATCCTCTATTCTTAAATCTGATAAATTATATATTTGTTGTTTATGGAATCAGATACAACCTGACATGGCTGCACTTTTTTTGAATGAAAGCGTGTTTTCAGCTTATGTTTCATTATACACACCTTATAGAGTCTATTGCAAGAAATATTTATCGACATTTTTTTTATACTTTTCTCACAAAAAAGAAAAAAATCTGCCCGGGAGATCTCTTCCCGGACAGATCCAACATTCCTGTATGCTTCTTTTTTAGCTCCAGAACGGTCCGTATATATCCATGACCCTCTGGATACGTTCATCGGTAATTTTATTCAGAGCCGCCACGATCGCTGCATACGTTTTTGGTCTCTGTCTCTTAAGTGTTGACGGACTTGTTACATACTCAAGCACTGATTCTGCAAAATATTCTGAACTGTTCTGCGTTGCATAGCTTCTGTTGATACCTGTAAATTTGGATTTTTCGCTGTTATAAACTGCGGCAAAATGATTTGTTCTGTCTACGTTTCCCGCAACAAAAGCAAGGAAATGTCCCAGTTCATGGTAGATTGTCTCATTCTCAAAACGAAGGATGATGCTTCTTGAATGTGCGTTAAAGCAGCCTCCGTAGTTAACAGACGGATCGATCGTTACAGTAAATCCAAGCTTCTTGTAGGCTTTGAGCACCCTGCTGTCCATCTTCGGTGCAATGGAAGCAATATTGCTTACTGAATATTTGCTGTCCATGTTGATGCTTTCTACTTTTTTTGTGGAAGCTGCATTCGCTTTGCCGGCAGTAGCTGAAGCCGCCATGACTGTTGTGGTCGTCTGAATGGTTGTAGTTACTTTCCGTGATGTTAGAATATAAATAGTACAAAATAAACATGACCATTTTCAATAAATATTATATGATAGTCATAGATCAAGAGAGGAGAATGGTTATGGCAAGAGGTACAAGGTATTCACAAGAGTTTAAGGAAGATGCAGTAAGATATCGGTTGGAGCATCCTGAGATTGCGCTTCGTAAGTGTGCTGAAAATCTTGGAATTAGTGAATCAGCACTAAAGACTTGGATGAAATCAGCAAAGGAACATGAAGGAACTGTTCCTACTCGTGGTTCAGGCAATTACGCAAGTGATGAAGCAAAAGAAATCGCACGTCTGCAACGAGAATTACGCGATACAAAGGATGCACTT
>NZ_FMUW01000050.1:0-16508 GCF_900101315.1 Blautia sp. SF-50
CATACAGTGTAAGACATACTCGATATGTGAATAGGTCAGCATCAGAAATTTTTTCTTCACCAGTGATGCCGGATACCAGTTGCTGGCAATCAAGATCTTGTCATTTTTACACATCACAGTTTCTACGATCAGGTTCACGATTTCATCTACCTGTCGCATATCGTCATGATGGGTTACTTCCAGTGATTCATAATCAATGGTCTCTTTGACAAGGTTTTCATAAGCCTGATAATCCTCAGAGCGATTATCGCTATCAAATCTTTTCTCATCCACAGATATGATAGGATTAGATTTATTATCATTCATTTCAGTATCACTAAGATTAGTATTATTAGGGTTTGAAATGTAAACTTCTGTAGATTCCTCATTTTCCACAGAAGTTTGTTTTTTAAACTTCTTTAATTCCTCTCCAAATTTTTTCTTATCTGTTTTCTCAGGCATAAAGGTTTTCACGTAGATAACGTTCACCTTTCCAAATCCCTGTCTGCGTTTCTCAATCAGACCAATTCCTGTTTCGTCATCCAGTTCTCTGACATTTCTTTGTCCTCTTTTCTTTGAATTATGAAAGAAAAATTATCCCTTCATATAACGAAACGCTCAGAGCCTGTTTTACAGTGGTCAAAAGCAAATTTTTTTACTTTTTTTCTTACGAGTTTTCTTGCGAGTTTTTTTTAATGCCACTCGTAAGAAACTCGTAACATTAGATTTCTGCATTTTCTTGAAATTAAGTAAAAGAAAAAGAGCATATGGAATTGAATCCATACACTCTATGATTACTGAAACTTTATTTCATTTTTAATTCAACAAACTGGAAGTTGACTATCAACTGATAATCAAAAATATCATTCCTAAAATTGCAAATCCTTCACAGATCGCAATTATCTAAAATCTGTCGAGCTCTTCGTATAGAAAAACAGTAATTTCATTCTTTCGAAATTTTTAATTCTACGTCTCCGTTACTCAGCAATTCTACAACCTCACGCTCTGGCATATTCATTTTTCCCAGTCTTACCTCTTGTTTATCATCGTTCACGGAATCCTTGTTAGAACTACCACATGCAACCAGACAGGCTGTGAGGATAATTTCCAGAATAACTGATAAATATTTCTTCATATGGCTACACCTAGTTCTTTATTATTTCTTTTCATCAAGCAAAATAACACCTTGTGCCGGATTTTTATCAATTGCACCAACTATCTCATGTGGAACATATGGCTCTTCAAGATATGCAAGGTCTTCGGCAGTTAATTTAATGTCAAATGCTCCGGCTGAATCATCCAGATACTGCGTTTTGGTTGCCCCAATAATAGGCGATAGAATTCCCTTTGCCCACTGCCATGCAATGGCTATCTGGGACATTTTGCAGTTATACTTTTCGGCAAGCTCCGCTACACGTTTAACTATCTGCATGTCTTCCGCTTCAGTCTTATCATATTTTCCCATGGCAACCCTATCCGTGGTTCCACGAAGAGACTCTGATTTCCACTGTGGTCTTGCCAGATGTCCGGCTGCAAGAGGGCTATACGGCATTAACGAAACTTTCATTTGCTTACAAATTGGTAGCAATTCTCTCTCATCCTCTCTGTAAAGCAAATTATAATGATTCTCCATCGCAGAAAATGGTGTCCATCCATTGTCTCTTGCGGCTAACTGCATATTATAAAACTGATATCCATACATGGCAGATGCACCAAGTGCCCTGACCTTTCCTGCTTTTACCAGATCGTGCAGTGCCTCCATAGTTTCTTCAATTGGTGTATCATAGTCAAATCTATGGATGATATATAAATCAAGATAGTCGGTTCCAAGACGTGACAGAGTTCCATCTATTTCCCTCATGATTGCCTGTCTTGATAAACGACCTTCATTAAAATATACCTTGGATGCAATCACAACCTGATTTCTCGCTACATTTTTCTTCAATGCTTTACCTAAATATTCCTCACTTGTTCCTGCTGAATATCCATTTGCTGTATCAAAAAAGTTATATCCCAAATCAAGTGCATGCTTGATAACATTCTCACTTTCAGCTTCATCCAACGTCCAGTCATGCATGGTTCCAGCTTTCCCAAAACTCATACAGCCCACACATAATTTCGACACTTCTATATCTGTATTTCCGAGTTTACCGTATTCCATAGTGCTCTCCTTATCTTAATCCAGCGTACTCTTTCTCCGATACCGCCTCACACCACTCATTGGAACAATCCACTCCCGGCACCTCAATTGCCAGATGGGAAAACCATTCATCCGGAGCGGCCCCATGCCAGTGCTTTACATCTACCGGAATGTTAATACAGTCACCCGGTTTCATTTCTACCGCATCCCTGCCTTCTTCCTGATAAAACCCTCGGCCGGCTACACATACTAAGATCTGCCCGCCACCGCTTTTTGCATGATGAATATGCCAATTATTCCTGCATCCGGGTTCAAATGTCACGTTGAAAATGCCAACCTGAGAAGTGGAAATCGGTGCAAGAAAACTTCTGCCAGAAAAATACTGTGCAAAGCCATCATTTGGTGCACCAATTGGAAATACCATCTCTTTTGCATGCGCGCGCATCGCTTCCTCTTCGTATGGCAAATCTCCTTCACCTGCCTCCCACACTTCCTTTGCAAGATTGAAAACAGCCCATGCTTTTGGCCATCCTGCATAAAATGCGACATGTGTGATTACTGCGGCAATCTCTTTTTGTGTTACACCATGATTTTTTGCATTTTGAAGATGATATTTTAAAGAAGCATCTGTAATTCCGGAAGCCATCAGAGCAACCACCGTGATGATACTTCTTGTTTTTACGTCGATGTCCTGGTTATTCCAGTTTTCGCCGAAAAGTACATCATCGTTAAAATGTGCAAATTCCGGTGCGAATTCACCAAGTGTATTTCTTCCTGCTGTCTGTACTATTTTTCCCATTTTCTGTATACCTCCATAGCACTGTTATTTATAAAGATTTTACCCACTCACTGATTTCCTGTTTTGTTCCACGGTTTAACAAGCTGCCTTCTGTGATAAACGCATCCGGTGCAGATGGCTGTAATTCCTTTACAGTATTACCGAATCCACTTCCACCGGATGTTGCAAAGAGCACAATCTTTTTGCCACTGAAATCATAGGCTTCCAAAAATGTATTGACAATTGTCGGAGCTACATACCACCAGATTGGGAAGCCCAGAAGGATCTCGTCATAAGAACTCATATCCATCTTTTTCTTCATAATCTCCGGTCTGTATTTCTTATCACTCATTTCCACACTGCTGCGGGATTTTTTATTCATCCAGTCAAGATCAGCCTTTGTATATGGAACTTTTGGCTCAATCTCAAATAAATCCGCTTTTGCTTCCTCTGCAATCATTTCTGCTACTTTTTTTGTTGTCCCGCTTGCACTGAAAAATGCGACTAAATTTTTACTCATAATAAAAATCCCCTTTCTTTGCGAATTTTTCGTATAAAAATAGATGTATAAGATTTGAATTTCTCTTATACATCTATTTTATACCTGATATTTTTATTATGTCTAATGCTTATATTGAATTCCATTCTATGCCTGAAAAGCATTTATTTCTTCTATCATTTTACTGACCGCCAGAGAATATGGAATGTTTCGTCTCCAGGCAATCACAGTACTTGTTGTGATTTCAGGAGAAATTCTTCGCTGTACAAGAATATCCTCCCGCCAATACTTTGCAGCACCTTCGATGGATACCGGATAGCCCAGTCCATTTGCTGCCATAACTCCGGCATTCGTTCCAAGATTACTTGTAAAAGCAATCTGCAGTTTCGAAAAGTCTTTTCCAAACCAATTGGCAAGTTCACTTTGAACATTTACTCTTTCCGGCAGGATCAATGGTTTTCCAATAAGATCTTCTTTTCTTATAAACTCTTTTTCTGCCAGCGGATCATCCGGCCGCATTCCAACACACCAGTGATCGCAATCTGTGATCCGGATATAATCCAGCCCTTCGGTGTCCACCGGCTCCATGAATAATGCAATATCTACAAGTCCTTTGTTCATCATCTCATACACTGCATCTGCTGTTGCAGTATGCAATACAATCTGAACCAGCGGGTATTTTTCTTTATATGTTTTACATATCTCCGCCAATGTCTCCACCGCTGCAAATTCACCGCATCCAATGGTTATATTTCCCTCTACAACATCTTCTTTTCCTTTCAGTTCCTCAAGTGTTTTTTCCTCAAGATTAAGGATCTCCAGGGCACGCCTTTTTAATAAAATCCCCTCTTCAGTAAGCGAAATTTTCTTCCCGCTTCGAATAAATAATATTACTCCAAGCTCCTCTTCAAATGCCGCCATTTGTCTGGATAGCGTTGGCTGGGTAATATGCAATTGTTCTGCTGCTTTTGTAAAGCTCTGTTCTTTTGCCACCGTCAGAAAATAGCGCAATAGTCTTAATTCCATATTTTTTTATTCCCACAACTTCCGATTTCTATTTTTGTTTCCATAGCATAGTGTACTCTTTTTCACCAGTATCTTCATCTAAACCTTCACATTGAATAATGAACCCTTCTCTTTGGTAAAAAGAATTTGCTCTGGCATTCTTCTGATATACATTTAATCGTAAGCTGACTTTTTTATCCTTAATATAATCCAATAAAAGCTTACCTATGCCACATGACTGCATTTCATCAGAGACAAAAATACCTTCGATATATTCATCATTTAGTCCTACAAATCCTTGTATCATTTTATCTGCTTCAAACACATAAACTTCGGATTGTGACAGCATTTCTTTCACTAATTCATAATTACTTTTCCAGTATTGATTGGAAATAAAATAATGTGCTTTCAGATTTGTCTTTAACCATATGTCAGCGACTCTATCGATATCTCTGTTCAGCAACTTTCTAATCATAACAAATATTCTCCACAACAACATCCTTTATGCTTTTCTCTTTTATCTATTCTATCACAAGCTCACCATTAATCATCATTTTTTGATATTTTTTCTTTTCCCCTACTGCAAAACAGCATCTGAGCGTTTCGTTATATAGAGTGGTACAAATACAGAGCAAAACTAAAATGTTAGCTGGAAATTGATCATTTTGAATGGAAAATCATGTCACGAACGTGATTAGAAATAACAAAAGCGTTCGCTGTCAGCTAATCCAGCTAACATTTTCGAACGCTTTGAAGCCCGTCCATAAGAGGATTTGAACCTCCGACCCCTCGCTTAGGAGAGCTCCAACCTATTGTCACTCTCTGTCAATCTGAGGTAAGGTAAACCCAAGTGGGATACTATATAAAACTGTTTCCGATTCAATTCGAGTTATTCTGAATACCCCCTCTGTCAAGCTCTGTAAAGCTCTGAAAGTTAGCTGATTGTTTGCTCCAGCTAATAATTGGGGAATGCCTTGATATTACCATCGACATCTGTTATATGACCACCATGCTTCGTACGTTCGATCATGGTAAACAGTATTCAATTAAACTTCCTATCGAAAGCACAAGATATTTTCTTGTCTATAAATAATATAACGCATACGAGACGGTTTGTCCATGCGTTTTTGACTGGCAAATTTTATTCAGTAAAAATATCTGTAACCTTTTTTGTAACTGAATCTCCATCATTCCATCATCAAATGATGGAGATTCCAATAGATATTATGGAGATAGACTAATTACTTCATCGTCTTCGCCAGTGAATTGAGCAATGCCCGCATCTCTGGATTCGCCAATACTTTTGCCAGAAGTTCCGGATCGACTTCATCAGCAACAGTAGTATTATTATTTTCCTGCTGTACATGCATCTGTGGATCCAGATTCTTTTTCTCATAAAATGCTTCTTCAAAAAGCTCTGCATTTTTCCTTCTGTCATCATCCAGAATATGAGAGTACACATCTGTAACCATATTGACCTGAGCATGGCCAGAATCACCCTGTACCGCCTTGATGTCTCCACCATTCAGTTTCAGCTTATAAGTAACACTGCTATGACGAAAACTGTGAAATACAACCGGTGGGAGATTATAGTCCTCGATCAATTTCTTTAAAGGGCCACGGATTGCTCCATCACCAAGAGGAAGACCAAAGGTACTTGCCATAACCAGGTTATAGTCCATATATTCGTCACCCAGGATTTCTTTCATTTCATCCTGCTCAGCTTTCCAGTCTACAAGCATATTAGCAACGCTCTTCGGTAAGAATATCTTACGTACACTACTTTCTGTCTTCGGTGTTTTCAGAATACGGACCGTAGAATTCTTCTTATGATTTGTCGGAAATACCAACAACACATCTTTTCCATCCAATGCATTTAAAGATTCTTTTCTTATACGCTGTGATTCTTTGTTGATGAAGACATATGCACGGTTTTCTTCAATTGCCTCATGAGAAATATCTACACAATCCCAGGTAAGACCAAGCAGCTCACCAAGTCGCAGGGAACATGAGAAAGATAGATTAATTGCGAGCTTTAATCGTTCATCTTCACAGACACTGAGCGCATACATCAATGTATCCGCTGTCCAGATGTCTCTTTTTTGTGATTTATGTTTTGGTACAGTCGCATGGGTGCAAGGATTCTTCTCCATCAACTCCCATTTCACTGCCTGTTCAAAACAGTTTCTAAGCAGCTTATTAATATCCCTGACCGTACTGGAAGATACAAATTCATTTCGACTGGTTTTATTCAATGGATTGATAACTGCACGTCTCTTCAAAAGACTCTGATAATATCTTTCGATGAAACGGGTATTGATCTCTGAGAGTTTCGTATCACCAATGATCGGAAGAATATAGTTATTGATAAGAGAGACATTTCCTTCATATGTAGAAAGCGCCCAGTTTTCTTTGCCATAAAGTGCAACATATTCTGTAATAAGCTCGTCCAGTGTTTTGCATTTACGGACGACAAATGATCCCATCTCTTTTTTATATTCAATTTCTTTTTTTCTTCTCTTTGCTTCGGCTTTCGTTTCATAGGTTTCCCACTTCTGTTTCCTCTCACCTTTTTCATTCGTATAAGAATAGATTACATTAAATTTTCCGTTTCGTTCTCTTATAGATGCCATATTATTGCATACTCCTTTCCAAATCTCTTTGCTCCATCCAGTCCTCAAATTCATCCCGACGGATCCTAACTCGACTGCCAACTTTTATTACTGTGAACTTTCCTTTATCCGCCCACTTGTTGATCATGCTTCTGCTGACCTTTGCCAGATAGGAAGCTTCATCAAAAGTAAGATACTTTATATTTCCATTGCTTCCTCGTATTCCGGTCTGTGATAATTTCTTCCGCCGGAAATTAGCCAGGGCAATATTTTGTTCCTGTGCAAGTTCTTCATAATCATTCGATGGATCCAGCTTATACCGATCCTGACCTTCCAGGAATTTTCGAAAACTCTCTTTTGTGATCCTTTTCTTTTCTGCAATCACAATGAATTCAAAAAAATGACTATACTTTGGATTATCAAGAATTGTATATACTGCGCTTCTGGTTGTTCCAAGCAGCTGTGCCATCTCAGGCATCGTAATTGTTGCATCTTCCAGAAGAGCGTCTTTTTTTCTGTCTTCCTTTGTTCGATACCGGGACTGGCTTTTATACCAGTTCTGAAAAGATTCTTTTGGTATTCGTTTCCAGTAATCGACAATAACAGCTTCCATTTGATTTTTCTTGAGTAAATCATAAACAAGATACTCATCAACACCCAACAGATCCGCAACTTCCTTAACGGAATAGGACCAGGATTTCAATTCTTTCCCTGGTTCTTCTCCGGTAACTTTATGGTATTTAATCTGATTGGCGTACCATTTTTCAAAGCTGGCAATATTGATTCGTATCTTTCCAGCAATCTCTTTAGATTCAAAAACATTTTTATGCACCAGCCAGTATCGATCTGTCTTTTTTAATCCCAGCAGCTTTCCCATTTCCGGCACGGTCATCCAGGTTCTCTTTTGTGTCGGACGCCGTTTGTAAGGACTGTCTTCTGATATCTTTGAAATGATCTCTTCAACATCGTCCATTTCCGGAACTTCTTTTTGTTTCATAATTGCTGTTGCCATTTATTCTTCACTTCCTGTCTTTTTTAGTGTTAGTTTTTTTTCTTATATCATATCTCAAATCCAGATAAAAATTTAGGATGTCGATTGCAGACAAAATCTGCCTGATCAACACCCTGTTTTTTATTGTTCCAAGTTATCGAGCCAGTCATCGAAACTCTTCTTAGAGATGCGATACTTTCCGCCATCCAACTGGATCCACCGGAATTCCTTTTTCTTTAAAAGGTTATAAATAGTAGGTCTGCTGACTCCTAAGATTTCCTGTAACTCTTGAACTGTATAACATCTTTTTTCTGACATTTCTTTATCCTCTTTTCTTTGAAATATGAAAGAAAAATTATCCCTTCATATAACGAAACGCTCAGAGCATGTTTTACAGTGGTCAAAAGCAAATTTTTTTACTTTTTTCTTACGAGTTTTCTTTAATGCAACTCGTAACATTAGATTTTTACATTTTTCATGAAATTAAGTAAAGAAAAAGAGCATATGGAATTGAATCCATACACTCTATGATTACTGGAACTTTATTTCATTTTTAAATTCAACAAACTAGAATTTAACTCTCCCATCTTGCAATTCTGATTCCCCAAACTCGAAATTCACCATATACAAATGCATCGCCGTTTGTCAGATGATATGTTTGTGAAAATCCTAAACTTCCATAATCAGCAATTTCATCCGCAGTTTGTGTGCTTCCAAGTGTTATAAGCGGACATTTTCCTGGGTCAGTGCTTCCAATCAAACGAAATCCCTCAATAGCAACAAAAATCCCCCAACAAATAAGAATACCTAAAACTGCTTTTAAAATTTTCTTTTTCATATTCACCACCCCACAAATACCGATTTTTCGTTCTCTGCGACTTCCCAATAAACGGGAAGTTGGTTACTTCTTGTAATTCATTTTCTTACTTAATACCCCAAACAAAGCCAATAAAAATATTCCAATTCCAAGCAATACGCCAGCCACTTTCATTAATTCATTGTTTGTATACTCTGTATCCGGAAGAATCCCATACTTGTAATAAGAATAACTAACATGGTCTGTGGTATATGCAGCTATGGAATCTCCTACATTATATTCCGAATATACAAATCCCGGTACTTGCATTCGCTTGTGATAATCATTCACTTTTCCATTGTTGTAGTAGAAGAAATAATTCCGAGATATCGTATCAGCCGAAGCAGCTTCAGCCCTTTTACCTGTAATCACAATATCCTCCATATAGTAATCTTCTCCCAGTACCATCTCTTCCATTTGTGTATTAAATGCTTTAGATGTCAAAAGTATATTTATCCAGACTGTAATGAAAGCTATACTTAAAATAATGAAACAAATCCAAAACAAAATTTTCTTTTGATTTCCAGTTAATATTTCTTTTGGTTCTTGGTGCTTAACCAATTTATTACTCATTCCATAATACCTCTAAAGTACTTTTTTCTTCTTCCTTCCCTTCGTCCAAGAAGTGTATCTCACTCAAAGAACTCGGTCAATCCCGATTTGTTACTCACATGATATCATATTTTTTCTTCAATTGCATTTTCATTGAAAAAATCATTAAAACTTCCAATGTTTAATATAAATAAAGCAATATAGTTGCATCCCTACTCGTATTAAGAGCTGAAAAATAAATATAAATCCTATATTAATGAAGAAGGAATGGAAGAAAAAAGCATCTTTTGAATATAGAATACCTAATATATTTTGTACATTCAAATTATTTATTGGAAACAAATACAAAATTTTGTTACCTACCCCTGTTTTTATCATTTGCACCAGCAATAATGGTAATATATATACCCCTAATGAAACAGCTAATACTGACATAGATGAATGCATAAGAGCTGATATTAACAATGTTACACTCTCAACAAATCCAATACCAACTAATTGCATGACAAGAATTAAAAAGTATATTTGAATATGGTTATATTGCAAAGGGAAGTCAAATAATCCCAACGACAAATTTGTTTGTATGTCTGAATTCCATCCGCTCATATCATACATTGTAGAGAAAACACCTATGTTGACCAATTGAAAAATAATAAATAAACTCACTGTAATAATACTTGTCGCAATCAATTTAGCAAATATCATTTTGTTTCTTCCATATTTTGTAACTAACAGAATCTGATTGATATTTTTAGAATTATCATCTGAAAACACTATGGAAGATACCAATATTGTAATTATGGACAAAAGAGCATATATATATCCAAGTACTCGATATAAGTCTGTCCATGGAACATAATTTCCTAATGTCAAAGGAGTATCAAATTTTTTAAATCCAACCTCGTCCAATGAATATAAATCCACGTCTTCTATTGTTAATCTTTGGCCTTTATTAACCTGTTCAATCATTTCTGAATAAACATTTTCGGCATCTTTTGAAAAAAAAGTATCTCCCATTTCCCAATAAAATGGATAAAAAGGCTTATTAACAACTTTTTGCTCTTCATTCTCTTGGAAATTATTCATAGAATCAGACAGAATCATTTTAACTTTTTCATCTGTAAACTCTCCAGAATATTTTTCATCTATTATTACATCGAGGCTCTTTTCAAACCCCTTTTTCTTATTACTCGCTTCACTCATTGATAGCTGTGAATAGTGATACCCAACAAAAAAAATCCCCAGAAGGACTAAGCATCCTACAACAATCCCACCAAATACAGTTCGGTTTCTCAATATTTTCCCAAGTTCAAACTTAATTAGCGATGTCATACTCTCATTCCCCCTCTCTAAAATAAAACAAATACAAATCTTCTAAAACCGGATCAACTTGTTTCGCATTTGCAAAAGGTTTTTCCCTTGAAATAAGTCGAAGAACAACTCCGTCTTCTCCATATTTACGATTACTTACTGTATATACTTGCTCAATTCGATTTACTTCTTTTTCTGGAACCAGGCATTCCCATACACACTTGTTAATATCTTTCAACAAATATCTTATTGTGCCTGTATTTTCAATTCTACCTTTTTTTAGAATAATGATTTCATCTGCTATATATTCTATATCTGATACAATATGTGTAGACAATAATACTATTTTTTCTGATGCAAACGAACTTATCAGTTTTCTAAATTTAACTCGCTCTTTGGGATCGAGCCCTACCGTAGGTTCATCTAATATTAAAATTTCCGGATTATTAATCATTGCTTGAGCGATACCTAGTCTCTGTTTCATTCCGCCAGAATACTTTCTGATTTTTTTATTTTTCACATCATCTAAGCCAACCTGAATCAATAAATCTAAACATCTCTTTTTTGCTATTTTCCCATTTAAGCCTTTCAATGAAGCGATATACATCATAAAATTTAATCCTGTAAAATCAGGATAGTATCGAAAATCTTGTGGTAAGAATCCAAGAATCGAGCGATAATATTCTGCTTGCAGAGCAATATCTTTATGGTCATATTGTATATTTCCACAATTTGCTCTCATCAGTCCACAAATAATACGAAATAAAGTTGTTTTACCCGCCCCATTAGCACCTAATATTCCGTAAATTCCAGGAGTAAATCGATACGACACATCATCAAGCACAGTTACATTCCCATATTGTTTTGTTATATTATTAATAGTTAATTCCATACTGAAGCTACCTCCCATTTGATTATTTTAGTTTGAGAATATAAGATAATCCCTAATATTGTCGTTGTAATGAAATATGCTATTCCCCAATAAAGCATTCGGATTTCATATATTTTAAAGATATTTGCAATTAAAATAACTGCGACACAAATACTTCCCGATATACACCATAGGAAATAATTATGTAATTGCTTTCTCCATATAGTTATAAGCGAAAATAAAATAATGCAAACAATATTGTATGGAACAAGTACATAGACTAATATCTGATACAAAGGCAAAGATACTATAGATTTAGTCATAAGAGAAAGCAAAATAACAATTACCATATCAATAATGCCAAAAATCAATAATTTCATCATAATATGTTGTCGCAAATCATATTTGAATGTCTGTTCCAATTCCCACATTCCTGTAGTAAAACTTTTGAATAATTCATCTAAAAAAAATAAAGCCGAAATGAATATTACACCTGTAATGCATAACATTATTTCACTTATCGGCTGTAAATTTTTAAAATTTAATGCCATAGTTATCCCTGATAGAAAGATGAATAATTGAATTATCCAAGTATGAACATGTATGAAGCGAAAAGTTGACAGGAATAGCTCAAAGTAAGAATGTCGACTCATTCCAAGTCTAATCATTATTTCATATCCTAATTCGATGGTTTTTTCACGTCCTTCTATATCACCTTCTAATTTATAACCAGCCAATTTCGATATAATATCTTTTTTATCCATCATAAAATTCCTCTCTTTCTAAAACTTTTTCTAATTTTCTAAGGCCTTGATAAATACGTGACTGTACAGTAGATACCCCCACGCCAGTAATTGTCGCAATATCTTTTACCTTTAAATCGTGATAATACCGTAGTATCACAACCTCTCGTTGTATTTCAGGAAGTAAATCAAGTGCTTTTTGAACCGTTTCTTTTCTCTCATCATGTAATATTTCATCAATCAATGAAGTGTCTAAATCAGTTGTAAAATTATCTGTGAGTTCTATTTGCTCAATATGTCTTTTTTTCAAATAATTATTGCAAGTATTGACAGCCATAGTGTATAGATAATTTTGAAATTTTCCTATGAATCGGTATCTAGGTAAACTTTCTACCAATTTTAAAAAAATATCCTGTGTTAAATCAGAAGCTATATCGCAGTCTCCATAACATCTGCGAACACAATAAAAATACACACTATCATAATATTTATGTACTAAAATATCCCATGCATCAGGATCTCCCATCTTAATTTTGTTTATTATCATCCAGTCTTGTATCATATCCATCACTTTTCTCTTAATTATTCTTCTCTATATATAAACAACTAACCTTAACAAATCATTTAAAAACACAAAAACTTTTTATATTTTTTTATATTTTTTTACAATATGATAAACTATTCTTCCCCTCATGAGCAAGGGATTAGGAGTTCCCTGTGGCGGTTAGTATGCAGTAGTTCGATTATCCTGTAAGCGTGAGTTTTCCAAACTTATCGGATTCTTGGTAGTTGCCTTAGTAGCCGTTGGTCTTGTATTCAATGCGTCCGGCGTAAAAGATGTATTGTTACAGTTATTCAATAAGATTATTGGAGCATAAAATTAGTATTGCTATTGTGCGGACATTTGCATATAATAAAGATAGATGGAAATACTACTCACGAAAGGAGATGTTTTATATGGCTACAAAATCAGCAAATTTATATGCAAGGATTGAACCAGATGTCAAAGAAAAAGCAGAAAGTATCCTGTCTACACTTGGTATCCCTGCTTCCAGTGCTATCAATATGTTTTATAAACAGATTATCTTACAGAGAGGACTTCCGTTTGAAGTAAAAATACCATCTGACAGACCTGTTGATATCAGCACATTATCAGAAGCAGAGTTCAATGAAGAATTGGAGAAAGGATATGCGGATATGCAGGCTGGACGGACAAAAAATGCGAAGAAAGCATTTGCTGACATTCGCAAGGATTATGGCTTATGATATATGAAGTAGAATTATCCGAACAGGCTGACAGTGATTTGAGAGGGATTTTTGAATATATTTCTTTTGAATTACAATCGCCGGAAAATGCAAGCGGACAGCTTGACCGTCTGGAAGAACAGATATTAAGTCTGGATACGATGCCGGAGCGTTATCGAAAATATGAAAAAGAACCGTGGAAAAGTCGTGGACTTCGTGTATTACCAGTAGACAATTATGTGGTACTTTATATTCCAGACAGCGATAAAAAAGTTGTAACAATACTTAGAGTAATGTATGCCGGACGGGACATAGACAATCAGTTAAATCTCCACACAAAGCAATAAAGGATATGATTTAAATGAATATTCCTGTGCGGTAACACCGCAAATCCGGCAGACGGGAAACCGTCTATCCGGTAATGCGGGAACCGCTTATGCGAGTTTACTCGCGTAACATTTTATCCAAGCCATACACCTCTCTCATAGAGATATCATGCTCAGCATCAATGCTTGTGATATTGATCCTGTAGCTGTCATGTGCGATTCGATCAATAATCGCATCGGCCAATGGACTGTCGTCACCACCAAGCTGATCATACCATTCTTCGAATCCATACTGAGAGCAGAAAATCGTAGATGATTTCTTGCGTCTCCGATGCAAAAGTTCAAAAATGTCCTTTTGCTCGATTTCAGTAGGTTTCAAAAGAAGCCACTCATCAAGAATAAGCACCAGTGGATTGGCATATTTGGCAAGAACTTTTCGGTAATTCCCTTCTGACCGTGCAATCTCAAGATCAATAAGCAGATCTGGAAGGCGGATATATTTAGTAGTGAAATACCGTTTACATGCTTCCATGCCAAAAGCACAAGCCATATAGGTTTTTCCACAGCCTGTTGCACCGGTAATAAAGAGATTCCGGTGTTCCGATATATACTCGCAGGTAGCAAGCCTGCTAATGAGGTTTTTATTAAGTTTACGTCCGGAAGTATAATTGATATCCATGATATTTGCTTCCGGTTGGTCGAATCCGGCATTATGAATCAGTCGTTTCAGGCGGTTGTTCTTACGGTTGCTGTATTCAATATCTACCAGCATCCCAAAACGATCTTCAAATGCAACTTCCTTAAATTCAGGATCATTGAGTTGGTTGCGAAATGCATCTGCCATTGATGTAAGACGCATCTCAATTAATTTATCTATTGTACTCTGATTTGTCATATGTGATTACCTCCGATAGTAGTCAGCACCTCTTGTGATGCCGCGTGCTTTGTGTGTGGTCTTGGAATCCGATGCTTCTGATTCCTGTTTTACAGAACCTGTTACAAGGATGTTTTTGATACTCTTGTAACTTGGCGATGCTGTATAGGATAACGCCTTTTTGCAGGCTGCTTCCAACATAGCTTCTGAATATTTATCCGTAAGCTTCAGAAGTCCCATACAACTTCGGTAAGTTTGTTGTTCCACACGTTTGGAGGTTAGTATCGCATTGACCACAGTGTACGTGTTTATCCCAATTCGCTCAGCCCATTTGCGGAATCGGTCGCCGTTCCATTCCAGATATTTCTGATGGTCTTCCGGCATATGTTCCGTGACAGTGCTGTACTTTCCAGGTCGTCCTTTCAGACGGCGGTGGGAGGCAATTCGGTTATGGTTGTAAAAAATTTCAATGGTGGTATCTGTTACTTTTACATCAACTTTCTTTTTGATGTATTCATAAGGAACTGAGTATAGCATTCCGTCCACAGATATGTGATAATTAAACTGAACGGTGGCTGTTTTCCAGTCGCTCAGTTCAAAACGGGAAGCGGGTAACGGTGCCAGTAATGGCTTTTCATCTTCAAGGAATAAACTGAGCCGGCTTCCCTCTTTCTTTTGAAAGAGCCTTTGGTTGAACTGCTCAAGCTTTTCTCTGATTGCACGATTCAATTCGGCAAGGGAAAAGAACTGTTCATTTCGAAGGGCTGCTGTTATCCAGGTAGAGATATTCCCTACTGTTCCTTCTGCATTCGGCTTATCCTTGGGAGTTCTGACACGCGCCGGAATGATTGCTGTACCGTAGTGCTCAGCCAGTTCCTGATAAGTTTCATTGATCTGCTGGTCTTTCCAGCCGCCATTGTGAACAACTGCTGTCTTGCAGTTATCCGGCACGAGAATTCTGGCAACACCGCCAAAGAACTCGTACATATGGACATGAGCAGTGATCCATGATTTTTGTTTCATATCCAGAAATGCTTCTATATACGCATACTGACTGTATGTCATCACACCAACAAATAGATAGGTTTTGATAATCTCTCTGGTATCAGGATCAATGATTGTTGCAGGATCACCCGCCCAGTCAACTTCCACCTGTTCACCGGGTTTGCGGTTGATATGCATGGTAGCACGTCGCTTTTGCTCATCCTGTTGGATGTGATAGCAGAATTGTGAATACATGAGCGGTTCATCGCCATTGGCACGGCAGTCTTCCATGTATTCTGTCCACAGGAGCTTTTTAGTGACTCCATTACGGAGTAGCTCCTTACGGATGTAATCATAGTCCGGCATCCGCTTAGTGGATGTGGTTTGCTTTGCAGAAGGGAAAAACTTTTCTGCAAGGGCAGCATCCGTGTCATTTTCTGCAAGCGGCCAGGAAATACCCAGTTCTTCTGCACGCTTTAAGACACGGTTTACTGTCTTTTTTGATACATTGCAGCTGTTAGCAATGTTTTGCTGACTGAGATTCAGGCTTTTAAGTCTGAGAATCTCTCGATATTTGGTCATGACTGTGACCTCCTTAAAATGTATTTACACCATTTGGTGCATGATTACATTCTAAGGATATAGAATAAAGGTTTCCACTACCGGAATGGTGGTTTCCTCAAAAACGGATTTACGGTTTCCTGAGTCCGGACAGCAGGGACACGGAGCCCGGATTATTCAT
>NZ_FMUW01000067.1:0-2777 GCF_900101315.1 Blautia sp. SF-50
GGACGAGACGTTCCGCTTGTTGAATAGACAGCGGGGTCAGTAGCCGTCCGTAAAAAGAAAAGCTACTGATACAACTGATATGGTGTTGTTCAAATGAAGGGGTAACGCCCGGAAGGGACACACACAAACTCCCTACAGCGTGATAGTTGTGCAAGAACTGTCGGGTTGTCAAAAGTTAGGGTGAAGAGCAAAAAGCAGGTCCTAACAGGTAAGGCTGAGGAAAGATTCACAGAGGTGTGGGTTGCCTGTGATTATGTAGTGAAGCTGTATATGGTGAGTATCCACGGAAGTGGGGACGAACTGACGATTTAAAGAGTCTAAAATTCGAATGCGTTGAAAAGCGTATGCCAACGGTTTGGCGCTGATTACCGAAAAGTAACTGGGTGGAAGTGAAAGTCGGAACATTGTTACAGGCAATGGAAATCAGCAGGCTCAAAGGAAGCACCTAAGTACAGTATATTGCATCATATTGGAACGTCGAAAGCAACGAACAGCGAGCAGTTGCACATGCTATGACCTGTTGGTAAGGAAAACACACTGTATAACTTACCTTTATCGTTGTGAGAGCGGAGGCACGAGCGATGAAGCTTCTGTAATGGGAGTGGAGCAACAGCCTCCAGTGGGACGACTGGTCAGTCTGCCAGTCGACAAAACAAGTGTAATAAAGTAATGCAGTTAACATTCATAGGTTCGAGTATGACTAAGAGAAACAAGTCTTGCGAGAGTGAGGTGATGTTGACTATGCAAAGAAAGGAATTGTTAAAGAAAAGTGCTATCCGATATGCTGAGTACTACGGCATGGTCGAAGTACAGGACGCATTATATGCGGATAGTGCGAGCGAAAAGATTTTCACGAATCTGATAAGTATTATCGGTTCAGATGCCAATATCAAAATGGCATACCGTAATCTCAAATCAAACAAAGGAAGCAGCACACCTGGTGTCGACGGTAAGACCTTTAAGGACTTAGCTGAGATGTCAGAGGAAGCATTGGTTCAATGTGTTAGGGACAAAATTCTTAACTACCAGCCTAAAGCGGTGAGAAGGGTATATATCCCAAAGCCAAATGGGAAAATGCGACCATTAGGAATCCCTACGGTATTAGATAGGATTGTACAACAAAGCGTGTTGCAGGTCATGGAGCCTATATGCGAAGCCAAGTTTTATCGGCACAGTTATGGTTTCAGACCGAATCGTAGCACTAAGAATGCCGTTGCCGTGTGTTACAAACTGGCGCAGGTGGACGGATTCCACTATGTAGTTGATGTAGATATCAAGGGATTTTTTGATAATGTCGACCATGGAAAGCTACTAAAGCAGATATGGACGATGGGAATACGTGATAAAAGGCTGATTTCCTTAATTGGAAAAATGCTAAAAGCTCCAATTGAAGAAAATGGGGTTAGAACGGTACCCGACAAAGGCACGCCTCAGGGCGGTGTACTTAGTCCCTTACTGGCAAATATTGTGCTGAATGAGCTTGACTGGTGGATAGCCAGTCAATGGGAGGAAATGCCTGCAAAGCATCCTCTGAAAAGCGATATTTATATGAATAAAAATGGTACCCCGAATAAAGGGAATCTGTACAAGAAGTTGCGACAGTCCCGATTGAAAGAGTGCCACATAGTGAGATATGCGGATGATTTTAAGATATTTTGCAGGTCGTATTCTGATGCTTCCAAGCTAAAGCATGCGGTCGAGCAATGGCTAATGGACAGACTAAAGCTGGAAACATCTCCAGATAAGTCACGAATTACGAATCTTACCAAAGGCTATAGCGACTTCTTAGGCATAAAATTTAAACTTTACAAGAAGGGAAAGAAATGGTCTATCAAGTCTCATATGACTGACAAAGCCATCAATTCTCAACGAGTGAAGCTGAAAAATGCCATGGCGCAGGCCTGTAAATCTCACGAGAGTGAACAATCACAGCACGATGACCTCATCAGATACAACCAAGCAGTCATTGGTATGCATCAGTACTATAACATGGCTACTATGATAAATGCAGATGTTCACAGACTGTTCCCGTCGATTGACATAACCATGAAGACGAGACTGAATAGTCGGGCTGACCTCTCCAAGGAAAAACCGCCGACATTGAAAGGTGCGATGGACGAATATTTCTATCAGAAATATGGGGAGTCCAAACAGGTTAGATATATCAATGGTATGATTGTCGTCCCTGTAGCATACTGTAGGACGCAAAATCCAATGTTCTACCGAGTGGACACCAATCGTTACACCCCACAGGGACGTGAACGTATTCACCGCATGCTTGCTAAATCTGAATATGGAGAAACGCTGTTGAAGTTGAGTAGAGATAACGACACGAATCATAGTATCGAATTCTGTGATAACCGCCTATCAAGATTTGTGGCATCAAAGGGTAAGTGTGAACTCTCAAAGGTGTCTCTTGCGTTTGAAGATGTGGAATGCATATATCTTAATCCACCAAGCCAAGGTGGTACGGATGAATATGCAAACCTCAGAATCGTACACAAAGATATAAAGAGCCTTATCTATTCTAATGACGTGAAAATCATCAAGTCCCTCATCGATTTATTCGATTGTAGGGCACCTGCCAAGATTGCAAAGCTCAACAAATGGAGAGCTAAAGCAGGATTGGAAGCAATTAACCTTATAACAATTAACCAGACTTTGAAGTAACTGTATTAGCAATAAAGACTTATCCCATGGAACGCCGTGTGCAATGAAAGTTGCTTGCACGGTGTGGCTCGGGGCGAAAGGCGTGAAAGCGTCTGACCTATCGAGAT
>NZ_FMUW01000048.1:0-17381 GCF_900101315.1 Blautia sp. SF-50
GCATCTGCGCTTCTTTCCCTGATAATGGAATGACGTCTGATTTCTTTGGATATGGTACTTGGATCCTTGCTTAATTCTATTGCAATACTTCTAAATGAATCACCGTTATTTAAATGCTGTTCGATTATAATACGTGCAGATAAGTCAAGATGTTTTTGGTTGCCTTTTGGTCTTCCTGTATTCATTTTATCCTCCTTCTGCACAGGCAGGGGATCATCTGCAGTAGTATTTTATAAAAAGAAGAAGGAAAAATCCATGCAGAAGTAATTTCTACAGGTATAGAATTTACTCTTGCAAGGTAGAATTTAAAAATTCATTTAACTACTGTTCAAAGGTTTTCTTCAGTTCCACCAGCATTCCTCTTCGCAGAACTCCGCTGAAGCTTTCATTAAAAAATGTGACCATCAGCTGGATAAGAAACATCACCACTGCCACATTTCGATATAGCTCTGTCTCGTATGGCTGATCGATCCCGTTTCGGATCCAGTATGCAAGTACAAACGCAAGCTGCAGACACAACATATCGCAAATCGTAAAATCGGCATGTTTTACCCAGCTGCTGTTTTCTTTTTGATACATATTCTTTTCTACGCCTTCCCTCGCTTACATTTTTTGTTGCTTTTATCCCCTCTCCGGTATCTCAGGCACCTGGAGAGGGGATGATATTTATTTCACAACAATGGTAAGTACGGCTCCGTTGGAGCTGTTTCCACTGTTGTCTACTACATAATATGTAAGCTCGTAAGTTCCCGGTATATTTGTATTTACATTACCGTCAATCTGGATAACTCTAAAAAGATCACTTCTTGATTGTGTATCATCCTGGATATCCTTTACATAGCTTAATTTATCCAGCGTAGTTCCTACCGGTACCTCTACGTAATAGGTAGTCAGATACATCTTCGGATCCTGCGGAGAGAGCTGCTCGATCTTGTCTTCCTGTGTCTTCCGCGCCTGTTCCTCCGGAGTCAGTTCTCCTTCTGTGGAATCTCCGCTTTCAGCATCTGTGCTGTCTGCTTCTGTCCCATCCTGCATATCTGTCTCTTCTGCAGGCTCTGTGGTGTCTGTGGAATCTCCGTCCTCTGTGAGACCGTCATTATCGATCAGTCCCAGCTGCGGATTTTCAGCACTGCCGTCCTGAGCTTCCATGGTAAATTCTTTTTTTGTTACATTGTTGTTTTTGTCCTTTGCAACAAAGATAACAGAAACCTGTTTTCCGTCAGTCTTCGGATATATGGTTTCTACAGTAAGAGACTCTGTAACATCTCCATCTCTGTCATCCTGTGCCTTTACATCCTTCAGAAGATCCTCTTCTGTCATATCGGATGTATAATTCGTATCTTTTCCCTCTTCAAATGTGATCTTCGGTCCTTCATTATCCTCGGAGCTCTTCATGTATACTACACCGACTCCCATACCAAGGCAGATGACCACTAATAAAAACACAAAAAATTTCTTCATATTTTTGCTGCTCCCGGCCTTTCCCAACACTTTGATCCGTTGTTGTTATTTTTATGCGTGACGTTTCTTTTTCTTTTTGGATTTCTTGCCCATTTTGGAAGAGTATGGGATTGTACCAAGTACGCTTAATCCAAGATATTTCTCTACGTCTTCCGGTGTCTTTACAGTATCGTTTGTCAGATATATGATGAGCACAACGGCTGCTGCCAGAAGGATACCCAGAAGTCCGCCGATCACACCGTTTTTCGGTACGCTTGGGCTTGATGGCTCATCCGGGATGTTTGCTGTCTCTACCACATTTACTGCCTTGATATCCATAACCTGCTGGATATGCTTGGAAGCAATATCTCTTACTGCGTTTGCGATCTCTGCCGCTGTATAAGGATCGGTATCTGTAACTGTGATGGATACTACTCGTGTATCCGTTGGTGTATCTACGGAAAGCTTCTTAAGAAGCTTCTCATGTGTCATATCCAGTTTCAGCTGTGCGATCACACCCTCAGTAACTGTACGGCTCTTGATCAGCTCCGCATAGTCCTTGGTCAGTGATGTACTTGTCTGGATATCCTGATTGGTCAGTGTGCTACTGTCCTGCTTGGACAGTACCACGATCTTGGTTGTGGATTCATACTTCGGTGTGATCAGAAGCATGGTTCCCATAACAGCTGCCAGGCAGAAAACAATACCGGATAAAATGATAACACCCAGCTTGCTCAGTAACAGGTGAAATACCTCACCAAGATCGATTTCTACTTCGTCGTTGTTGTTAACAGTCTGATTTTCCATTTCTTTTCTCCATTACCCTGTGATTTTCCGGGGATTTTTGATAAAGATCTTCTTTACATATTCGCTCCCCATTGTTTTTTCCATTTTGGCGACACATTTGCCGATCTCCGGGATACGCTCCGTTTTACGGTGTCCGTCAGAACCGACAAAATCCAGAAGCCCATGCTTCATGACTTTCCGTGCAAAGGTTTTTGCCCCGAATCCGTCTTGACCGCTGATGGTATCTGCGTTGACCTGGATATGTGCTCCCATATCCTTCAGCTCTGTCAAAAATCCAATATCGTTCCGGGTAGCCTTATAACGTTCCACATGAGCGATGATCGGGATAAAACCATTCATCAGAAGACTTCTGACCCGTTCTTCAATATAATTTTTCTCATCTCCGTTGCTGAATTCCACAAGCACATATCTGGAACCTGCAAGGGTAAGCCGCCGTCCCTTCTTAAGGCATTCCACCATATCCATACTGGAATGGAGTTCACAGCCCAGATAAAGTCTCATGCCTTCATCACCAATATTCATGGCTGCTCTACGCAGCTGCATGAACTGTCTTGTCACAATGTTCATATGCGGCTCAAACATATCGTACCGGAAATGTGGTGTCAGGATCACATGACGTACGCCCTCCTGATACTCCTTGTTAAGCATCCAGAGTGATTCTTCCATGTTTCTTGCACCGTCATCCACCCCGGGGAGGATATGACAATGAATATCATAAAGTCCCTTCATTAAAATAACCCACTCATTTCTGTTGTCAATGTTTTTTTATTTACTGCTGCTCTCACCATAATCTCCGTAGGAACCATACTTACCGTACTTGCCATATTTACCATACTTGCCATAGTGACCGTAATTGCCGGCCTTGCTGTAGTCCACCTTGTTCAGGATGGTTCCCAGGATCGGGCAGTTGCTCTTGGCAAGCTGATCTCTTACGTCCTGTACAAAATGGTAGCTGATGGTACCGGATTCAACGACGATTACAGATCCGTCGCAGGAATCTGCTATGATAGCACTGTCGATGATCAGTCCAAGCGGCGGTGTATCTACAATAACGTAATCATAAACATCTCTTACCACGCGGATCATATCCTTGAAGAGTCTGTTTCCGAGAAGCTCTGCCGGGTTCGGAGGTACGATACCGGAGAAGATAATATGGAACTTCGGAAGTGTAGTGGCACAGATCACATCAGAAAGCTTGGCCTGCTTGGAAAGATAATGAGCAAGTCCCATTACCTCCTGGTCTACTGTCACACGTCCCATCAAAACGGATTTACGCAGATCGGCATCGATCAGAAGCACTGATTTGCCGCTCTCAGCAAGAGAGGCAGCAAGATTAAATGCCACACTGCTCTTTCCCTCATTAGGAGTACAGCTGGTAAGTGCGATCACTTTCTTATCTGCTCCGCAGAACTGGATATTTGTTCGCAGAGCTTTATAAGCCTCATCCATCTGGTGATCAGACTTCCAGTTGCTCAGTTTAACTTTAATCATAATTCCTTTTCACCTTTACCTTTATGTTCTATCTGATGACAGTCTTGCCCTTTGGGCATGTCTATAGGTTATTATACAATCCTATTTTCTAATACGCAAGTTCTTTATTCGACAGAAAAGCCGTTAAATATGTACAATTTGCCTAATTTTTATTATTTTTTTATTCCCCGGCCCAGAAACAGGATAGATTATTTTTATTCCCTGTGTTAAAATAAACCCACGGCAATGAGTGCAGCGGTTACAGGAGGAGCCTTATTTTTTGCCAACCGTGATTGGCTGCCATAAGGAGGATATAAACATATGACAAAACAGGAATTTCAGAAACTGACCGAAGATCATGTCCTGCTGCTGGATGGTGCTACCGGCTCCAACCTGATGAAGGCCGGCATGCCGCGTGGTGTCTGCACAGAGAGCTGGGTGCTTGAGCACAAGGATGTGATCCAGTCTCTGCAGAAGGCATACATCGAGGCGGGAAGCCATATCATCTATGCACCTACCTTCGGAGGAAACCGCATTAACCTCACTATGCACGGACTGGAGGATCAGATTGAACAGATCAATCATACCCTGGCAGGCTATTCAAAGGAGATCGCACCGGAGGGTGTTTTCGTAGCAGGTGATATCACCACCACAGGCAAGATGATGGCACCGGCCGGTGACATGACTTACGAAAAAGCCTTCGAAGTCTATCAGGAACAGATCGGCTATCTCCGTGATGCAGGTGTGGACCTGATCGTAGCGGAAACCATGATCAATATCGAGGAGACACTGGCTGCTGTAGACGCCTGCCAGAGTGTCTGCGAGCTTCCTATCATCTGTACCGTGACTGTAGAAGCAGACGGAAGTATCTTCAGCGGCGGAAATGCCATAGAGGCTGCCATGTCCCTGGAAGCTGCAGGTGCAGACGCTGTCGGCATCAACTGCTCGGTTGGCCCGGACCAGCTGGTATCGGTTATCCGCAATATCAAAGAAAACGTTTCCATTCCGGTCATTGCCAAACCCAATGCGGGAATGCCCCAGATCGATGATCTTGGAAATGCAGTTTACAGCATGACCCCTGCGGATTTTGCAGGTTATATGAAGGTGCTGGTGGACAACGGTGCTTCCGTGATCGGCGGATGCTGTGGTACCACACCGGAGTTTATTTCGGAAACCGCCCAGGTGCTTGGACTTCGATAACTTTAACCGGAACAGATATGCTTCCACGCACTGCTTCAATTTAGAACAGCAATAAGCCGTGAGTGAAAGATTCCGTCAAAAAATCCTGAGGATCCTATGTGAGATATCAACAGATAGCAACATAGAAATTCTCAGGATTTTTATTTTTCCGGATATTATTTCTCTTTTACTGCTTCTTCCGGCCGGTTTGCCTCATCCGCATAGGAGCTGCGGATCGCTTTTCGCACTGGAAGTACACAGGCAGGAACAACGGAAAGGCCGTCCACTCCCATCTGGATAAAAGCTTCTGTAAGATTGGAATCTGCTGCCAGCTCTCCGCATATGTAAACTTCACATCCTGACTTATGTCCTGCCTCTGTTACCATGCGGATCATCTTTACAAGCGCTGGATGATGATCGTTGTATTTATCCTTCAAAAGAAGATTCTGCCGGTCCATAGCCAGGGTATACTGGGTCAGGTCATTGGTTCCAAGGCTCAGAAAATCCACACGTTTTCCAAGTTCTTCACTGATCATGACCGCTGCCGGTGTTTCAATCATAATTCCGGTACGGATGTTTTTGTAAGGAATGTTCTTCTCATCCAGGCCCTTTTTTACCTCACGGATCAGCTTCTCGATCTCATCCAGTTCATCCTCGGACGTGATCATCGGATACATCAGGTTGATATTTCCATAGGCACTTGCACGGTAAATAGCCCGAAGCTGCGCTTTAAACATTTTTTTGCGATCAAGGCAGAGGCGGATGCCGCGGTTTCCCATCATAGGATTGACCTCATCAGGAATTGCCATATATTCTGCCTGACGGTCTGCCCCCAGGTCCACGGTACGGATCACTGCCGGACGTTCATCCATATCCTCGGCTACTTTTTTATAGGCACGGAACAGCTCATTCTCTCTTGGATAATTCTCTCTTCCGAGATACTGGAATTCACTTCGAAGAAGACCGATACCTGCTGCTCCGTAATAAAGAACCGTATTCAGATCATCCAGATTTCCGATGTTTGCCAGAAGCTTGATCTCCTTGCCATCGGCTGTGATATCCTTCTGGTTCCGAAGTCTCAAAAGTTCTTCCCGCTCTTCCTTATCTGCTGCATGACGGATCTCATATTCCTTAAGAAGCTCCGGCTCCGGATCGATATACAGTGTTCCTGTATACCCATCTACAATAGCCATATGGCCATCCCATTCTTTCTGTATCTCCACCTCGACCAGGGTGGGGACTTCCATGGATTTTGCCATGATCGATACATGGGAAATAACAGACCCCTGATGCATGACTACCGCCAGAAGACTGGCTTTGTTCATCTCCAGAAGTTCATTGGGGGAAAGCTGCTCTGCTGCAAGGATCACCGGCTCATCTCCCAGATTGATCCGTGCATGGGAGCCACCCATGGCGCCGATCAGCAGCTCAGAGATCTCCCTGATATTTTCGATCTGTTCTTTGACAGCCTCGTCCTCCAGCTTGCGGAACACATTTGCAAGCTCATCCCTGGTTGTCTGGACTGCGTAAGCTGCACTGACCTTTTCTGTCGTGATCATGCTTTCCACGGCCCGCTGGAAGCTGCCGCCACTTAAAAGCTTCAGCTGACGTTTCAAGGTCAGCTCCTGCTCTTTGGGGAGGGGTGCTCCGTTTTTATACATATGCTGGATCTGGTTCTTTACCGCTGTTCTTGCATTATCCAGACGATCCAGCTCCTTTTTTACATTGTCTACCATGGACTGACGGATCTGATATTCGCCTCTGTGGTAATACAGTATTTTTCCAATGGCTATTCCGGAAAAAGCGGATGTGCCTTTGTATATCTCCACCTGAAAAACCCCCTTACTGGTTCGTCTGCTTAATCGCAGGCAGCTTTAAACTCTGTCCAGATCTTATTGTATTTCTGCTCTGCTTCCTGGCTTACATTCTGTACGATCTCACCCTTTGTCACGCTGTCCGGAACAACCAGGCTCTCGTCTACCAGATCATCTGCTGCCTTGTTTGTATTGTAGTATCCGATATAGTTGATGCACTGTGCAGATACTTCCGGCTCCAGGATATAATTGATAAATTCATTGGCAGCCTTCGCATTCGGTGCTTCACTTGGCACAAACATTCCCATAATACCAAATCCAAGACCTTCCTCTGGATAAACCACCTTAAGATCCGGATTATCCTTCAGTGCCTGTGTTACCTGTGATGTATAAAGAAATGCCACACTTGCCTCTCCGTTGAGAAGTGCATTCTGTGTATTGTCATCCTGGATCATACGAATGTTCGGTGCCAGCTCTTTCAGCTTCTCACCGGTCTTGTCGATCACGGCTACATCTTCTTCGTTCATGCTCTCCCCCATGGAAAGCTGTGTGATGCCACAGATCACGCGGTAATTACCTACGATGGCAATGCTGTCCTCCAGAGACTTATCCCAGAGATCCTTGTATCCTTTAATGTCGATATCTACCTGCTCCGGATCATAAACGATCAGTGGGATTCCTGCTCCGTAAGGTACTGTATATTCGTCATCCGGATCATAAAACTGTCCCTGATAAAGGGGGTTGATGTTCTTAAAATTGGAAACGGTATCCTTGTCGATCTTCTGGACAAGTCCCTCTTTTACCGCGCTGTCGATAATGTAATCATCTGCAATTACCACATCGTAATCGCCGCCCTTTGCCTGGGAAAGCTTCTCAAGCATGGTCTCATCGGTATCAAAATTGGAATATACCACCTTGGTCCCTGTTTCTTTTTCAAAATCATCCAGCACTTCCTGCGGAAACATTCCGTCCCATGTATAAAGTACCAGTTCATCCTTATCCTTTGCACTGACACTGACACCTGTTATCATAGATGTTCCAAGTACCGCACATAACATGATCGCTGCTGCTTTTTTTGATTTCATAGAACCTCCTTCATGTCTCTCTCTGACGTCTTGTTATTTTGCTTTTACCTTTGTCCAAAGTTCTGCGAATTTCTGCTTGATCTTTGGCTTCTGGTATCCGAAGATCTCATTCTTTGGATTGTCGATCTGCGGAATATAGGAAGAAATTCCCTCATAAGTTCCGTTCTTCATCTCCTCGAATGCACTCTTTACAGTAGAAGTATATCCTACTTCTTCGGTATTGGAAAGAGCATTTTCATCATCCAGCATAAAATTGATGAACTCATGAGCCAGATCTACTTCATTACAGTCCTTGGTGATGACCATGGCATCATACCAGGTATTGGTTCCCTGCTGCGGAGTATAATAGCCAAGCTCCGGATTTTCGCTGATAATATAGGAAGCATCTCCGGAATAAACAACCGCCATTGCCTTGTTTCCTGAGATCATGTTGTCGATCACATCATCACCTGCATAGATTGGATCCATGGTATCTCTCTGCCGGATCAGCCACTCATAAGCCTGCTGGATCTCATCAAGATTTTTTGTGTTCATGGAATACCCCAGCGCTTTCAGAGCGATCATAAAGGAATCCCTTTCGGAATCATACATATAAAGATCTCCCTTATATTTTTCATCGCAGAGAATATTCCAGCCCTCTTTGTCAAGATCCTCCTGAGAGACTACATTCTTATTATAAAGGATTCCTACAGTTCCCCAGAAATACGGACAGGAATAACGATTTCCCGGATCATAGTCCTTATTCTGTACCTCGGGAAGAAGATTTTTGCTGTTTGGAATTTTTTTCCAGTCAAGGGCCTGAAGATATTCCTCCTTGATCAGTCTTTCGATCATATAATCTGATGGAACCAGAACATCGTAGGTTTCACCACTGGCCAGCTTGGTGTACATCATCTCATTGGACTCGAAGGTTTCATATACAACAGTACAGTTATACTGCTTCTCAAATTTGTCCAGAAGACTCAGGTCCATATATTCTCCGGCATTATATACACGAAGCACGTGGTTTCCCTGGCTTACGAGCGTCCACTTTCCCAATACCAGAACAACCGCAGCAGCTGTGACAACCGCAACGATCCTTCTTTTTTTCGGATCCATTTTTTTCACGGTGGAGGCCTGAAGCTTCGGCATGATCAGATTTGCAAAAAGAAGCACCAGTACAATGACCACGATCACAATAGTAGAAAGGGCGTTGATGGTGGGATTGATGCGCTTTGTCATATTATATACAACAATGGATATATTTTTTACTCCGTTTCCGGAAACAAAGTAGGAAATTACGAAATCGTCAAAGGACATGGTAAAGGCCAGGAGCGCTCCCGCAAAAATCCCTTCTTTGATCATGGGCACGATAACCTTGGTAAGTGCCTGATATGGCGTTGCACCAAGATCCATGGCTGCATTGGCAAGGTTCGGATCCAGGCTTCGTACCTTCGGATATACACTGGTGATCACATAGGGCGTACAGAATGCGATATGTGCCAGCAGCATGGTCAGATAGCCTTTCGTCATTCCCAGCGAAGAAAACAGCAGCATCAGACCAATCGCGGTTACGATCTCCGGATTCAGAATTGGAAAGTTATTGATGGTAAGGACCATCTCCTTCAGCACCTTTCTGGATTTTGAAAGTCCGATGGCTGTGATGGTTCCCAGCACTGTGGAAATAACAGTTGCCAGGATTGCCACTGTGACCGAAACATAAACTGCCTTACTGATCTCCATGTTGTTTATCAGCTCTCCGTACCAGCGCAGGGAAAATCCTGTAAATCTGGTCAGGGACTTGGATGAGTTAAAGGAAAAGATCATGGTCACAAGGATCGGCAGGTAAAAAAATGCCAGACACAGCACTACATATAATTTTGAAAATATGGTATTTTTTCTTTTCATCTCCTGCCTCCTTTAATCGTCCTGAGTATCCATCTTCTTCATCAGGCTCATAAAGATCAGGATGATCACTGCCAGGATCAGAGAGATGGCACTTCCGAAGTTCCAGTCACCTACAGAAATAAACTGTGACTCGATGAGATTACCGATCAGCATGTACTGGCCGCCGCCGAGAAGCTTCGGAATAACGAAGGTTGATATGGACAGAAGGAATACCATCATGATACCATTGACCACACCTGGCATGGAAAGCTTCCAGGTGATCCTCCAGAAGGTCTGGAAGGGATTGGCACCAAGGTCGTTGGCCGCTTCGATCAGTGACTTGTCCATTTTACTTAAGGATGTATGGATCGGAATGATCATAAAGGGCATAAAGTTACAAACAAGGCCCACGATAACGGAAAAATCTGTATACATCATGGTGATCGGTGAGATTCCCAGCATTTTCAGAAGGTTGTTCACCAGACCATTGTCAGAAAGAATGTTCATCCATGCATAGGTACGGAGAAGCATGTTGATCCACATGGGAATGGTGACCATAAGGATCAGAAAGCTCTGCACCTTTTCGGAATATTTGGAAATAATGTATGCCAGCGGATATCCGCAGACCAGGCAGATTAGTGTGGTCAGGATACCCAGGCGGAAGGATTTCAGGATAACACTTAAATATGTAGCTTCCAGAAATTTTGCAAAATTCGCCCATGTAAAATGCAGGGTCAGAACTTCATTTCCATCTGAGGTAAATGCATAAAGCACGATCAGGATCAATGGTACCACGATCAGGATCGAAGCCCAGATGATATACGGCTTGATCAGATGCTTGAACTGTTTCATTAGTATCCTCCCATTCTGCACATAACATGGATATCCTCAGGACCAAACTTCAGTCCCACTTCACGTCCCACTTCTGCATAATCGGTAGTGTGCACCATGTATGTGCGAAGCTCCGTCTCGACCAGGATCTCATAATGCACACCCTTGAACGTAATGTTCCGTACCGTTCCTCTGATCTTGGCCTGATCCGGTTCCACAATATCCAGATCCTCCGGGCGGAGAACAACCTCAATGGCTTCGTTGTCCTCAAATCCCTTGTCTACACATTCAAAACGGAAGCCATCAAACTCCACGAGGAAATCCCTGATCATCGTTCCTTCTATAATATTGGACTCTCCGATAAAGCCGGCAACAAAACGGTTCTCCGGCTCATTATAGATATCTGTCGGGCTGCCAATCTGCTGGATCTCACCGTTGTTCATGACTACTACCGTATCAGACATGGAAAGTGCCTCCTCCTGGTCATGGGTGACATAGATAAAGGTGATCCCTACCTCTCTCTGGATCTTTTTCAGCTCGATCTGCATCTGCTTACGGATCTTGGCATCCAGTGCGCCGAGTGGCTCATCCAGCAGAAGAACCTTCGGCTCATTGACAAGAGCTCTGGCAATGGCAACTCGCTGCTGCTGTCCACCGGAAAGAAGTGTAACATCTCTTTTTTCGAAGCCTTCCAGCCCTACCATTTTCAGCATTCTTTTTACCTTCTGCTCAATAACAGATTTATCTACCTTTTTCAGATTCAGGCCGAAACCGATATTGTCCATAACATTGAGATGCGGAAACAATGCATATTTCTGGAATACCGTGTTGATCTCTCTTTTATATGGAGGCAGCTTGGAGATCTCAATTCCGTTAAACAGTACCTCTCCGCCGCTTGGCTCCTCAAAGCCGGCAATGATCCTTAAGGTTGTTGTCTTTCCACAGCCGCTGGGTCCCAGAAGCGTAAGGAATTCGTTTTCGTGAATGTCCAGATTAATGCCCCGGAGCACCTGCTGGTCATCAAAGTTTTTTGTGAGATTTTTTAACTCGATCAGTTTATTGCTCATCTTTTATATTCCCCTTCCCGCGTTTTCCTGCGATCAGATATACTGCCAGTACCAGAAGGATCACTCCCAGCATTATGGTACAAAGTGCATTGATCTCCGGCGTAACGCCTGTTTTCATCTGTGTGTAAACTTTTATCGGCAGCGTGGATACACGTGGCCCGGTTACAAAAATACTGATCACCACATCGTCCATGGACATGGCAAAGGCCAGCAGAGAGCCGGATATAACAGCCGGCATGATCAGCGGCAGGGTAATGTCCCAGAAGGCCCGAAAGGAACCGGCACCAAGATCTCTGGCTGCCTCTTCCAGGGACGGATCCATTCCCACAAGCCTTGCTTTTACCTCCATCAAAATATAGGGCACGCAGAAAACCGTGTGTCCGATCAGAAGTGTCAGCATTCCAAATGGCAGGTTCAGCATATAGAAAAATGCCATCAGTACCATTCCCAGAATGATCTCTGGGATCATCAGAGGCAGAATGGAAATATACTCCATCACCCCTTTTGTTTTCCAGTGGATCCTGGAAAGTCCTACAGCCCCCAGTGTTCCGATCACTGCTGATACCCCACAGCTGGACACCGCCAGGATCAGACTGTTTTTCAATGCCTGGATCAGATCCCTGTCCTGAAACAGTTCCTGATACCATTTCAGGGAAAAACCGGTAAAGCGCACCGGAAGTCTTGCTTCATTAAACGAAAATACCACTACCACACCAATGGGCAGATACATAAGGAAAAACAGGATCCCCAGGTACAGTCCTGAAAGCTTTGAGTTCTTTTTCATCCGATTCCCTCCAGTTCCTTCACATTGGTAAGCTTCCGATATAATACGATCATCAGAGTTGTCAGTATCATCAGTACCACAGCCAGTGCTGCGGCAAAGGGCCAGTTATTGCCTCTTGTCATCTGCTCCTGGATCAGGCTTCCCACAAGTACGATCTTGTTTCCGCCCAGGATATCCGCAATAAAAAACAGACCCATAGACGGAATAAAGGTAAGTATCACTCCGGAAAGAAGTCCCGGCAAAGTCAGCTTAAAGGTGACGCTCCAGAAAGCCTTCCATCTGCTGGCTCCAAGGTCTCTGGCAGCTTCCACAAGGGACCAGTCCAGCTTTTCCGCACTGGAATATACGGACAGTGCCATAAACGGCAGCAATACATAGATCATACCGATCACGATCGCCGGATAGCTGTACAGGATTTTTAAGGGCTCCTGGATGATGCCAAGCTTCATCAGCAGATAATTCAGAAGGCCCTTTTTCTGGAGAATGATGATCCAGCCATAAAGACGGATCAGGGAATTCACCCAGAAAGGCAGCATCAGGAAAAGCATGGCCAGCTTCTTTTTGCCCTCGGAAAGCTTTGCCATAAAGTATCCGAAGGGGTAGCCCACCAGACAAATGATCAAAGTGCTGGTGAGCGCAAGGCGGAAGGATCCCGTAAAGGTCTGCAGGTATACAGGCTCCAGGATCTGCTTGTAATTATCCAGAGTAAATTTCCAGTTCACGCCGTAGCCGCCGTCTGCTGTGGAAAAGCTCAGTGCAACTACATACAGAAGAGGCAGTGCGACGAAGATCAGTGTAAAAAGATACAGCGGCAGGATCATCCATACGGAGCCTGCTCTGTGCTTACGCATGGGTACCTCCTGCACAGGGACCTGACTGATCCGGCAATACTTCTTCTGATCTTTCTTCCCGATCTACCAGCACTGCATCTGTAGGAAGAAAACAGCAGCGCACCTTTTCTCCTACACTGACATTTGTATCAATGCCGTAACGGCTTGCCACGATTTCCTGACCTTCCGAAGTTTTCAAAACAACACGGAGCTGGCCGCCGGCGAAGGTTTTTTCAATGACTTCGGCGGTTAAGCCATCGCAGCTGTCATCTGTGGTTTTTTCTGCGGGCTCCTGTACACTCTTTTGTGTGTTTTCTGATGTGCAATTCGGCGTGCTTTGTTGTGCATTTTTTTTATTTTCCTCAAACCGGATATTTTCGCTTCTTACTGCGATGGTAACCTTTTCTCCTTTTTGTGGAAAATATCCTCTGTCAGATGTAGCTGCGGTGTCCATTGATACTTTTACTTTTCCGGCATCAGTTCTTACGGTAATCTGAGCGGAAGTACCGTCAATCTCCTCTTCCGCAATGCTTTCCACAATACCGGTCAGGATATTGGCATTTCCAACAAAGGTTGCCACATAGCTGGTCTTCGGATGATTATAGATCTCATCCGGCGTCCCGATCTGCTCAAAGCGTCCGTGGTTCATCACAGCGATCGTATCAGACATATTGATGGCTTCTTCCTGATCGTGAGTGATATAGATAAAGGTGATCCCCAGCTTCTTCTGCAGGCGCTTCAGCTCGTGCTGCATGGCACGCCTCAGCTGCAGATCCAGTGCACCAAGGGGTTCGTCCAGAAGAAGTACCTCCGGATTGTTCACAAGTGCTCTGGCTATGGCCACACGCTGGCGCTGACCGCCGGAAAGCTCTGACGGCTTACGCCTCTCAAAGCCCGGAAGCTGAACAAGCTCCAGCATTTCTTTGACTCTTCTGCTGATCTCCGCTTTCGATGTTTTTTTCAATTTCAGCCCATATCCAATGTTATCTGCTACATTCATATGGGGAAAAAGTGCATAATTCTGAAACACTGTGTTCACATTGCGCTGATTCGGTTCCAGGGATGTCACATCCTTTCCATCCAGAAAAACCTGGCCGGAATCTGGCTGTTCCAGGCCTGCAATGATCCGCAGTGTGGTGGTTTTTCCACAGCCGGAAGACCCCAGCAGAGTGACAAATTCTCCTTTTTTTGCTGTAAGACAGATGCTTTCCAGGACGTCCTCACCTTCCTGGAAGCTCTTTTTTATGTTTTTCAGTTCTAATGAAATTTCGGACATTTAGTTCTCCTTCTGTTTGCTATGATATCCGCACCCTGCATGGGACTTTCCTGATATAAGATTGCTTATTGTACTCTCGCAGGGGATTCTCCTGATCCAAGATTGCTTATTATACCCCGCGTGGGACTTTCCTGATTCAAGATTGCTTATTGTACCCCATGGGATTTCCTGATTCAAGATTGCTTATTGTACCCTCATAGGACTTCTCTGATTCGGTTAACTACTCATTTTCATGAAAATTATCTCGTATATACTGACAATAAGTTTCTTTATTAAATACAGGTTTAAATTCCCGACAGATTTTTTTTGCTTCTTTTGCCTGATCACAAAGAAGACGATACGTAGTCAGTGCCAGAAGCTTGGCTGGTTTGATATATGCCAGTTCTTCATCCATGATCTTAAAATCTGCTCCATGGAGTTTTCCCTCAAATCCTCCGAACGTAAAATTCAACACTGGGAACAAATGGGTCATATCTCCCACATCCGTACAGGCATTGTTAAAATCTTCCGGTTTTGAGCACCGGTATGCCGCATCCAGAAGCTTTATGGATTCCTCCATCACTTTGTCCGCACCTCTGTGCAGGATTGGCATATAACCCTGAAGCGGTTCTCTTTCAATCTTTCCACCGAAGGCATAGGCAGCTCCGTCATAGGCACGGTCCATTTTTTCCTGTGTTGCACGAATCGCATCCAGGGATGCCGCGCGGACTTTTGTTTCGATCACCGCCTCGTCAGGAACCGCATTGATCACGTCCCCGGCTTTTCGAATCACGTTGTGAAGGCGCACATGATCTTCCTCCCGAAAAGTTTCCCGCATCAGTCCCATCATCTGGATGGCACTGGAAGTAATACTTAATGCATTGACACCATCCCATGGATCAATGGCTGCATGTGCGGCTTTTCCTCTTACTGTCACTCGTTCTGCGGAAAATCCGTTGCATGCCGCATTTCCCAGGTAAAAATCTTCTTCTACCGGCATCATGTGCACATGTGTGGTCAAAATAATGTCTGAATGATCAAATTCTCCAAGCCGGATCAGCTCGCTTTTTCCGGATGCCGGGAAGCCGATTCCCTCTTTCCGAAGCCGTGCACGTTTATCTGCATCAATGTATTCTTCCGCCGGAACGGCAAAAAAAGATACGGACCCAGACAGAGAGGCTTGAACCTCCTCATTGGTCAGTGCCAATGCTGCGCCGATCATGGCTGCAATCTGTGCGTGGTGTCCGCATGCATGTGCTGTCCCGTTAACGGGATCAGCCATCGGATGTGACTTACATCCGATGGCATCAAGTTCTCCAATAATCGTAATGTTCGGTCCGTCCTGTTCCATCCACTCTGCGCGAACCCCTGTGCGTGCAAGTCCTCCATGCACCCGAAGTCCCAGGCCACGCAAAAAAGCCGCTACATGTGCGGCTGTTCTCTCCTCATAAAACCCCGGCTCCGGATGACTCTGGATATCCTTCGCAAAGGCTATGATCTCGTCTCTGTGTTCATCTATAGTCTGAATGATCTTTTCTTCAATATGATTCATGTCTTATAACCTCCATTTTCCGCAGGTTAAGCTATATGATATCATAAAACAGTTGGTTTGGAAATAGATATTTTTTGGAGATATTTCGCCACTCCGTCGTTTTCATTGGAGCCGATGACCCCAGTTGCCACAGCTTTCAGTTCATTTACTGCATTTTCCACTGCATAGGCTTCATCCGCTATTTCAAACATATCAATATCATTTTTTCCATCACCAAAAACAACTAATCTGTCACATTCCAGTTTTTGTTTTAACTGCAAAGCAGCCTGCGCTTTAGATGCTTTTTGCGGCATGATCTCCAGCCACTGCTCTCCTGTATAGATATCTTCCTGATAAACAACGTGATATTTATTTTTGTATTTATGATAAAATGGTTCCAGCTTCTCCGGCTTATCAATGCAGGTGATATAAAAAAGATCTCCATACATCAGTTCAGACTCTGTAGTTACAATATTCGTACGTTTGTCGCCCTTCCGGCTGTTTAAAAATGTCTGCATTCCACTTGTTGCCTTTGCCGGTATATAAGAAAACTTTTCAATATTATTCTGATATGAATATATGATCGGATATATTTCGTGTGCAAAAAGATCCCTCAATACCTCATATATATCCTCTTCAAAATAATTGGCAATAAGGATTTCTTCTGTTATATTATCTTTCACAAATGCCCCATTGTATATAATAAGAGGGAAGTGTGTGTTAAGGCCTTCTGTTACTTTTTTTGCCGTATTTAAGGAACGAGCTGTTGCATAGGAAAATAACATGCCTGAAGAAGTTAAAGCATTGATTATTTTTATTGTATATGAAGATAGAGTTTCATTTTTTCGTAAAAGAGTTCCGTCGAGATCTGATACGTATAGTGTTTTCATAAATAAATCCTTTCGTTTTGCTATGGACTGTAAATAGAGAAACTTTTTTCAGTTGACAGGAAAATTGATGATAAAGTATTTCTTTATTATAGCACAAAAAAAGTGGCCATTTAAGCCACTTTTTTACGATTGTATATTCAAAACTACATACATGTTCTGTTGATGATCGTTAATCTTTTTTGAATCAATTCTTAACCTGCGTTTCTTGGTCAAGCCCTCACCCGATTAGTAACAGTCAGCTCCATGTGTTACCACACTTCCACCTCTGCCCTATCTACCTCGTCGTCTTCAAGGGGGTTTACTTCACTAAGAATGGGATATCTCATCTTGAGGGGGGCTTCACGCTTAGATGCCTTCAGCGTTTATCCCTTCCGGACTTGGCTACCCGGCCATGGCTTTGGCAAGCCAACCGGTCCACCAGCGGTCCGTCCATCCCGGTCCTCTCGTACTAAGGACAGCTCCTCTCAGATATCCTGCGCCCACGCCGGATAGGGACCGAACTGTCTCACGACGTTCTGAACCCAGCTCGCGT
>NZ_FMUW01000047.1:0-17422 GCF_900101315.1 Blautia sp. SF-50
TTAGGCGTTTGCGAAACGCCAAACACTGCATAAATACGGTGTTTTTTGTCGTTAAAATAAAATATCTCCTCAAGGTTTATGGTAAAATAGAATTGACTAGAAACTAATTAACCAATCCACCTAAAGGAGATATACCTACATGATAACATATAAACAGCTCACTTTGGCAGAAATTTTTGAAGATTGTCAAAATAAATTCGACAACGACAAATATCAGTTCCTTTCGCTTCTTGATGAAGCCATTAACCTTGATGAAATTGTTCCTGTTTCTTTTATTTCTCATTTTTACGCCAGTACCGGAAGACCTCGCAAACATCAGCTTTATCCAATGCTTAAGGCACTTCTTATCCAGCGTATTTTCTCAATCCCGACGGACACACTCCTGATCGTATTTTTGAAATTTTCCCAGGAACTGCGTGATTTCTGCGGTTTTGATGTTGTTCCGGATGGTTCCAAATTTACACGTTTCAAACAGGATTTTTTATCGGACTTACAATCTATGTTCGATCATCTTGTTGATCTGACCGAACCGATCTGCCAAAGTCTTGATCCTGCCCTTGCTTCCATGACAATCTTTGATACCTCTGGCATTGAAGCATGGGTTACAGAAAATAACCCAAAATATGCCAACCGTATTATCAAGCAGCTAAAGGCTTTCAAAAAGTCCCATAACCTTGATGATTCCTATGATCCTTATAAAGCTGCTTATGGCTCTATGCCAACTCATGCGGCTTCCAATCAGGCAATCCAGCAGATGTACATCAATGGACATTTCTGTTACGCCTATAAATTTGGCATTATTACGAACGGGCTTGGTATTGTTCGTGACATCACTTTCTACAACAAGGACTTTCTAAAAAAACATCCTGATATCGTTGTAGGGAAGAAATCAGATTCACCGGATGAGGATAAATCCCTTGCCGATTCGAAAGCACTTCTTCCAGTTTTAATTGACTTTTTCCAGAAACATCCTTTAATAAATTCAAAGACGTTTCTTGGAGATGCTGCGTTTGATGCCATTAACATTTACAAATCCCTCTTTGAAGAAATTGGCTTTCAAAAAGCTTTTATCCCTTTAAAAACAAAGCTTTCTGTGGAAGGAACCGACTATACTGTCAATGAAAACGGTATTCCCTGCTGTCCTCACGATCCATCACTTCCGATGCGGCGTGAAGGAAGCAGATCCCATTTGCGGAGCAAACTTCCTACCATGAAGTTTGTATGTCCAAAAATGAAATGGGAATACAATCCTGCCGACAAGTCAAAACATCGCGTATGTCATTGTGACAATCCATGTACATCTTCTTCCTGCGGACGAATGATCTACATTTATCCTGAAAAGAACCTTCGTGCCTATCCTGGTGTAGAACGCGGCTCACAGGAATGGGAGGATACTTACAAGATCCGTGTAAATGTTGAAAAGTCAATCAACCATTTCAAAGATAGTTTCTGCATTGCAGATCGTAAAACACAGAATGAGAAAACACTTCATGCTGATTTACTGCTTGCAGGAATTACCCAGCTTGTTACTGTGCTTGTCGCTGATAAGATTCATCAATACCAATACATCCGGAGTTTGAAGCCTTTGATTGCCTGATTATTAATATGCATACAATCTTTTCTTCGCAGTTTATCTGGGAAGTCTTTTAGTCATGTTCAAATTTAGAAGTACCTATTTTTCATCTTAAGAATCCTGCGTTGCAGGATTCTTACCGCTTTTTAGTTAGGATTGCGAACTTGTTTCGCAATTACCTATCAGTAAGTATGTCCAAACTATACTCTGCTTTTTCCTATATATCAACATTCCATGTCTAAATCGACTTTTTTTTTGCATAAAATATTCAATCTATCTATTTCCTACATAAATAGCTAATTCTTTCATAAATTCTTCTTTTTTATATTTACTCACCGGAATCTCTTTTAACTGTTGATTCTTATCCTTAACGAGTACACTATCATTCTTTAAACCTTCTACATAATCAAAATTTACTATGTAGCTGTTATGACATCTGAAGAATAATTTTCGGCTTAATCTTTCCTCCAGTTCCCTCATCCTTTGGCTACTTTGTATTTCTCCCTTATTCGTATGCAGAATCAATAGTTTGTTCCTTACCTGTATGTAGATTATATCTGAAAGCTGTAGCGTAATCAATCCATCTTGGCACTTCAAAAATAATTTTTCCTCTGCACACAACAATTTCTTTTTATATACTTTATTTAAAAGGTGTTCTACCTTTTTATATAATAATGGCTTTGATAAGAAATCCTCTGCATCCACTTCAAAACCTTTCCCTGCATTTGATATTGTGTAAAAGGATGTACAAAATACTATTACAACATTTTCATCTATACTTCTAATTCGTTCTGCTGTTTCAAACCCATCTAATTCCGGCATAGAAACATCCAAAAAAATTATGTCAAACTTTCTCTTTTGAAAGTTTAATAACAATTGTGAACCACTTCCGTATGCAGTAATTTTAACCTTTATATGGTTTTCATTACCATAACGTATTATATAGTTCTCCATTTTTTTGTTATAGTCTGTAATGTCATCACACAATCCTACTTTAATCAACCTATTCCCTGCCTTTCTGATGTGTCAATAATCGTTGAATCAAAATATCTATTGTTAATTTATTTTCCTCACAAAGATTTCTATATTTTTCTAATAATGCCCATTCTTTCTCCGTTATATTTTGTTTCTCATCATGATTTCTGTTTATTTCATCTAAACCCTTTTTATTCTGTTCCCTTCCCATGAATACATCCTCCTTATCTTTTTATAATAAATGTCCTCATTGATACTAGTCTAGTTTTCTTGTATAGATTGCCTTTTTTATTGCCTACTTGGTAATCACAACATTCTTTTATTATCGTTCAGCTCTCTATGATATACGGAAGAGGCGTACCTTACCAGTCACGCCTCTTCCTATACTACTATAATACTATTCTACATCTCTAAAATACCGTATGCACTTCAGCAATTCTGCTGTTAATTCCTGATACAGATCTTCATCAAAAATCCCTTCTACCAAAGCATTTTTAATTAAAAGTGGTCGGTACATTTCAAATATTTCCAGTATGGCCTCTTGATTCCCTTGCCTTGCCCGGTATAACAATTCTTTAAAATTCATGATTTCTTTCCTCCCATTCTCTTGCGTATTTTCCGGATAGCCCAATAATATGCACCTTTACACCGTTCTTCCGGCATCTGATTCAAGATGCTCATTTCTTTAAATGTACGTTCCTCAAATACATGCTGATAGATAAGCTTTCGTTCTTCCTCATGCAAAGAAAACATGGCTTCCATAAGGTTTATGTCCGTCATCTCATTCCATTCTGGATAAATCCCCTGTGCTTCTTCCATGAGCAGTCGCTCTTTCTGCTCCAATTCCAGCCTTTCCTCTGGCGAAATATCCGTATCTGTAAATTCTTTATCTTCCAGATTTTCCTCTGCAAATAATATTTTCTGCTGCTTTTCCAGATACCGAAGTCTTTTTCCTCTTATAGATGCCAACAAGTACGCAGTAAAATAATTTCTTGTCTTAGATCCGTGATATTTTTGTTCTTCTTTCATTTTCTACCTCCGAAATTTGAAATCAATAAGTTTCCAAACTTCAGAGGTGGAGATCTGCATCTATGAAGGATATTTTTATTTTGGTAAAAGAAAACGCCGAACCACATTTCTTCTGGCTCGACATCTTTCTTATCCCATGCATCATCCTGCACGGTGACTTCATATATTAACGCATATACTGCATATAAATAACCCTTTTGGCACCCCTGCAAAAGCAAGATTTTTTTGACGAATCATTACACAAGTGCCTTGTCTTTCCTTGCAGCATAGATGCTCCTCCTTTGTAGGTTCTCCTGCCCCGCAATTCACATTATATTGCGTATCTTCATGCACTATAATGCGTTTCTCTTACTATCAATCTACGATAAAATAAAACAATAAGTGAGGTGATGCGGATGCTGATGGATACCGTCAAGAAAAAATTAGGCTATATGGTAAGAAGTGAAAGAGAAAGGCGTGGTCTGTCACAATCAAGACTTGCAGAACAAGCCGGTGTGTCCACCCGGACCATTTCTGATATTGAAACCTGTAATGGCAATCCGGAACTTGCAACTTTAATCCCAATCGCTCAATTTCTGAATATTTCAATTGATGCAGCTGTTCAGGATGAACGAAAGGAACCGGACACTACTACTTATCAGATTATGAAAGAACTGCAAAACTGCTCTGAAGACGAGCGGCAAATTGCCCTACGCACCTTGCGTGGGCTTCTTTCTGCATTGAAAGAAAAGGATCCCCTCAATTAAGCCTTTTTCTGACAATATCTGACTTTTGATTATACGGATGAAATCTGTGAGAAACCTGTGCGAAATCTGTGGGGTTCCTGTGAATTGGCATAAATGTGCAACAAAAAAGAAGCACTCAAAATCCGATGCTTCTTTTTTCTTTTCTATCTATTTCTAAATGCACTCATTGCATCTCTAACGCTTTTGGCAACTTCAGGTGCAAGGACAAATTCAGATACCTTCTGTTTCTCTATTTCTTCTTCCACTTGAACATTCTCCTGTTTTGAAGAATAGTTCTGCATTGCTTTTTCCACTTCTTGCTTTACCAATTCCAACATCATAATCTGCAAAGCTTCTTGGTTCAATACAGCCCCTTCTTCTGTTCTGCCGCCATCTATATGCGTTACCACTGCTGATGCAATTAAGTCGGCTTTATCCCTTACGGCGTTTAAAATCTCTACTGCACGTACATGAGTTGGTTTCGTTTTATCAAACCCAAGTGTGAATTTATAAGGATTCTTTTTCTCCACATTAATCACACTCCTCTACATAATCTGAAACAATCTGTCATATCCTTTGGCATTGGCAGAAATATCCTCAATAAAGGTATATTTCCCCAGACGGTCCGATTGTTCCAGAAAATGGCTCAATAGCTTTGCCCCACCTCCAATAAATACCGTATATGCTGCTTTGGTATCTATTCCTCTCTCTCGAATGCTGTTCAGCAGATCCTTTACAAAATCCTGCACCATACCTTCTGTCATACGGACTACAGCCTCTTCATAAAATTCTGTGTTTCCCTGAAGGATACTGTCAATATCACTTTCCTCTAACAAAATATCATATTCACTGTTAATCCCGGAAATAATCTTGTTATACATGGTAATCACGCCTTTTTCCATGGAATCACAGGCTTCCATATCCGGATTACCTTTCCGCATCAGAAGATAGTCTGTAGTAAATCCTCCTATATCAATTCCTACTACTTTGGGAATCTGCTGCAGCTTTTCAATCATAGTCATCATAGCCGCATAGTCCTGTGGAAATGCCATTACCTCTCCAATGGTGATATGATATGTACTACCACAGTAATTGATATCATGAATTTTCCCTTGTCTTTTAAAATATGCTTCATACCGTTCACAAAGTTCTGCATAATGCTTGGGTGGCAGCCCAATCGGAAGATCCACCTGAATGACATCCTCTGGCTGAATTTGAGAGTTTTCCTCCAGCTCTTTTACGATTGCAAATAGAGTCAGGATAAAAAACCGATCATCCTGCGTTTTATCTCTTTGATAAGGAATCCTATTTTCACTCAGCACATAATACTTTCCCTCATAGAACAGGAACTTTTCCCCTCTGGCAGGCTTTTTATCCTGAATGGTAAGCCCTGTCGTAAATACCTGGGAACAGGTTTTCATATTTCTATTGCCATGGTCTACCGCAATCCGAACTTTTTTTATCATAAAATCATCTCTCCTTTTTTCTTTATACTTCTCTTGTACGCAGAACTTCCGTACAAAGCAACTTTTTTTCAAAAAAATTCTGTCTGCGGCATTTTACCACAGACAGGTGCTTTCTTCCTATACAATGATTTTTAACATTCATCTTTACCTACTATACATTTCCAGTCCTCATTCGAATTATTTCTCTTTATAAAAAATTAATCTGTTCTGCCTTTTGAGGCAAAATCTTTTTAAACAGTTCCATATAGCGTTCATATCCGGCTGAAATCAATGGACCACGAAGTGATGTTTCTGACCAAAGTAGCAGTTCTTCTTCCTCAGAATAATACGGAATATTACTAACTGTAAATTTCCCACCAAAATAATGGGGTGTACTGACTTTCAAAAAATCCTGCATATCCTGCTTTGTCGATACCAGTGGCAAACCTTTCATTTTTCGCACAAAAAAAGCCTCTACCACATCGGGTAAGAAGCCTTTCTTTAAATAAGCATTTGCTCTGCCAAATATTTGGGTTAAACACTCCAGCCGTACTTCTCTTTCTTTTTCGCTGCAAGTTGTATCCAGCACAACCTCTACCAATGCCTTTGCATATTCAAAATCTAACATCTGTTATTCCTCCATTTTTATTTTCTGTTTCAGTTTTCCATGTACTAAATAGCGATAATCCTTTCGGGTATTTACACAAGTTGATAAGGTCACTACCTGATCCTCCTTGGTAACTGTCATCCCTGTGTTATACTCAGCACTTCTTTGTAGTGTTTCCAGAAAAACTTCATAGTCCTCAGAAGTAGGAAAATCATAAGTATATGCTGGATGATCCGTCGGTGCTGCATAACAGGAAAAAATCTGATACTCATAAATATATCCTGTCACATACATATAAAAACAGGGATAGTTTCGATAAAGTGCCTGTGACTGATACTGATCCAGGGTTCCAAACATGCTCCCATCCTTCATATTATGCCCATAGATAATGGAATTTCTGTCTGATAAATCCTCCTGGTTGTGAAAGTCCATAAAAATACTGCCACTTTTATGATTTTCTCCCGTAATCAGGTGATGCAGATAATAGTCATTATCCCTCCCCTGGACTACCGGATAACTAATTTCCAAACCAGGAATCTCAATCCATGCAATGACATCTGGATTGATTTCTTCCAGCTTGTTAAAATCCACCTGTAGGAATCCCTGCTCTGCGACCTCCTCTGGTGTTTCCCCTGGAACCGCTTCTGGTGACAGGTTTTGATCCTCTATCTTTTGTGTAAACCCTTCCATCTGCTCATAGACTTTTTGACTTTCCTGATAATTCAAATAAATTTGCAGTATCCTTCCTCCTGCAAATAAAAAAACAGCAATGGCTACAAGCATAAATATACCGTAAATTTTCTTTCGTTTCATCGAATCCTCCTCTTCCATAAGACCGGACAACTTGCCCGGTCCATATTTACCCCGTATTTTTCAATACATAGTAATAATCATCAATTCCTTTGATCTGCCCATTCCATTCACCATAAGAATCCATGTCCCAAACCATACGGCTCATGGAAATAGACAATCCACTACAGATTTCATACACCTTTCTACAAGCGTTCTGTAGAATCTGCCGTTTCTGCATCTTATGCGGACAATAAAAAGTGGCTGGTTTACGTTGACAGGCATCACATTTCTCAGAATCCCCATCACAATATACCTTCATTTTTTTATCCATATCATAAGCTTCATATAGGTGCTGCAGATGCCTGCTTTTCAGTGTTTCCAAAACTGGCTTTAAATTTCTGTACTGATTGACACCTGCAACGCAAATGAACGTATCTCCAGATAAATAGTGGGCTATCGTACCTTTTAATGCACCTTCTGTTAAATAAATCTGTTCTGCGTCCAGACTTCCTATGACATGTACCGGACTCCCTGATGATACTCCATTTTGGAATTTCACACTGGAAAGCCAGATATACTTCCGTCCCTCCATTACCTGATCCAACCGTATCTGAAATCCTTGTATTTTTCCTTCCATGGATCGAATCGGTATCAAAATCCCAGAATTTTTAGAAGTAAAATTAATTGTCCATTTCCCATCTTGATCTTCATAAAATCCTGGCACACCTTTTACCGTCTGTCCGGATTCCAACAGTTTTTGTACCATATTTTTAATTCCAAACAACGGTACACTACGATACCTCTGTATCTCGATCTGTTCTTTCGTCAGCCCTCTTTTTTTAAGATCTTCCTGATGTTTATCATTTAAGGTCAATAACGACAACATTTCTTGATATGTTCGGTCAATGACATCTGCATCCGCTAACTCGGCATTGAAAATTTCTACAGGCTCTTCTTTATGAACTACCTGATAATCCGTCCGGTATTCCCCCTTTCCCAGAGCTTCCCGGATCTGTCGGTTTGCCTCTGCACTGGAAACACCATGCAGTCTTCCGTATAATTCTAGCATTCCACCTGAAGCATCACACCGATTACACCGGAACACATTTTTCTGAAGATTAACATTCATTTTCCCTTTTGTTTCTCCACAAAATGGACAATTCACATCCATTGACGAAGAATTTTTATGCCGTACTCTAAGCTGCAGTAAATGCACGACATCTGTGATATCGTAGCTAAAGCCTGACATATCATACACTCTATGGTTCCTCCTTTCTTCCACAGCCTTTATTGGCTGTGGAAAGAATGTTAAGCCGGCTATTTGCTATGCCTTTGCAAGAATTACTCTGGCTGCCGCCGGTATGAAATGGTTCTGTCCATGATACTGTTCTGCGAACCATTGCAAGCTGGAAGGACTTTCTATTGCAACCTGTCCCATGGTTTTTCCACTAAATTTTCCCTGTCCTGTTACGGCTACTTGTATTGCCTGCTCATAACTCATCCTTTTCACCAGTTCTTCCACTGGCATATTGGGATCCAGAAATTGCGGCTTAGAAGGCATCTGCTGCATAACTGGTACAGATCCAGTTGCCGGAATCATTACCGGATTTGTCATCTGTCCTGTACCCGTTCCCCCGCCAATCGTATTTCCATTGGCTTGTGCTTCTTGATAAAACTGTTCCATCATCTGCTGCCCCGGAGTTGCTTGAGGCGGAAATGATGGCATGGTTCCTGCTGACTGATTGGGAGTCTGCTGCATTCCTGGTGCAGGGGTTTGTGCTGGCATCGCAGTCTGCATCTGTGTTCCCTGATTTACAGGAATTCCTGCATCTACCTGCATTGGATCATTTCCTTCCCCTACATCAGCAAATTGCAGACCATACCCCGCATCTGCCAAAGCTCGCCCAATTGCCGCTGTTTCTGCCATTTCAAGAAATTTATCCCCAAACTGTGTATCTGCTGTACGAAACTTCTGTGAAAAGGAATTGGCAATATAATTATCTTCCTGATCACACTTATCCAGATAAATTCTGGCTTCTACGACTGCCATATTTTCGGTAAAGTGAACAATCCGGCTGATAATCTTGCCTGTGGGATTTACCAGACGGAACCACAGCTTCCGATATTTCACATCCAGATACCGTTGTTCCTCCTGCCCTTCATTAGAAATAACTCTGGCAAGTTCCAGAGGATAAAATCCTTCCACTTTATTCAGTTCTTCTACTGCTTTTGACTTGTTATATAATAATTCGCTCATTGCCTGCTCCTTTCTTTGGAACCGGCAGGACATCCCTTCATAAAGTAATAACCTGCCAATTCTCAACATTGAACTATTTTGCTATTTTTTTACACAGCCCGGTTGCAAATTGTTGCAGGAATCCGTCTGTTTTCCTGTCTCTGATACCATTCACAATACTGTTGTATTTTTACTGCCAGCATCGTCTTTCTGGTTCCCGTATCATCTGTGTGGATTGCCTGACAAACGGCTTTCCATTCCCCAACAATATAAACACGCTGTTTTGCCCTGGTGATTCCCGTATAAAAGATGTTCCGCTTCAGCATGGGATAAAAAGCTTTTAACCACGGAATGATGACCACCTGGCACTCGCTTCCTTGGCTTTTGTGTATGGTTATGGCGTTTGCATGTTCAATCATTTCCACCTGCTCTGCCTCATACTTCACCCTGCGGCCATCTGTAAATACGATTTGAACCAGAGGGTTATTGTCCTCATCTTCAGCAATCTGTACCAATGTACCCAAATCTCCGTTACTGGCAAATTCTGTATTCTTGTTTTGAAGGATTCTGTCACCTTCCCGAAACATCTCACCGCCAAGATGAAGCTCCCTTTTTCCGGATACAGGAGGATTTACCTCGTCCTGCAGACTGCGGTTCAGTTCCAAGACACCGGCTGCACTTCTCACTTTATATGGAGAAAGTATCTGTACTTGCTCCATACCATACATCTGAATTTCCTTGAGATAGATATTTTTAACAATTTGTGCCGCCGCATCTGCTCCTGAACATTCAACCATCTGGAAATCATCCCCCCATTGCAGGTTTGTCTTTCCTTCATTGATAAGTTGAGCATTTATGGGGATGTTGCTGTCCTTCCCCTGGCGATATACCAGATTTAAAACAGTAACCGGTATTTTCCCGCACAAAATAAGCTGCCGGAACACATCTCCTGCTCCTACAGAAGGAAGCTGGTGGACATCCCCGACCAAAAGCACCCTTGCCCCTGCCTTTATCTTGTAAAAAAATTCATAGGCAAGGTGCATATCTACCATAGATACCTCATCCGCATTAATAAAATCTGCGGATAGTTTATCCGTAAGTGCTTCATAATCACCGTCACCAAAAAGCCCCAGTGCCATGTGCATAGTAGTTGCATCTCCATTTCCAGTACTCTCTGCCATTCTCCTTGCAGCACGTCCAGTCGGTGCCATCAGTTTGACTTCATTCCCGCATTTTTTCTGATAGATATACAAAATGACCTTCAAAACCGTTGTTTTGCCGGTTCCAGGTCCTCCAGTAATAATGCAGATCGGGTTTGCAAAAACCATACGCACTGCTTCTTTCTGCTGTTCGGATAATGTTATGTTTAAATCCTCCTGTGCTTCCTCCAGTTCCTTTTCAATCGTAAGAGCTGGAATTCGCTCGTGCAATTTTCTTGCAATCATAGAGGCTGTATCCTCTTCTTCCTGATGCTGTTTGGTAATGTAAACCCTATTCTCTTCTACCACGATACTGTCCTGCATGACCAGACGATATAGCACTTTTAAAATCTCTGTTTCCGTCACCGGCTGAAGATCCGGTTCTTTATTCAGAACCTTCAATGCATCTTTCACCAGAATTTCCTGCTCCAGATATAAATGTCCGTTCTGCTTCATGGCTTCCCGCAGCACATAGCTGACGCATCCGGAAATACGCATAGGATCATTTGTTGCAGCACAGCACTGCCTTGCAATGGCATCCACAGTGAGAAAACCAAACCCTTTGACTGAGCAGAGTATATAAGGCTGCTTCCGAATGATTTCTACGGATTGATCCCGAAACTTCTGAAGAATCATATTTGCTTTTTTAGGCGTAACATGAAACGGTGATAAAAAAGTCATCAATTCCCGGAATACTTTGTTTTTTCCAAAAGAATCCACAATACGGTCCAGTTTTTTCTGAGATATCCCCTGAATCTTTAATAATTCCTGTGGATACTTTTCCATTACCTCCAAGGTATCCAGACCAAAACGATTGACAATCCGTTCTGCCGTTTTGGGACCAATTCCTTTTAAAGAACCACAAGAAAGGTATCCTAAGATACCTTCCCTTGTTCTAGGTACAACTTCCAAAAAAGTTTCTACCTTGTATTGTGTTCCATGTGAATTTGTCTCCCACTCGCCTTCCATCTCTATTTCGATTTCATCCGTAAGAGGCAAGTCATATCCTTTTGCAGTAAACGCAATGATTTTTTTGTCTGCCCAAAATTTATCTCTGGCAGAAAGAGGAACCTCATGATCCAGCGTGGAAAATAATGCAACCGTATATCCGTTTTCCTCATTTTGAAAAATCTTACGTATATATTTGCACCTCATCGTCTATACTCCTCCAGTTCTCTACTTTCATCAATTCGCCTGGTTTCATCTTGGAATCATACCAATAAACGTCCTTTCCTTTCTCAAATGCTGTCTGAATCTCTCTTCTCATTCCTTCGCTAATGCAGGAGCCACAAATAATTAATACTTCACATAAATCCAGCATCAAAGCTCCAATCTGCATTGCAGTCTCACGCTCTTCTGGGATACGGTCATCCAGCATTAACGGAAGATGAGCATGTGAAGCAAAAGTACGGCAATGATACAGCCTTTTCATCTGCATGAGATAGTATTTTGCCAGTTCCATATTATGCTGCACTCCCTCTGGATTCGGGGCAGCCAGCGGAGAACAGATATATGCCTTTTTTCCTTGTAACATTATGCAACCTCCTTTTTAATTCGGAAAATCCTGCTTTCTGTAGTGCTTGTGTATTCTTCGTAGATATCCGGATGCTGATTTTTCAGCTTCTCCATATTTTCTTTCCCAATCTGGGTGCGTATCGTAGGATTATAAGTAATCCGGTAACGGAAACTCCCATCCTCGATCACTGCCTTACACCCTTGTCCAAGAAGCTCGACAAACGGTACACTCAATGCACGTTGTTCCGCTTCAATCTCCCTTTTTCTTTTTTCCAATTGGGATTTTTCTTCAGATAATTTGAGATATTTTTCAAGACTGCGTGATTCCAAGCTAGATATGCTGATTTCAGGAATTGATTTGTCTGCGTAACCATTATATTTCCGGATACTAGCCAAAATGAGATCTGGCTTTCCGGAATACGGTGGTTCTATTTTCTTCTCCACATATTCTTCCCAGAAGTATTTCTCCTGGTCAATGAGTTCTTCTTCCTCCATTCTATCCCGTTCCAGACACCGGTAAACAAATTCATTTTCATTGTTTCCATAAAGGCAAGCAATATATGCCTTATTCATATTCATGACTGCAAGATAATGACGAACCTGCAAAACATAGTTTTCAGGAATCCCATCATCTGCCCATTTGTCTTTTGCATTGTAATTACAGGTTTTACATTCCAAAATCCCAATGCTGCCATCTGGAAAACGGATAAAGTAATCCACATCCGCTAACATAAACGGATATAGCGGATGCCGGAACATTTTTCGTACAGGGAAAACTTCAAGTCCAGTCTTCTTGGCAAAAATCATGGCAACCAAATCTTCCAGGCGGTGTCCCACTTCTTTCGCTACCCAGTTTTCTTCCTCTTCTTCGATTACTGGCGTAACACCAATTTTATCGAAATACAAATCCCTGATTGTCGCAAATGGGGATAAGCCCATGACTGCCGCTGCATCGCTTCCTCCAATACCAAGACGCCGGTAATTCAACCAATCTTCCCGGCTCAAATCTGCTGTATCTACAAGAACTTCCGGCTGATAATTTAATGCTGTATTCATCTCATTTCCTCCTTACAATTTAATCGTTCCATATACATCAAACCCTTTCCAGTCAAAGGCCAGTGTTTTTGCAATATCTTCTTCCAATTTTAAAATCCGTGGTGCAGAAAATCCTTCACAAGCAGCAAAGAAAGCAGCTTCGTGCATGGCAAAATAAAGATCATGAGCTGTACATGGTTCTTCCCCATATTGTCCCACAAAAAGATCTACTACTTCATTTCGGATTTTCTGATTGATTTTAAGTTCCTTCATAATCAGATGCAGACAGTTTACAGGGTTTTGGATATCTATATCCATCAAACCAACAATTCCTTTAACTGCTTCCTGATAACGGGAAAAAATTTTGTCCAGATTATTCCGGAAATCCTGTAAGGTCGCCCCTCTATCATGTGACAGTTTGATAGGACTTCCCAGGTTAATGACACGGTTACTGGTTTGTGAGAGCATCATGGGATACAGATTCACACCACTTACTGCTACATCAGAAGTAGTCAGGCGCAGTGCAGGAGCAAGGCTCTTATCCTCAATTCCATGATCCTCCAAAGCCTGGTGATACGTATCCAAAAGTTCCTGATTTCCTCCTAAAGTCCACATAGCGGACACAATGGAATGGTCAAAACTTCCAGATCCCTCCAGATAAGTACTTCCCTTAAAATGTGCTTTCAGATAATCACTTGTCATATTGAAGATTGTCTGCATATCCAGTACACAGTAATCATGATCATCACCGCCATGTACTGCAGATACTTTTCCATCTGCCACCTTGATTAAGGCATCTCCTTTCGCTACCTGAAGACAGTAGTTTACTACCTTTGCATAAGTAGCTTTCTCCAGTTTCTTTAATCCTGTTCCATTAATGCCGGCTCTTTTCAGAATTGTATGGATAGCACAGTCACGAACCGGATAAAAATCCTTGTTCACTTTTAATACCAACTGGGTATTCTTTTCTGTATCCTCTACTATTCCTTCCAGTTCTTTTTCACAGGCTTCTTCAATGGTTTCTGCCTCCTTTTCCAATGGAACCAGTTTTAGCATCCTGGTAGGCTTACGAATCCACTTGGACTGCTTTGCCCTCTCAGCCAGAAATTCCAGCATCTCCGTTGTACTTGCAAATGTAGTGCAAAACTCATCTGCATAAATCTTTGTTTCTTTCATGTGTGTACCACCTTTCTTAAATTTATTTATCCATAAACAGCCAAAGCTGATTGTGGCAATCCTACCTTTCATTAGGGCATAAAAAAAGAATGAAAAGTGAAGTATTCCTTCGCTATCCATTCTCATATCCCTGATAATATTACCGAAAAAACAAAAGTGCTGCTATTGCCCCATAAGGACAGATAGTGACACTTTATACAATCATAAACAACTTATGCGGAATAAGCAGCCTTACTGCTCTCCTTGAGTCTTCGGATTTATACAAATCCAAAACTCCCCCTATGGGTGCGCATAAAATTAACTATAGCAGTATAGTAGCACATGATATAGTATATGTCAATCTTCATGCACAATATATTGTATGTTCTTAAATACTCTGCTTTGCATATATGACTTCATTTAAAATATTGAAATATCACGTATCCCACCTCTCTTTTTTAAAGTTTATAGAAAAATTTTTAATAAAAATTACATAATCTGTTCAATCTGAAAAAATCTCAGTTAATTACTTAATGAAATTGTTAAGACAAAACCAAGTCTTACGCTATTGTACCTTGATAATTTTATACCTTATCAGGAAATGTATATAGGTGCTGCAGATAGTGTCGCATAAATGCACGCCTGCAGCTTGATGATTACATAGTAACACCTCATACGTGCATGAAACATGGCATAGGAAACGGTTTCCTGATATGTCTACTCTTTCATTAATCTAATTTATAGAGGTGATTATATTGAGTGAAACAGACAATCTCTTTAAAGCATACTCCGTTCAGGAGATAGCATCCATGCTCGGCATTGGAAAAACAAAAACCAGGGAACTTCTTGACAGTGGAATTCTTCCAGTTACAAAAGTTGGGCGGCAATATTTTACTTCACCAGCTTCTATTCAGGAGTTTCTCAAGAAAAACATAGGAAAACAAATATTCTTTTAGGCCCTTTAGAAAGTTATTGTCAATCAGGCTTGGCTATATTAAAATAGACCTTATACCTGATTTGGCATGAATATCTCATTAAAGAAAGGGAACTATTCATGGCGAGAACAACGAAAGGTACACAACAAAAAAGAAGATCCAAAGGGGATGGATCACTATTTCCAAATAAGAGAGGAGGATGGACTGCCCGATATAGAAAAAAAGGGCTACCGGACAAGGAGTTTAATGCTCCTACCAAAGGAGAAGCGAAAGCATTATTAGATGACTGGAAGATAAAAGTCGCAATACAAGACGCAATTACTTCAAACATCAAAGTACAGGACTATGCGAACAAATACTTATTCCGCAAAAGTCTCATGGTTGAAGCTGGCAAATTCAAACAAACCAGCCTGGATCGATTAGAAAAAACATACGAAAATCATTTAAAAGATACGGATGCTTTTAGCAAAACATTTTCTAATCTGACTGCTGATGATATTACAGCAACGATTAATGCCAAAAAGGAAATCCTGAGTTATTCATCATTAAAGAAAATTTACTTATTTTGGTCTGCAATGATTAAAACAGCAATTTCTCTCGGCGAACTGCCAAAAAACTTTTCTGATATTTTAAATCGGGTGATAATGCCGGAAGAATCCGTTCTTCCTGTAGAAACAAAGGAAATCTCAATCATCCCACCAGAACATGAGCAGATCATAAAAGAAATTGCAATGGAACCCAGTCCAAATAAAAACGAACGCTATTTGTATAGATATGGTCCTGCCATTGTATTCCTTTTAAACACAGGTTTACGTGGTGGTGAATTGCTTGCATTAGGTCAATCTTCTATCGTGCCCTTTTTAGGACGGCGTGGCATTAAAATCACACATACGCTTAGCAGGGTCAAAAACCGAGAAGTCGGCTCAAAAAAACGGACTAAAATGATTTTGACTCCTCCAAAATACCCAAATAGTTTACGGACTATTCCATTAAACAAGGAAGCTGAATTTTCACTATCATGTATGATGGAGCTATACGATAAAAATCGGGTTTTTCCAGATTTGATATTATCTACGCAAAATGGTGTCAGCCCTACAATCCAAAATTTAGCCAATACGCTAAAGAAAATTTGTAAGCGTGCTGAGATTCCAGAATATAATCTTCATGCACTACGGCACACTTTTGCAACAAATCTGATCCGGCAGACTCACAATATGGGAGAAATAAAGGAAGCTGCTGAAATCATTGGCGATAACTATGAGGTGATCATGCGTACTTATGTTCATACAGACAGTGAACGTAAGGTAAGTTTAATTGATGCTATGATTGCATAAATCTTCCGCTTAACAGAGGAAATGGTTGTCTACAGTATGATGGCACAGGCTGTAACAAGCAAAATTCTGCCACCTTATCGTCCACCTTACGAAACGATTTTACTTGATTTTATAAGGTTTTTAACGGTTTTTGGCGGACATATCTATAAATATTAAAGCATGAAAACTTATATTTTAGAATTAATTTTTTAAAAAAGGGAATTGGATTATGGAAAAATGGACTTGTAGAAAAAATTGTGAACTTTTTCTTTCCTATAATTTTGCCACCTTATTTTTTTAGACAGAATTATAGGATTTTGAAAAAAGAAAAAGCCTCGAAAACCTTGATTTTCTGGGCTTTTTAAGAGGCGCAGACCGGATTTGAACCGGTGAATACTGGTGTTGCAGACCATTGCCTTACCACTTGGCTACTGCGCCGTATTTAGTTATTTTGCACAATTATTGGGTTTGTAGCTCCCCCTGTTGGACTCGAACCAACGACACTGCGGTTAACAGCCGCATGCTCTACCGACTGAGCTAAGGAGGAATATTTAATTTAAGGTTTGTACCTTAAAAACTACATACATGTTTGTTGATCGTTAATCAAACTCTTTGAATCAATTCTTAACCTGCGTTTCTTGGTCAAGCCCTCACCCGATTAGTAACAGTCAGCTCCATGTGTTGCCACACTTCCACCTCTGCCCTATCTACCTCGTCGTCTTCAAGGGGGTTTACTTCACTAAGAATGGGATATCTCATCTTGAGGGGGGCTTCACGCTTAGATGCCTTCAGCGTTTATCCCTTCCGGACTTGGCTACCCGGCCATGGCTTTGGCAAGCCAACCGGTCCACCAGCGGTCCGTCCATCCCGGTCCTCTCGTACTAAGGA
>NZ_FMUW01000049.1:0-16854 GCF_900101315.1 Blautia sp. SF-50
TAGGTAATTGCGAAACAAGTTCGCAATCCTAACTAAAAAGCGGTAAGAATCCTGCAACGCAGGATTCTTAAGATGAAAAATAGGTACTTCTAAATTTGAACATGACTAAAAGACTTCCCAGATAAACTGCGAAGAAAAGATTGTATGCATATTAATAATCAGGCAATCAAAGGCTTCAAACTCCGGATGTATTGGTATTGATGAATCTTATCAGCGACAAGCACAGTAACAAGCTGGGTAATTCCTGCAAGCAGTAAATCAGCATGAAGTGTTTTCTCATTCTGTGTTTTACGATCTGCAATGCAGAAACTATCTTTGAAATGGTTGATTGACTTTTCAACATTTACACGGATCTTGTAAGTATCCTCCCATTCCTGTGAGCCGCGTTCTACACCAGGATAGGCACGAAGGTTCTTTTCAGGATAAATGTAGATCATTCGTCCGCAGGAAGAAGATGTACATGGATTGTCACAATGACATACGCGATGTTTTGACTTGTCGGCAGGATTGTATTCCCATTTCATTTTTGGACATACAAACTTCATGGTAGGAAGTTTGCTCCGCAAATGGGATCTGCTTCCTTCACGCCGCATCGGAAGTGATGGATCGTGAGGACAGCAGGGAATACCGTTTTCATTGACAGTATAGTCGGTTCCTTCCACAGAAAGCTTTGTTTTTAAAGGGATAAAAGCTTTTTGAAAGCCAATTTCTTCAAAGAGGGATTTGTAAATGTTAATGGCATCAAACGCAGCATCTCCAAGAAACGTCTTTGAATTTATTAAAGGATGTTTCTGGAAAAAGTCAATTAAAACTGGAAGAAGTGCTTTCGAATCGGCAAGGGATTTATCCTCATCCGGTGAATCTGATTTCTTCCCTACAACGATATCAGGATGTTTTTTTAGAAAGTCCTTGTTGTAGAAAGTGATGTCACGAACAATACCAAGCCCGTTCGTAATAATGCCAAATTTATAGGCGTAACAGAAATGTCCATTGATGTACATCTGCTGGATTGCCTGATTGGAAGCCGCATGAGTTGGCATAGAGCCATAAGCAGCTTTATAAGGATCATAGGAATCATCAAGGTTATGGGACTTTTTGAAAGCCTTTAGCTGCTTGATAATACGGTTGGCATATTTTGGGTTATTTTCTGTAACCCATGCTTCAATGCCAGAGGTATCAAAGATTGTCATGGAAGCAAGGGCAGGATCAAGACTTTGGCAGATCGGTTCGGTCAGATCAACAAGATGATCGAACATAGATTGTAAGTCCGATAAAAAATCCTGTTTGAAACGTGTAAATTTGGAACCATCCGGAACAACATCAAAACCGCAGAAATCACGCAGTTCCTGGGAAAATTTCAAAAATACGATCAGGAGTGTGTCCGTCGGGATTGAGAAAATACGCTGGATAAGAAGTGCCTTAAGCATTGGATAAAGCTGATGTTTGCGAGGTCTTCCGGTACTGGCGTAAAAATGAGAAATAAAAGAAACAGGAACAATTTCATCAAGGTTAATGGCTTCATCAAGAAGCGAAAGGAACTGATATTTGTCGTTGTCGAATTTATTTTGACAATCTTCAAAAATTTCTGCCAAAGTGAGCTGTTTATATGTTATCATGTAGGTATATCTCCTTTAGGTGGATTGGTTAATTAGTTTCTAGTCAATTCTATTTTACCATAAACCTTGAGGAGATATTTTATTTTAACGACAAAAAACACCGTATTTATGCAGTGTTTGGCGTTTCGCAAACGCCTAAAACATATATTAAAATTGTTTATGATTATGATTACGGACAACATTTCTTTACATTCAATCCACCATTTTTTACCACCCTTTCCGTCTTGTTTGTTTTACCTTTACTTTTCTTTTTGATTTCATATAAACATTCTTTTTGGTTCTGTTTAGCATTTGAAACAATAGTATGGAAACCACCAAAACCCCAATTATAGACATCGCCGCAGGAGGAATTTTATATGTTATTCCATATTCGCTTCCGCATTTAGGATCAACAAGTATCATTGCAGCCTTGATTGGAAACCAATTAAGCATACTTCCTTCCATTGTTGCAAAATATCCGTAGATGAATGCAACGGCAACTCCCAGCAATGATTTTCCTTCTGCAAAAGCACAAACAATAATAATGGGAAGTACTGATATATACACCAATATGTCAGATACAATAATCTGAGCGGCTGACATCAGCATCATATGAATATTCATTCCAGAAAATCCTAAAAAAGCATTAAAACATATTGACAAAAGAGCGTTAAAAATACTAAATACTATAGTTAAAAATAAAAGCAGCCAAAATTTAGCAATAAGTAACTTTTTATATGAAATAGGTACTGTTAAAATAGATTTTAATGTATCATCTGTTGTTTCTCTGGAAATAATGTACACAGCGACTAATGTAATAATAATCGGGAAAAATAATGTACAATTACTAATAATTACCTGCTGTATAAAATACTGAAAATCCCATACTTTATTTGTGCTTGCAGTTGAATAAAAGCAACTCATTAACACAGATAGCGACATCATAACTAATCCAGCTTTTACAACTGAATATCTTTTAATTTTTAATAACTCTGTTGATATAATATTTCCCATTTAAATTACCTCGTCCATTTTTTATAAAATCTAATCATAAGCATTAAAGATAAGAACAATGTTACTCCTAATACCAAAAATGCATAAAGATCTGACGGAAACATAATATATGCTTCTTTTGACAAATTATCTTTTATTACATGATCTACCAGTTTACCGCTTGTCCAGTCCATCGCACATATAACTGGAAATAGATTTAGAAATTTTGCGGTACCTTTCACTGCCATTGTTTCAAATAAACCGATAATTCCCCAATTTAGAATCGAATAAAAAAATGCCAACAATGTAGACACTAAATAGGATTTATTAAAATATACTATTATAACCACAATAGGAAGTGACGCTATCGTTATCACAAGCCCAAATATAATACTAAATCCTAGCTTGTATGCTAAATCATATATAATACCAACCTTCAATATCCATGAAAAGAATATTGTAAATGATACACTCGTCAGGCTAAAAAGAGTTCCATATATAAAAAGTACACAGATCTTTGCAAGGATCATTTTGGTAATTGTCACGGGCACTGTTTTAATATTTTTAAATGTATCATTATCTCGTTCCATAAAGAACAAGATTGTCGCAAGCATTCCTATTAAACAAGGTGCAAGGAATACAAGACCATAGCCCTGTGTCATAGTAAAGGATAAATCAAACCTCATTTTCAAATAATGTGTGCTCAGATCACCAGACATCCCGTTCTTAGTTGTCATAACCACAATTAAGGGGAAAAAACATGATAATACAATCAGCATGAGCGTGATTTTCCTTCTTTTCAATTTTGTAAACTCACATCTGACTAAATCAAGCAATTCCTTCCCCTCCTGTCACTTTTTTAAAATAGTCCTCTAAAGTATCTTCACACAAATGAGCGTCCATCACGTCTACTCCTTCTTGAACAAAGGAACGAACTATATCTGGTATTGATATACTGAGATTATACACATTTATATCTTGGTTTCCTGATACCTTAAAATTTGATTCTTTATAATACACTGACAGTATTCTTGCTGCTTGGGCATTATCAGAAACCTTGAAGTGTACATATTTTCCATTTTTTTCTTCTAATTCCTTCATACTTCCCTCTTCAATGAGTACGCCTTTATCAATAATACCAATATCGTCTGCTAAAACAGCAATTTCTGAAAGTATATGGCTAGAGATCAATATAGTTTTCCCTCTATTTTTAGATAAATCTTCTATAAATGTTCTTATTTCTGCGATTCCTATCGGATCTAAGCCATTAATTGGTTCATCCAAAATTAATATTTCTGGATCATGCATTACCGCTAATGCTATAGCTAATCGCTGTTTCATTCCTAATGAATACTGCGAATATAACTTTTTATCTTTGTAGGGTAAATTAACAAGTTTTAATGCCTGTTCGATAGCATCAGTTCTTGGGATTCCTCTCAATTTCGCAAAAATTCTAAGATTTTCCGTACCTGTCAAATTAGGGTAAAATCCAGGACTTTCAATCAGTGATCCTATTCGAGGTAATATTTTTTTCTCTTCAAGCCTTATATCTCTATTAAAAATACGTATGGAACCTGATGTCGGTTCTATGAGGTTTAGCAGCATTTTCATAGTTGTGGTTTTTCCAGCTCCATTTCTCCCTAAGAGTCCATATATCTTTCCTTTTCTTACATGCATATTTAGATTGGAAACACTTTTCTGTTCTCCATATGTTTTAGTTAAATCACGTGTTTGTATAATGTATTGTGACATTTGGTTTTTCTCCTTTCAGAATCTTCTATGTTTTACAGTATAATATATTTTTCTGACAGGAACCTGACAGAAACCTGACAAGAACCTTGTAATTTATTTAATACGAAAAAGATGATACTCGAACGTATCATCTTTTTTGTTACCTTTGTATAACTGAAAATTCAATACAAAATACTGTTCCTTTACCCGGTTCACTAAATGCACTAATTGTCCCACCCATTTTCTCTAGCAATAATTTTGAAATATTTAATCCCAGTCCATTCCCTTTTCCGGATCTTCCTTTATTACACTGGTATAATCTTTCAAAAATATAATTCAAATCTTCCTTTGCTATCCCTATCCCATCATCACCTATCTCGAGTCTAAATTTACCATTCCCCTCTGATGCTGTTATTGATATGTTTGCTGCTTTGCTATGAGTAAAAATATTCTGCACAATATTATTTATAGCCCTCATATAACAATCCTCATCAATCTCAACAATTATAGCTTTCTCAGGAATTTCTATATTATATCCTATTCGATGTTCTTCTATTATAGGGATCCAATCCAAAAAAATCCTTCTGGTTTCTTCAGTAATGTCAACTGCTTTTATTTCCAACTGTTCCTCATCTGAATTAATCCTAAACCACTCGAATAACACTTCGATATATTTTTTTAAGTCATACGCCTTTTCTTTCGCTAGTCTTAGATATTGTTCCTCTTTATCTGAACTTACCAGTTTTAAATCTAGAGCGTCCAAATACCCTATTAAGGTTGTCATGGGTGTTCTGACATCATGTGATAAACTTGTCATGAGTTGCTTATTTGCTTCCAACTCTATGTTACTCTCTTCAATCCTTTTTTCATATTTATACAATATAGAATTTACTCTAAATCCAACTTGATCTATCCTATTATTTTTTTTCAATAGAAGCTTTTGTTTGCTTTGACCTTTCTCTATTTCTAAAAGTATTTGATTGAACTCTTTTAGTCTTCTATTAATTTTAAACACATAAAGTGTCAATCCCAAATTATAAAATAAAAGTATGACTAGCACCACATAAAATAATTTCATTTATCTCATAACTCCTTATTGAATCTATATCCGAGACCTCTTACAGTCTGAATATACGAATTTTCTGCTGTTCGCTCTATTTTCTTTCTCAATCTGCTAATAACTGCCATTATGTTATCATCATCATATACATACTCTTCGTTCCAAACATTTTCGTATATTTGTTTCTTCGTGAGAATTTTTCCTTGATTTTTTGCAAGATATATAAGTACATCATATTCTTTTGCAGATAATTTAAGCTCTTCACCAGACAATTCTACTATGCCACTTTCTAAGTCAATTCTTAAATCTCCATATTTCAAAATTGCTTTACTAGCCATATTATTTAAACGTGTGTAACGTCTTATTAGAGATAATACTCTTGCAAAAAACTCTTCCATTTCAAAAGGTTTTGTCAAATAATCATCCGCTCCCGCCCGCAACCCTTTTACTTTTGAGGTGCTGTCATCTTTCGCTGTAAGCATTAGTATTGGTACATTACTCATGTCTCGTATTCTTTCTAAAACTTCAAACCCACTGATTCCTGGCATCATCACATCCAATACAACTAATTGATATTCCTTATCTTTTACTGATTTTATCCCATCAAAACCGTTGCATGAAATATCTGCACAAATATTTTCTTGCAAAAGACTCTCTTGCAAGAGTGTACATAAATCCCTATCATCATCAATAATTATAATATCTTTTCTCATCTCAAGCCTCCAGTAATATGTATATCTCTTCAAATTGATTGCAACAATTATATTGGTAATTATTTTATCACTATATTAACCGTTTGTATCTTACAATATTCTTGTAATTCATATATCGAACCATTTTGGCTAACTCTTTATATATCAAATTTTTATTTCTCCATCCCAACTTGACAAACCCCTACAATTAAAAAAATTCACCCATACTAGAATAATCTGACAACGATTCCAGGTAGGGGAACATATTCTGATCCGGATCTTAACTATCCAGGGAAATTCCCCAGAAACGCTCTCCATCCATGCAGATGTAAAAAGCGTGGAAAGCAATACCAGCAAAGAAAATCTGAAAAATTGTCGAGTACATGGAAAATATGCCGGAACGGTGGAAGACATCCACAAAGGAACTGTTTTTGACCGGTTAGAACTGGGTGTCAACGCCATTGCTCACAGTCGCTACGACAGCCGCACCGTTGGGAAGAAAGATAAGGTGTCCTTTGTTGTGACCATATTGATGAAGAACGGAATGTTGCTGTTGGCATCATTACAAGGATTATTAAACAGAATTCATTATAAGTGTATAACATCAATTATACTATAAATAATGAGGAGCTTCCCAAATGCTCCCCATTATCTTAATTACATATAAAAAATACTAGCAAAGTAAAATTCAGCAAATAGCAAAAAACGTCCTATGGTCATAATCATAACATATATTACAAATTCACTTATCTTAAACATATTTTTATTGGATATTTTAGGAAATAGTTTCGCCACTAATCTATACACAATATATCCTATTATGGCTCCCGCAACATTTAATATTATATCGTCAATATCCGTCTTTCTATTATTAAATAATTGACTCAACTCAATTGACAAAGATATACCTAAATTTACTAACAATATTCGTTTAAATGAATCGAATTTTTTCACAATCAAAGGTAGTAAAAAACCGCATGGCATAAGTAATACCAAATTTAATAAATATATTACTGTATCAATTTCTTGTGAGAATGGTATTAAGTTTAATTGATTACTTGAGAAATCAATTCCATATAACTTTATATCATACACTGTTCCTGCTCCAGTAAAATGCAAAACACAGGCATAATATAATCCAAAAACGCCTAAATATATTTTGGATAAAAGTGAAACTTCTTTCTTCCTAAGATATATTCCCCAGAACAAAACTATTGGTAATAATATTGTGCCAAATTCATATATAATTAATAACATAATACAGCTTCCCCTTTCTTTTAAATTGTACATGAAATTCTAACTAAAATTGTACGTATTCATTTGCAGTCTGTATAACCGCGCATATTCTTTATTAAGTTCTAATAGTTCCTTATGACTTCCTTCTTCTTTCACCTGGCCATTTTCAAGCAAAACAATTTTATCAGCTAAATGTACTGCTGAAAGTCTATGGGATGTAAAAATTAGTGTTTTCCCATATAATTCATGTTTAAGATTATTTAATAAATTGCACTCAGACTCAGGATCTATAGCTGCCGTTGGTTCATCTAAAATCATTACTTTACATCTTCTATTCACCGCCCTTGCTAAAGCAATTTTCTGCTGTTCTCCCCCTGATGGCTCATAACCATTTCTATCAAATATTTTTTGTATATACGTATCCAAACCTTCTGGAAGTTTTTTAAGGATATTATCTGCATCTACTATATGTAAAGCTTTAATAGCGTCTTCATCCGTCCATTCTGCATTTTCCAAATCTGTTATTTTAATATTATCTCGTAATGTGAAAGAATAATTTATGTAGTCTTGAAATACAACGCTAAATACACTACGAAGGTTACATACATCATACTCTTTGATATTTTTAGAATTAATTAGTATTTCGCCCTCATCTACATCATAAAATCTCAATAGCAATTTTATGACTGTGCTTTTACCAGAGCCATTTACTCCTAATATACAAATCCTATCCCCTTGCTTAATTTCTAAAGAAAAGTTTTGTAACACATATTTTTCTGACATTGGATATTTAAAAGATACATTCTTAAATTCAATCTTTATATTGTCATTCACTTCCAATTCACCACATCTATTCTCTTCTTCCTCATATTTACTGAATTTTTCAATTGTATCTATTTTCAATTTATCCTCATAAACAGAAGAAAATGTTTCTATAACTGTATAAGTAGCAGCTATTAAGGATGTAAATAAACCTATGTATAAAGAAAAATCTCCCACGCTACTATCTCCATTAAGAATTGATTTTACAATTCTACTCATAAAGAGAAATATGATTATTTCTGGAATTACATATGTAGGAAATATACAAATAAGCTGTTTTTTCTTTAATTGTTTCCTATCTTTAAAACATATACTCCAAAATTTTTTATATCTATTCATAAAAAAGTCACATAAATTATGTAATCTGATGTCAAAGGCAAAATACCTATCACTTGCCACAGAATACATATAACTTTGTTGCCGCTCATACGGCATATTATTTAACCGTAACTTGTACGCTTTCTTTGAAAATTTTTGATTAAGTACTGCAGATGGTATTGAAAATATCAATAATACTATAGCATAACTCCACTGATACCTTCCTATCATTCCTGCTGCAATTATCAGCGAACATATACCACTCATTCCATAAAATATATTCCATGTAATTTCGTTTAGTGAAAAAAAATCTGTCATAACAGCTTGCAATGTATTTAAATATTCTGGTGAATCATAAAACTCTATGTTAGTTTTCATAGTCTTTTTCATGACCATTTTTTCAATTTCATGTTCTAGCAAATCCGAATGGATATTCTGATAATATGCACTTAATTTCGAGAATAACTTTGTAATTATAGCCATTAACATCACAAGGATCAGAATAAATAAAATAGAAAAATAATTTTTTTCGTTTATTATAGTTAACGAATCAATCAATATTTTATTTAAAAACATAGATATGTAAGGTGTGCATGTGCTTAATATCAACAATGTACACCTCCCAATTGTATAATGTTTAGATGTTTTCCAAGCTAAACTCATGCAAAAGGCCATTGCATTAAAAAAAGATTTTAGTTTAAGTTGCACTATTTTTACCTTCTTTCCAAATAGTAAATATAATATTCAGGCTCCTCTAAAGTACTTATCGAAAAATTTATAATATCATCAAATACTTTTTTGCCTTCAGCCTCTATATATTGCATAAGATCATGGTTTGTATAGCTTTTTCTATCAAATATATATGAATATATTAAATGCTGTATATACTGATAGCCATATTCATTTTTTTTTAAGATATTATTATATTCATTTTTTAGGTCTTCTAGTAATCCCCCAATATCCTTTTTTAATATAAGCCTATTTACAATTTTCTTATATACATCATGAATACAAGTTAAATTAATTTTTTTTCGTACTGTTATCCTTATATATCTGAAATCTTTTGTAGGTTGAAATATACCTAAAAATATATCACTTTCTTGCATCTTTCCCGTCTCTTTGAAAAGTTCTTCCAAAAATGTTAATGCCATACTTTCAACCAAATCATAGTATGCTGTATCCGTACAAACATAATTTAACTTCAAAAAAATAACCATACCATTTTCTTTAATATTTTTGTAATTTCTATTTAAACTAGTGGGCACTCTTAAAGAACTTTTTTGTGGCATAACTTTAAAATCATTTTCTACAACTTTTTTCCATATTCTCTCCTCCCACTCCTTTTCACCTCCAAGTATGATAATATGTGCATTCTCAACACTATATCCGTTTTTAAAATTTTCAATAATATCCATATACGTGATACACCGAATATCATGCAAGTTTCCTATCGGCATATATTCACTAATTCCTAACTTTTTCACAAAAGATCTATACACTTCAAAAAAAGGGGATTCAGATACTATGTTATATTCATTTACGATATCCTGCCTTACTTTCTCCATATTATCACGTAATAAATGTGTTCCTCTAAATATATCTAATAGAATTCGAATTGCATTTAATATATTTCCTATTTCATTGTGTGTTGAAATTACATATTTTGTGTATTCAAAAGATGTGGTGCCCACACATGAAAAATCATCACCTACTCCATAACCTTCATAATCCATTTGCATAAGCATATGTTCTAAAAAATGCGCAATACCATATCTGTCTCTATCTTTTAATGAGCCATTCCAAACAATTAATGAAACATAGCACATATCCATATCACACTCTCTAAATTCATATGATATTCCGTTAGATAGTTTTTTTATCATACTCATTCTCCAATGAAACTGCTGTTACTTATCTTCTTTTAAGATCAGGCTAAAAACATATATTTTTAGAAAATAAAGGGATATTACCTCAAAAACTTATGAGTAAATACCCCTCTATCCTCATTCACTTGCGTTTCTCAAATACTTTTAATACGCTACTGGTGATTTTCTTCCTGCTGTGCTTGCATCTTTGTAATTATTAGTGCTATATTTTGTAGTTTCACCACTTGCATCTCTACAATTACATCCGCAATGGCTGCAGGAATCACTTGTCGTTCTTGTACCTGAATAATTACTCCATGTACCGCATGTACATCCTCTAGCTATATTGTTTGCCTCTACACTGGTGTCGATTTTTCTTCCCATCGGATTGACAACTCTCATGTTTTCACCACCTTTCCATTTTATTTTTATTGTAAACTTTTAGATTGCTCTTAAGTTACAATCATGTGATTTAATGGTTCTAACAATTCTGGATTATTTTCTAATATTTCATGATAATAAATTAATTGTTGCTCTACCGTGTATTTTTCTTCTTCACAGCATGCCATTTTTTTCTTCATATTTAATCCATTTGCATCATAGCAATTTGCATAACAGATCCCACACAAAGTGCTTGCCCAACAATTTTGACACTCAACCAATGATTTCTGCATATATTCATCTATATAGTATTTTTTTATAGCCTCTATATCGAATCCTTTTTCCACATCTCCGATGCTAGGCGCTTCTCCAATTCTTTCACATGCTAAAAATTTTCCCTCAGTTGTAACATACAAACGACGTGTACCAGGAACACAGCACCCATTAAATTTGTGCCACACGAATGGCTCATCACAAATCGGTCGGGTATGAATTCCCATAAATGCTCCTATTTGTGGATAATATGTAAATGATTTCTCTTTTTCTGATGGTGTTTTCTGTTTATCCCACGCCAGGAGTGGCATCCGATTTTCCAAGTTCTCCCTTTCTTCTTCTGTATATATCGGAGCATTATTTTCCGAAAGTTCTACATATGTACAATTCATATTTAAATCTTTTGCATATTGTTCAAAAAATCCTTGCATATCCTCGAATTTTTCTTTTGTATATGGAGGGCTGACAACCGTACTTACCGATATCATCTTACGTCTGTCTCCATAAGCTTTTAAAGCATTTTGGAAACCTTTTAAAGACAATTCAAAGGATCCTCTACCATTTTCTAATTTTCGATGTTCATTATGTGTTTTTTCATCACCATCAATACTAAACATTAAACTAAATTCTGGAATGGATGCAAAGTATTCTGCTTTTTCCTCTGTCATTAATACTCCATTTGTTGTCATAGAAAATGTTACCTTTTTTTCACCTCGATTCTCCAACGCATACGATACACATTTCTTAATCAAGTCAAACTTAAGTAATGGTTCTCCACCATAAAACCCCACATAAATCTCATCCCTATAACTATTTTTGAGTATATAATCTATAGCTTTAATTGCTGTTTCTTCACTCATACTTCGTGGACTAAAATCTCTAAAGCCTGAAAAAGAATTTTGATATATACAATAATCACACCTGAGATTACAATTTTCTGTAACTTCTAACACTACCTGTCTCATATTTTGAGGAATACTTTGTGTTAAATCCTCAAAATGTTCTCCTTCAAACTTCTCTAATGGTGTTGCTTTAAGTATATTCTCTTTTTTAACCATTGAAATTATATCATTTATCGCAGCTTGTATATCTTTTAACGAATACTCTAACTTTTTGACATCAAGAGTATTTTCTTCCCCTAGCTGTTTTAAAATATTATATTCTATTTCAGTACATTCCAAGATTTTTCCTGTTCCTGTATCAAAAAAATAGTATTTCTCTTTTGTTTTAAAAACTTTTCCTAATCTTGAAAAATCTCCTTCTCCTTTAAGTCTTTCAAAATATTTTTTATATTCTATAACTGTCATACCTTCCCTCCTCGTATTTATTTTGTAAACGTATATGTATCCTTATTAATAGACCACATTACTTGCTTGTTGTCTTACATAATATATGTTAGCAGCACAAACCACCATATTTATTGTATAATTCGTCCTTTTTTTTTCCTATTTGGAATTCTTTCATTTTTATCGTGTCATTATTCTTTCTCATGCTTGACTCAACTTGGCACACTTCTGCGATTTACAGGAAAATCTACCCATGTTAAAATGATACTGTCAAAATTATATGTAGCGAAACGCAGCTTTCCAGGGAATGCCTCTTCTCTGGTGCAAGCTGCGTTTTTTAGTGCATGGAAAGGAGTATCACAACTAAATATAGAATAAGCGTTCCTCCGTATTGACCGGATTGAAGCTTTTATGAGGCAGGAAAACTATAAGCCAGGGCAAAGTGAAAGATCTCACTTTGCCCTCTTTTTATGAAGGAGGTTCATTTACTTGAAAAACCATGTACACAAAGAAGCCCCACCGGGCATGAAACATCATCGGAACTATGGAAAATATCTCTATACTGCCTTCCTTGTCTTCACTCTGATTGCCTGTAATGTACAACCAGTTATGGCTGCTACCATCTGGGACAAAGCTTCAGAAATCATGAAAGACGTATATAACCAGATTATCCTGATTTCCACCATTGCGGCTGTTGTAACTGCATCGGTTGCTTTGCTTTTGATGAATTTTTCCAAATCCGGAAAAACCGTGGATGAATCCAGGGCATGGCTCAAACGAATCATCATCACATGGGCTATTCTCAATGGCCTGGGATTTATCATGGCTTACATCACACCGTTCTTTGCCGGCGGGCAGTGGAATGGATAATGCAGATAAGGAGGTGGTTCTGTCATGGGAATACTTGACGGAATTGTAGAATGGATTGCCGAACAGGTCATGAACATTCTGGATTTGATTACTACTTCTGTTCTGGGTGCACTGGGATGTTCCATGGATACTTTTCTCCGGTATTTTCCAGCAGCGGAAACAATGTACCAGATTTTTCTGGCATTGGCTATCGGACTCATCCTTTTAAACTGGGTTTGGCAGCTTTTTAAGAATTATTTTATGGGGACAGGGATTGACGCTGAAGATCCAATCAAATTATCACTGCGGACATTTATGTTCCTTTTCCTAACATTTTATGCCAAAGACATCGTGGATCTTCTATTGAATATTTCAGGAACCCCGTATAGCTGGATTCTGACTGAAGATCTTCCACCACTGGAATTTGCCAAATTCAACTCTGTGATCACAGTAATCCTGGGGGTATGTGCCAACGGTGCTGTTGCCATTGTTGCCCTCATACTGGTACTGATCCTTGCCTGGAATTACATCAAGCTGCTTTTTGAAGCTGCGGAACGTTACATACTGCTTGGAGTTCTGGTCTACACCGCACCTGTTGCGTTTTCCACGGGTGCTTCCCAGGCTACCGGAAATGTTTTTAAGAGCTGGTGCCGTATGCTCGGCGGACAGTTCTTTTTGCTTTTAATGAACGCCTGGTGTTTGCGGCTGTTTACTTCCATGGTCGGAACATTCCTTGCAAACCCTTTATCACTCTAGGAAGGAGGAGATTATGAAACATAAGAAAACACTGCTCTGCAGCCTGCTATTGATTTCTTGCCTGATTCTTGTAACTTCCATGCCGGTCTTTGCCGCTGAACTTACAGAAGCAGAGGTACAGCAAGCTGTGGATGCACAGGGAAAAGAAACGGTCACCGGTAATGTCTTTATCTGGTTTCTGTGTGCCATTGCTTTTTTGAAGGTTTCTCAAAAGATTGACAGCTTTATGGCAAGTCTGGGAGTCAATGTTGGAAATACTGGTGGAAATATGATGGCTGAACTTTTAATCGCCGGAAGAGGTCTTGCAAGTTCCTTTCGAGGGCATGGAGGTGGAAGCCATAGTAGTTCCCATTCTTCCTCTCCCGGAAGTGCTGCAGTACAAAGTTCTTTCCTTTCCGGAGGATTAGCCGGAGCCGTTGGAAGGCAGACAGAGCGTTCTGCGGTAAATGCAGCCACCGGATATACCGAAGGACCAAGTATCGGAAATGCACTCTATCAGTCTTCCCTTGAAAAGGGCGGGGATTTTGCCAATAACGTTATCAGCAATATTGCTCAAGGAAACTATGGTCAAGTTGGCTCGATCAAAGGTGATGGAGCTGTTTCTGCATTTCAATCCTACATGGGAATTCAAAATGAAGATAAAACGGATCATTCCTATACCAATGTTGAGATTGGCGGCGGCAGGATAACAGGCGTTGAGTCCGGTTCCAATGGAAACAGCCGGGAATTTGCTATGTACCATGCCGATCAATATACGGCTCCTACCCAGGGAACCTATGAAACTGTTCAATCTGTAGACGGAGCTACCTGGTACAAACAGTATGCTGAAAATACGGTATCCAAAATTCCTTATGATGCTGGCGATGGAAAGATAGCCTACAACGAATCCATTGTCCAAAAGCTTCCTCCTACTCCTCCAAGAAAGGATCGGATTTAGTGATGGATACAGAACGCTCTGGACTTGACGAAGCAATGGATGTAGGCTCCAGTACCATTTCTCACCTAAAGTCCTTAAAAACAGCAGCCACTTTCTCCAAAGCAGGATATGGTGCAGCCCTTGGCGGGCCTTTTTCAGCAGCGATTGGAGCAGTCATAGCCAACCGGAATCAGTTCGCTAAAATTCTCCTTGTTATTCTCGCCATACTGCTGCTTCCGGTTTTATTTATTGTGATGCTCCCTGGTCTGATCTTTGGAAGTCTGACCGACCAAAGCGATGTGCTAAACAGCAACTCTATGATCAGTGAAAACATCCGTGCTTCCCGTGATGCCATCGTTGAAGTGTTAGAAGAAAGCCATGAAGACATTCTGGCAGAGATCCATGCAGCAATTTCCCGTCTTCCACAGGGAGATACTGCATCCATCAATGATCCCTATACATACAGCATCGCCGTCAATGCCAATCTGCTGATTTCACAATTTTGTGCCAGCCAGGATGACTATAAAAACATCAACCTAAACCAATTAAAGAAACTCATCCGTGAAAACAAAGAAGGACTTTTTTCTTATGATGTAGCAACCGAAACAGTTACCATGGAAGTTACCGTTGATGGCGGTGCAGAAGGAGAAACCGGCACAGAACAGGGACAGGCACAAACACAGACGGTTACTTTTACGAAACACACCTATACCGTTGTTTATGCTGGGGATTCCTATTTTGCAGACCATGTATTCCATCTTACAGACAAGCAGAAAGAACTTGCCAAAAACTATGCAGAAAATCTGACTGCTTTCTTTGGAACTGCTTCTTCCGGCATAGTAGCTGCTATCAATCTTAGTGATGAGGTATTGTCCTACCGCCCTGCTGTAGAAAGAGCCGCTGCGAAATATGGTATGAGTGATTATGTGGATTTAATTCTGGCAGTCATGATGCAGGAATCTGGCGGACGAGGGTTGGATGTTATGCAAGCAGCGGAAGGTGGATTTAATACCCGCTATCCCCATGTGCCAAATGGGATTACAGATCCTGAATACTCCATTGAATGTGGTGTACAGGAATTAAAATATGCCCTCGACAAAGCCGGCTGTACCGGACCTACGGACTTAGACCGGATTAAACTGGCTCTTCAGGGTTACAACTACGGTTCTGCATACATTGACTGGGCAATGGAACGGGACGGTGGATATACCAAAGAAAACGCCATTGCCTATTCTGACATGATGTGTGCAAGACCAAGCTGGCCTTATGACCGGTATGGTGATAAAGAATATGTCGATCATGTCCTTCGGTATTACCAAATTACTGCCAGTGGCGGTAACTATCCTGCAAACGGTATGCAAATTCCACACTATCTCCAGACAGACTATGGAAATATCCCCTATGGCGGCGGTTCGATTGCATCCAGCGGTTGTGGACCTACCAGTTTTGCCATGATTGCCAGTTATCTTACAGGCACTACCATTACACCTATTGATGCAATATCCTGGTGCGGAAATTCCTATTACAAACCAGGAGTCGGCACTTACTGGTCTTATTTCCAGGCAGCGTCCGATCATTTTGGGTGTGGGGCTGTCACACAGACCAGTGATCCCAACCAGGTACTTCAGGCTTTATCTGAAGGTCATCCGGTCATCAGTTCCCAAAGAGCCGGGCTTTTTACCAGTGGCGGACATTTTATTGTCCTTCGTGGTATAACGGCTGGAGGTAAAGTATTAGTGATGTTAGAATATAAATAGTACAAAATAAACATGACCATTTTCAATAAATATTATATGATAGTCATAGATCAAGAGAGGAGAATGGTTATGGCAAGAGGTACAAGGTATTCACAAGAGTTTAAGGAAGATGCAGTAAGATATCGGTTGGAGCATCCTGAGATTGCGCTTCGTAAGTGTGCTGAAAATCTTGGAATTAGTGAATCAGCACTAAAGACTTGGATGAAATCAGCAAAGGAACATGAAGGAACTGTTCCTACTCGTGGTTCAGGCAATTACGCAAGTGATGAAGCAAAAGAAATCGCACGTCTGCAACGAGAATTACGCGATACAAAGGATGCACTT
>NZ_FMUW01000020.1:0-54066 GCF_900101315.1 Blautia sp. SF-50
AACGCGCCGACGCTCACAACCTCCCGGCAAACACATAGAATCTCAAGCTTCCAAACTACAGGCGTCCAGCAACGCGCCGACGCTCACAACCTCCCCTCCAAACCACAAGGAAACTCAGCCTTTCCTCCCAGCCATCCAGCGCAGCGCTGATGGCTCATCCAACTCCCGTCAGACCACTCTATCCCTCCCACCATGACCGCACAGTGTGAGGTTTGCAGCAGAAGTCCGGGTGCTTTGGAGTGAGCCTTGGTCCATACTTAGCGTCTGAGGTGTCTCACGGAGAGGTACCCGGCGGCCACAAGCCGCAGGGTAAGGCCCATCTGTCTGAGCCAGGTACGCATCAGCGTACATGGCGAGTTATGGGCCGGCCGCTCCGTGAGACACCTCAAACGCTTAGTATGACCAGGCGAAACGACGGCACCCGGACTTCTGCTGCAAATCTCACACGTCCGTCCGTGTCATCTTGCCCCCACCAAACACCTGTGCTATAATCAAACTAATTAAAAAACCGAGGTAAACCACACATGAACAAAAAAGAAATCGCAGAAATAAAAAAACAATTCACCCCTGACCGCTGCTCCATCACCCGCATCTGCGGCTGCTACGTAGACGGTGAAAAAAACAAAAAAACCGAACTCAAAGAAGCCTTCTTATCCTTATCAGAGGAAGAAACCTTCAAATACTTCGACATCTTCCGAAAAACCCTCACCGGCACCATCGGAAAAAATCTCATCAACATGGAATTTCCCCTGGATCAGGAAGCTGAAGGCGGAACCCAAAACTTCCTCATGAAACTCCGCAAAAGCAAACTCACCGACGACACCCTCACCGAAGCCTTCTACGACAGAATCATAGAAAACTACGACTACGGTGAAAACTACTACATCATCCTCATCCACGCAGTCTACGACATCCCCGGCAAATCCTCCGACGGTGCCGAAATGTTCGACGCTTCCGATGAGATCTACGATCACATCCTCTGCAGTATCTGCCCGGTCAAGCTCTCCAAAGCAGGCCTGCATTACAATGCAGAGACAAACAATATTGAAGACCGTATCCGGGACTGGCTGGTAGAAATGCCTGACTGGGGCTTCCTTTTCCCACAGTTCAACGACCGCAGTACCGATATCCACGGACTTCTCTACTACACCAAAAACGCCGAAAATCTCCGCTCCACCATGATGGAAGAAGTCTTCGGCTGCACCACACCACTATCTGCCGGAACCCAGCGTGACTCCTTCAATGCTCTGGTGGAAGAAACCCTTGGTGATGACTGTGCCTACGACACAGTCCTTGAGATCCATGAAAAGCTCAACGATCTCATCGAATCCCAGAAGGACGAACCGGAACCTGTTGTCCTCACCAAATCCGAAGTCAAACGTCTCTTCGAAGAATGCGGCGTAGAAGACGAAAAGCTCCAGAACTTCGATGAACAGTATGAGCTTGCCGCAGGAGAAAAATCAGCTCTGGTAGCATCCAACATCACCAACACCCGGAAATTCGAGATCAAAACCCCTGACGTGGTGATCCACGTAGCACCGGACCGGGCAGAACTGGTAGAAACCCGCATCATCGATGGTCGAAAATGCCTTGTGATCCCCATGGAAAGTGAAATAGAACTCAACGGCATCCGTGTCAGCACATTGAACTCTGTTGAAGATACATCAGCAGAACCGCTTCCTGTTAATGATATTACTGACATTGATAACAGTAACACCGAAGAAGAAATCCCATTTTAAAGGAGACCTTATGAACGATAAAAAAATCCTGTTCTTCGACATAGACGGCACACTGCTTACGCCTCACCCTTTCAAGGTTCCGGAGAGCACCAGCCGCGCCCTCACAAAAGCCCATGAAAACGGTCATCTTCTTTTCATCAACACCGGCCGCACCAAAGTAATGATGCCCTCTGCACTCTCAGAGCTTCATTTCGATGGCTATATATACGGCTGTGGAACCCACATTTACATGGACAACAAATTGCTTTTTTTCCGTACAGTCCCAAATCTTCTGTGCAAGGAAACCGTAGACCTTCTCCGCAAATGCAAGATCGAGGCAATTTTTGAATCCAACACTGAGATCCTGTATGATGGCGCATCTCCGGCCCAGTCCGAATTCGGAGTCAAAATGCGAAAAGAAATTCCAATGGTCGACATCACGAAATTCAATCGGGAGGATGCCTGCACTTACTCTTATGACAAATTCCTGGTACATATGCTGCCAGATTCCGATGTCGAAAAATTCCGCAGCTTCTGTAATGATCATTACACCTATTTTGATCACGGAGACGGAATCTGGGAAGTCACACAAAAGGGTACCAGCAAAGCCACAGGCATGGAATTTCTCCTGGACCGCCTTTCCATCCCCAAGGAAGACTGCTATGCATTCGGAGACAGTCCCAACGACCTTCCCATGCTGAAAGCTGCCGGAGTCAGCGTTGCTATGGGAAATGCTTACGGAGGCATCGAAGAGCACTGCACATACCAGACAGACTCAGTGGACAAGGACGGGATCCTTCACGCACTAGAGCATCTCAATCTGATCTGATGATCCGTAAAGCAGGCATGAGCATTACAAAAACGAGCCGTGTACGATAAACCCGTACACGGCTCGTTGTCTTTTCTCTTATCATTCCATTGTAAACATTGTATCTTATTTCTCAGCTTCCGGTGTAGCAGCTGCCTCAGATTCTGTACTGTCTGCAGTCTCCTCATCAGCCTTTGCAGAATCTCCCTCTGTCTCCGGTGTCTCGGTCACATCGGTCTGCTCCTCAGCTGCCGGTGTCTCGGTTGCCTCAGCCTCTGCAGAATCTGCTGTCGGTGTCTCAGTTACATCCGGGTCCGGTGTCGGAGTTGGAGTCTGGATTGTAAAGCTGTGATTATCTGTGATCTTGATCTTCTTAATCAATTTTTTCTCTTCTTTGATATCAGCTTTCTTCTTCCAGCCATCTGTTGTATCATTATAGAAATCATCCTTCTTGGTGTTTGTCAGAGACTCTTTCTTACTCTCCGTTGCAGTTTTATCATTCTTGGAATCCAGTCTCACAACATACCATACGGAATCTGTCTTTATGATTTCCTCGTTCAGTGCACCCTCGTCCAGCTTTCTTAAAGCGGTACGAACCTCATCCGGATAAGTAGTTCCGTTGGCAGCACTGTCATCACCTTCCTCATAGGTAGGGCATGTTCCGGTTGTTGCGGTCATATCCTTGGAGATCTCATCTCCAAGAGTATTGAAATCTGCAGCCGGATCCTCTTTAACCTTGTCATAAAACTTCTGAAGATTCTCTTTATTCTTCTTGATATCATCATCGGAAAGATCATCTCCGCTGACCTTTGCACTTGCATAGCTGAAGGACATCTGCTGATATTCTTTCTCATCCAGCTTCACGTCCGCTTTGGCTTCAATGGCATCCTTCATCTTCACATCGTATGTTTCAAGCTCGAGGAAAGTCTTTACCATATCTTCATCAACCGCAAGCTCTGCAATTGTCTCATCAGAATTGGCAGCCATGAAGTTCTTGGCAGCTTCCTCAAGAGCCTTCTGCTCATCATCTGTGATTTCAACATCATACTCGGAAGCGTGTTCTTTCTCCAGACACATCTTTTCAACAGTTTCAACAGAAGTTGTTACCGCATTTTCACCGTAAGTCTCATCGGAATCATCCATTTTGGTACTCCAGATAGACATATCGTTTCCGCCGCCAAGATACATCTTGTACATTGCCTCAGCCTGTGCCTGCTGCATACGTGCTGCCAGACTTACAACGCCAAACGGGATTTCCTGCTTATTGACTGTCACTGCGATCTTTGTACCATCGAGTTTTTTATTTCCGCAGCCTGCCATCATTCCTGCCGCTGTAACGCAGACAAGAGCAGTAACTGCCACTTTCTTTACTGAATTTCTCATTTCATCCTCCATCTATCCGTCCATAAGAATCACGGTCCGGCTCTTATTCCATAATACTTGATTATAAACGTTTTCACCTTTAAGAGCAAGGAATTTCACGAACTTACACGACATTTCACAAATTATCCACAAGTCTTTCCGGGAAAATATCCGGTATCCACAAACCGGATGTTTTTTCCCGTGGATAACCCTAAGCTTAGCTGATTCTTCCCTTTACTCCAGTGGCTCTGCCAGTTTTGCCAGCTCCCCCGCAAACTTCATCAGCTCTTCGATCAGCCTTCCCTGTGGTGTCAGGATAAATTTCGGCTCATGATCCGCCTTAAATTGCAAACCTCTCCGGTATTGCGCCATAATAGCCGGGATACCTGCGGGATCCAGCTTGGCCTTTTCATAGAGCGTGATCCGGACATCTTTTCCAAGCTGCTTGATCTCCGTCACATATCCCTGATGGGCAAGAGCCTTCAGTCTTGCAATGGCAAGAAGATTCAGCACAGCTTTTGTCGGCTCCCCAAAACGGTCGATCAGTTCCTCCAGCATATCATCATATTCCTGCTGGCTTTCAATACCGGCAATACGCTTATAAATATCCAGCTTCTGGAACTCGTTGCTGATATAGGAATCCGGGATAAACGCATCGATGTTGAGATCAATGGTCGTCTCAAAATCATCCATAGTCCGGATTCCCTTTGCCTCCTTGACAGCCTCACTGAGCATCTTGCAGTAAAGGTCATAACCAACTGCGTTCATATGCCCGTGCTGCTGAGCACCAAGAAGATTTCCTGCTCCACGAAGTTCCAGATCCTTCATAGCTATCTTAAAACCGCTTCCAAGGTCTGAATACTCCCGCATAGCGCTAAGCCGTTTCTCCGCGGTCTCCTGGAGCATCTTGTTTTTGGTATACATCAGAAATGCATAAGCAGTCCTGTTGGAACGTCCTACACGCCCACGGAGCTGATAAAGCTGGGAAAGGCCATATCTGTCCGAATCATGGATAATCATGGTGTTTACGTTGGAAATATCCAGTCCTGTCTCAATAATAGTGGTGGAAACCAGTACATCCACATCTCCATTGATAAAATCATACATTACCTGCTCCAGTTCCCTCTGACTCATCTGTCCATGTGCAAAATCCACTCTGGCCTCCGGCACAAGTCTGGATATCCGAAGGGCTACTTCGGCAATGTCATTGACTCGATTATACACGTAATACACCTGTCCCCCCCGGCGAAGCTCCCTGCGGATGGCTTCCCGAACAGTCTCCTCATCGTACTCCATAACGTATGTCTGGATCGGCACACGATCCATCGGCGGCTCTTCCAGAACGCTCATATCACGGATACCGATGAGACTCATATGAAGAGTTCTCGGAATCGGCGTTGCCGTCAGCGTCAGTACATCCACATCTTTTTTCATCTGCTTGATCTTCTCCTTGTGAGTAACACCAAAGCGCTGCTCCTCATCAATGATCAGAAGTCCAAGATTTTTAAATTCCACATCTTTTGAAAGAACTCTGTGGGTGCCGATCACAATATCTACCTGCCCCTTTTTGATCCCTTCGATGGTCTTTTTCTGCTGGGCAGATGTCCGGAAACGGCAGAGAAGCTCCACCTTCACCGGAAATTCTTTCATACGCTGTACAAAGGTATTGTAATGCTGCTGGGCAAGAATGGTAGTAGGGACCAGATAAACCACCTGCCGGCTTTCCTGTACTGCCTTAAACGCAGCTCTTAAAGCCACCTCCGTCTTTCCGTAACCAACGTCACCACACACAAGACGGTCCATGATCCTGGTGCTTTCCATATCTCTCTTGGTATCCTCAATGGCTGCCAGCTGATCCTCTGTCTCCTCATAAGGAAACATCTCCTCAAATTCCTTTTGCCATACGGTATCCGGTCCGCAGACATACCCCTCTTTCTCCTGGCGTACTGCATAAAGCTCAACCAGCTCTTTTGCGATATTTTTTACTGCACCCTTAACACGGCTCTTGGTCTTATTCCACTCCTGACCGCCAAGCTTGTTCAGCTTGGGCGTTTTTGCATTTTCGGAGGATCCTGAATATTTCTGCAAAGCATCCAGCTGGGTTGCCAGGATATAGAGATTACTGCCGCCCCGGTATTCGATCTTGATGTAATCCTTCACAACACGGTCAACCTCTACCTTTTCGATTCCACGGTAAATACCCAGTCCGTGCTTTTCATGAACAACAAGATCACCAACGGAAAGCTCTGCAAAATCCTGGATCCTGTTTCCGCTGTACTTTTTCTTTTTTTTACGCTTTTTCTGCTCTTTGCCGAAAATATCGGTTTCCGTCATCACTGCAAATTTGATCAGCGGATACTGGAAGCCACGTCTTGCGTGACCATAGACCACCATGATCTCCCCGGGACTGATGATACGATCCATGTCCTGGCTGTAAAAAGCATTCAGTCCTTCCTCTGAAAGATCCTTTGCCAGACGCTCCGCCCTGGTCCTGGAACCGGAGAGCAATGCGATCCGGTATCCCTGACTCTTATACTGAAGGAGATCCTTTACCAGAAGTTCAAAGCTGCTGTTATAAGAATCTACAGACTTCACCGTAAGATCAAATTCCTCATTGATCTTCCATCCGGAACGTCTGGGAGAAAGTGCGGATACAGCCACACAATTCCGTCTGTTCAGCTTCTTCTGCAGTTCCTGAAAGCCACATAGCCACTGCTCCGGAAGATTTGCCTCGCCTTTTTCCTCTCTGTGCATATGACTCTGACGGTACTCTTCCTCCACACCCTCGCCGTTTTCTGCCAGGTGGTTCAGTTCATCCAGAAATACCAGTGTTTTTTCTTCCGGAAAATACTCCAGAAAGGATACCATATCTTCTCCGTCCATCTTTTCTGCGGCCGGATAAATCGTAATTTCATCTACATTTTCCAGAGATCTCTGACTTTCCGCATCAAAGCTCCGGATAGAATCCACCTCATCATCCCACAGTTCGATACGCCAGGGATTATCCTCTGTCAGCGGATAGATATCAATGATTCCTCCACGCACAGAAAACTGCCCCGGAAGCTCTACCTGACCAGTGCGTTCATACCCCAGCTCTACCAGCTCTTCCTTCAGCTGATCCAGATCGATCACACTGTCACTTTTAAAATGAAGAAGTCTGCTTCTGATCTTTTCCAGCGGCATCAGGAAATCCATACATCCGTCAATGCTGGTAACAACGGTCACTTCTTCCTGTTCCAGAAGTGCCCGGATCACACGCATCCGCTGCCGGATCAGAAGATTTCCGTGAATATCTGCCTGAAAAAACAGAAGATCCTTTGCCGGATAAAAATATACATTTTTGTCATAGAATCGGTAATCCTCATAGATTTCCTTTGCGTTGCGCTCATCATCCGCAAGGATCAGATGATATGGAAAAAGCCCGGAAAGTCCATACATCAGATGGACCTTCTGGGACTCCATGCATCCGGAAACATTAAGAATTCCGCAGTTTGCGCCACAGCGCTTTTTTATTTCCCCAAACTCTGCAAGACCCTGCAGAGGATGCAAAAATGCTTCCATACAAACCTCAATTCTTAGGCTTTTTCCTGTTATATTTATTCATCGCCGCATCTACGCCCTCGGACAGGATCATCTCCACAGCCTCTGCCGCATCATTGATCCCTTCATCCACAAGCTTGCGATCACTGTCCGAAAAATGACCCAACACAAAATCTGCCAGATCCCAGTCTTTCGGTTTTGCACCGACACCAACACGGATGCGGATAAATTTTTCAGTTCCAAGGCGGCGGATGATATCCTTGATCCCGTTATGTCCGCCTGCACTGCCTTTTTTGCGGATACGAAGCTGCCCAGGCTCCAGATCGATATCATCGTAGATCACGATCAGCTCTGTCTCCGGATCGATCTTGAAATAGCCGGACATCTCCTGGATCGGACCGCCGCTTAAATTCATATAGGAAAGCGGTTTCATCAGAATAGCTTTTTCACCGCCAATGATACCTTTTCCATACATGGCATTAAATTTTACGCCGCCCTGCGGGATATTATGCTTCTCCACAAGACAGTCAACGGTGTCAAAGCCCATATTGTGGCGTGTAGCCTCATACTGCTTTCCCGGATTTCCCAAACCTGCAATTAAATACATAAAAACTCCTCAGCTGTAATCTACCTGTTTCAATGTCAGGCCCTCTTATGCCTTAAGACATACAAATGCTCTGATCGTATCAGTTGAAATATACCATCTCATCAGCAAGTGGCTCACAAACTTCTACATGCTCTGCGTAAAGTACGACTCCCTCTCCCTGATATTCCATTCTCTTCTCAAACGCAACCTTCGCAGTAACATCCACCCACTGGCCTTCTGCGATCTTCGGAGCAAAAGCGCTCTTGCAGATATAACCAAGGAATGTGGTATCATCTGCACAGCATGTCATGGCTGTTCTTCCGGGAACAAAGAATTTGCTTCCCATTCCACGCGGCTTCAGGGCACGTGCTTTAAAGTGAACGGTTTTTCCAACATAGCGGTCCGGATGATCCATGGAATCCACAAACCAGATACCATAATCCTCCGGAAGGATATCGATCACCGGCGCATCAATATCAAATGGCATCTCATCCTCAAAAAGATCACCAAGCTCGCCCTCTTCATCCTCAAAGATGATCTCCGCACGCTGGTTCACCACCTTAATGCTTCTTCTGTAAGAAGGAAGCGGATCGTTCTCCTGGCAGCGGTTAAAGATAACCATATCCGCATTGCGGACCATGTCCATAAAAAGGGACTTCATATTCGCCATATAGACTTGGAATGTGCTTGCATCCACACAGGTGATATGCTGCTCCACGCCCCAGCCTTCCGGTTTTTCCATTTCTTCGAATTTACTTACCAGCCACATGCCATTATACTCAATGATCACCCGCTCCGGCTGATGCAGGATCTCCATTGCCGCAAGTCGTTCCGGTGTAAGCTCTTCCTCACTGTCAATGCTCTCCACAACGGTATTGCACTGTTTCAGTGCTTCCTCATCATATTCTTCCTCACCCTCTTCGCAAAGGATCAGCAGTGTTTTTCCATCGATCTGAAAGTAATCCTGCTGCAGGGTAAAGCTCAGGAAAGAGGTCTTGCCGCTTTCCAGAAAACCTGTGATCAGATAAACGGGTACTCTGGTCTCTTCCATAAATCCATCCCATCAGATACTGTACGGTTTAATGTACAGTATCTATTTCCTTTCTGTAACAATCTATATCTGTATTCCGCTTTGGCTTTGCGTCAAAACGGACATTTATTTTATCATATGCTTTATGCGATCCCGAAAAGCTCCTCCAGTGCATGCTCGTCAAGCTTAGAACCGATCACGCACAGACGGCCTGTATATTCTGGTGCCCCCTCACGGATCTCAGTTTCTTCCGGAACCATATCAAAATAGATCCATGTTCCGTCTTCTGCCGGAAGCATTCCCTTTGCACGGAGGATGATACCGTATTTATCAGACTCGGAAAGTGCCTCAAGGATCTTCTCAAGTCCCTCACGTGTATATTTTTTAATAGTCTCACGGCCCCAGCTTGTGAAGACCTCATCTGCATGATGATGGTGGTGGTCATGTCCACAGCCACACTCTCCGTCGTGGTGATGGTGATGCTCATGCTCTTCATGATCATGGCCGCAGCCGCACTCTCCGTCGTGGTGATGGTGATGCTCATGCTCTTCATGATCATGGCCACAACCGCACTCTCCGTCATGGTGATGATGCTCATGCTCTTCATGATCATGGCCACAGCCGCACTCTCCGTCGTGGTGATGGTGATGCTCATGCTCTTCATGATCATGGCCGCAGCCACACTCTCCGTCGTGGTGATGATGATGCTCATGCTCCTCCTCAAGCATCTCCTGCTCCAGGGATACCGGATGCTCCATAACCTCTACCAGCTTCTTACCGTCAAGATTCTCGATCGGAGTTGTAATGATAGCAGCATCCTTATTCAGGCTGCGGAGAAGCTCCAGGGACTCCTGAACCTTTTTCTCACTTGCAATATCAGTACGGCTCATGATGATAGCACCTGCATACTGGATCTGATTATCAAAGAACTCACCGAAGTTCTTCATATACATTTTGCATTTTTTTGCATCAACAACAGTTGTATAGCTGTTCAGTTTGATATCAACCTCATCCTGAACGCCCTGTACAGCCTTGATAACGTCAGAAAGTTTACCAACTCCGGATGGCTCGATGAGGATTCTGTCCGGGTTATATTTGGTAACGACTTCTTTCAGGGAAGTTCCGAAATCTCCTACCAGAGAGCAGCAGATACATCCGGAGTTCATCTCACGGATCTGGATCCCTGCCTCTTTCAGGAAGCCGCCGTCAATACCGATCTCACCGAACTCGTTCTCGATCAGCACTACCTGCTCACCCTGAAATCCATCCTTCAGAAGTTTTTTGATCAGAGTTGTTTTTCCGGCGCCAAGGAAACCGGAGATAATATCAATTTTAACCATTTTGTATACACTCCTTTTAACGTAGTTTGACCAGGAAGTATTATACCCCCTGGTTGTATCCTGTTATGCTCATGATGACAGAGAAAAAATTACCTGTTTCTGTATCTGCTGTCATTATATCCATTTTACAAAACAGACATTCCTATTCTGCTTTATATTCAGATTAATAGAGGGATGTGAAAAGCTCACATCCCTGAAAATCGTTCTTCCTATCAGCCGTTGATCATAAAGTTCATAAGCTTGTCGATATCCTCTTTCTCTGCTGCAACGATCTCAAGCTCCGGGATCTCACCAGCGGAAAAGATGTTTGCAAGAGATACATACTGGGAAAGCTTGGATTTCAGGTTCAGTCTGTCTCCCTCTCCTGTTACAAGCTCTACTCTACCCTTGCAGCTGTCAATTACCTCAAAAAATTTATCAATATCTGTAATATGTGTTACTTTCATTTTAAAAATCTCCTTTCTTATTAAAGGGCTGTTCTTAACTCTTTCCGTTAGATTATACCCCAGTGTTTTTAAAAAAGCAATCCCTGCCGGGCAAAAACACTTCACAGATATTCTCTACGGATCTATATATATTTCGTCATATTTCTTCAATTTCAACGGTACAGTCTTTTCTTCCTTTGTTCCATTTCATGAGATAAACCTTAAATCCCAGAGAATCTCTGGCAATGGTAAACGGTTCTTCCCTGAGTACTTCGGATCCCATACCCTGCTCGTTCAGCTCTGCCTGCTTTGTCCTGGCTTTTTCTGTAAGAACTCTAAGCTCTTCATCGGCTTCTTTTCCAAAAGAACGATTCCCATATCCGGATGAAGCCTCCCGCAGCTTTTCAGAAAGGCACATCGTTACCTGGATGTGTTTTGTACGGTGAAGCATTCCTGCCAGTTTCCGTGCTACCCATTTAAACGGAAGTTTCCGGTAAATTTCAAGCCACCTGACAAAGGTACGGTCTCCTGCCTGCCTTGCGATCTCTCCCATTACCTCAAATGCCTTTTCCGAGGGAATCCACGGATTTTCCCTGGGAACAATATACTTTTCCGGAACAGCCGGATAACAGCAGTAATTCAATGGCGGAAATTCCACCAGTGCAGAAAGCTTCTCCTCCAGAGCGTTGCAGCTGTCCCCGCCTATATAATCATATTTGTCGCGGAGGATCGCCAGCCGATATTCCAGCTGCCGTAAGTATTCATACCCTTCTACCCAGAAATGACCGATCCGGCTGTAATCGTAGAGATGTTTTTCCAGAGACAGGGTTTCAAAAAACAAAGTCACCACCGAATCATCCTGGTGGACCACAAGAATATATTCTCTACCCTGCCGGCTTAAATCTGCCAGGATCTCGCCCTCGTAATCCGGTTTGTATACACCTGTCATACGGGCATTTCCAAAAACAAGAAAGCTTTCTACCGCATCATTCATAAGATACACAAGGCGGATTTCTCCGTTTTTTACATAAGAATCCACTCTGTACATATTGTCATCGGACTTTTCCGCAATTGCTTCCGAAAAAGCACTTTCTGAAGCTGCTTTCTGATCCTGCGGATCTTTCTCATCATTCACTGCCACCAGTTCAAACTGATCTTCTCCAAGCAGCTCTGCAAGCTTCTGAAAGGTATCTGGCAGCTCTTCAAAGGCCTTCTCTGAGACATATCTCTCCGGTGCTGTTTTTCCTGCAGTATTATTTCCAGTATCCATCAATTACCTCTTTATTCAGTTTCTCCCCAATAACGATCATGATCTCCTGTCCCAGCTTTGCCGGCCGGATGCAGATCTCATGGCGGGTAGCATTCAGCTCCAGCCACTGTCCATCTTCTTTTCTGAGAAAACCTTTTACGCGAAAAACATCTCCGCAGGATGGATCATTTAGGATCCTTTCTGCAGTTTCATGAAGTTCCTCCTCGCTTTTATGAACGTTCATAAAAAACAGAGAATCAAATCCGCCGCCTTCCGCATAGGATTCCTTCACGTAATCCTCTGCCACATACCCGCAATCCAGGATCTTTTCCAGGTCTGTGTCTGTGAGCTCATCCCAGTTTCCGGTGAGGATCTCACTGTCCAGACAGCGCCTGCACTGGATCTGGCCAAGTGCACGGTTGAGATGCTCTTTTGTGCTGCTGATCTCTTCCACCGTGGCTTCCTGGCTCCTGCTCAATAATACACAGCCTGCATCTGCCACCTCGGAAGCCAGCAGATAATCCGCTTCCGCTGAAAGATCCTCTGCCAGCTTCGCATCCACAATGGCGATCACATTTCCGATCTCATACCATTTATCCAGCGGTTCCTCATGGAGGGCGTCAAAGAACTCATCCACATCAAAGATTCCGGATGGTTCTACGATGACACGGTCGTAACCGCACATTCCCATAGCGATCAGCTTTGTCTTAAATCGCCGTCTGTGACAGTCCGCATCACAACCGCCGGAAACCATCTCCAACTCACAGTTGTCACCCATTAGATCCTGAAGCAGCATCATATCCACATTCACTGCCCCGAAATCATTTTCCAGGATCCCGATGTTCATGCCTTTTTTCAGAAGATAGGAGGCATATTTTTTTATAAATGTTGTCTTTCCGGATCCGAGAAATCCGGTTATCAGATCGATCTTTATCATATTTCTTCCTTTACCTTATCAACTCTCCGGAGCATACAGTAAAATAAATGCGAATATATGCTTTACTTATGTTCCGGTCATATTTCAATAATCTCCTGCCCGACAAATGCCGGACTGCTATCAGTATATAATCTTTTTTCCGCAAAGAAAAGAGGCGGTCCTGAAAAATCCTCTCAGAACTGCCTCTTTCCGGCTATTTTATCTTTTTATAAACATATATGAAGATTACTTTGTAAACAGATCTACCAGATCCTGACCATCATTATAGCCCTGTTTTTTCAGTTCCTGAACAAACCAGTCATCTACACCGTCTACTGCTTTCTTAAAGGAATCGATATCCATGTCCTTTTTCTCTGTGAAGGTCACACCGTTTTTGTCTGCCCAGCGTGCTTTGATCTCATCATCACTGGAACGGTTGATGTAACGCTCATACTCAACAGCTTTCTGACCACACTCGTCAACAACAGCCTGCTGCTCCGGTGTCAGCGCATCATAAATATCCTGGTTGATGCAGAAGAACAGGCAGTCATAGATTGCATCCCACATGGAGCAATATGGCTGTACCTCCTGTACACTGGCTGCATCAATGGCGGGCAACGGATTCTCCTCACCCTCTACCGTATTCTGCTGAAGTGCTGTGTAGGTCTCGGACCAGTTCATATTTGTAGCATCTGCCCCCCATCTCTTATAACACTCCATAAGAAGATTAGAGCCGGCTACACGAACCTTCAGATTCTTCATATCATCTACAGATTTTACCTCATGCTTGCTGTTTGTCAACTCACGGAATCCGTTCTCTGCAATACCCATGCAATGAAGTCCGTAGCCGTTAAGGATCTCCTTCAGCTTTTCTCCGGCCTCTCCGTCAAACTTCGCATCTGCATCATCGTAGGAATCATAGATGAACGGCAGGGATACCACATTGAAGCGTGGATCAAATGCAGAATAGATCAGATTGGAATGCATGGAGATCTGTACCGGGTCTCCGTTCATCAATGCCTGGATTCCCTCGGACTGATTTCCGTTTGTCAGCTGATCCGCTGCGTAAATGTTAACCTTGACCTTTCCTCCGGTAGCCTTTTCCATGAGTTCACCGAACTTACGTCCTCCATCAGCCCAGGTACTTGTCTCCGTTGTGGAGCATGCAAAGTTCCAGGTTGTCTCAGGCCAGTTCAGATCACTGTAATCCTCCACGGTATCTACCGAATCCTCTGTAAACAGATCTACAAGATCCTGTGCATCGTCATAGCCTGCACTCTTAAGCTCCTTTACAAACCAGTCGTCGATTCCGTCTACTGCTTTCTTGAAGGAATCGATATCCATATCCTCTTTCTTTGTAAAGGTCACACCGTTGCTCTTCTCCCAGCGGCTCATGATCTCCTCGTCGCCGGAACGGTTGATATAACGCTCATACTCAACAGCCTTCTGGCCTGCCTCATCAACAACCTGCTGCTGTTCCGGTGTCAGGCTGTCATAGATATCCTGGTTGATACAGAAGAACAGACAATCATAGATTGCATCCCACGTGGAGCAGTACGGCTGTACCTCCTGTACACTGGCTGCGTCAATCGCAGGCAACGGGTTCTCCTCACCCTCTACCGTATTCTGCTGAAGTGCTGTGTAGGTCTCAGACCAGTTCATATTTGTGGCATCTGCCCCCCATCTCTTATAGCATTCCATAAGAAGGTTGGAACCGGCCACACGAACCTTCAGGTTCTTCATGTCGTCTACTGTTTTTACTTCATGCTTGCTGTTTGTCAGCTCACGGAAACCATTCTCTGCGATTCCCATACAATGAAGTCCGTACTCACCAAGGATCTCTTTCAGCTTTTCTCCGGCCTCACCGTCAAATTTTGCATCCGCGTCATCGTAGGAATCATAGATAAACGGCAGGGATACTACATTGAATCTCGGGTCAAATGCAGAATAGATCAGATTGGAATGCATGGAGATCTGTACCGGATCTCCGTTCATCAGTGCCTGGATTCCCTCGGACTGATTTCCGTTTGTCAGCTGATCTGCTGCGTAAATATTAACCTTGACTTTTCCGCCGGTTGCTTTTTCCATAAGCTCACCAAACTTACGTCCTCCGTCAGCCCAGGTACTTGTTTCAGTTGTAGAGCATGCGAAGTTCCATGTCATCTCCGGCCAGTCAAGATCACTGTAATCCGCGATGGTATTAAAGGAATCACTTCCATCTCCGGAATCCTTGGAACTCTGGCTTTCTGTGTCAGAAGACTGGTCTCCTGTATAGGAGCCCTCTTTTGCAAGAGCCTTCGGAAGAGCTGTGGAAACAGCCGGAATATAAGTGATGATCAGAAGAACTGCAACGGATGCAGCGATCATCGGCATAACTGCTCTGGAGATCTGCTGAAGAGTAACCTCCAGACCTTTTTTGATCTTGATACTGATGGCAACGAAAAGATTTACACCTACCGGAGGTGTTACCTGTCCGATCGCAAGGTTAACTGTTGCCATAACACCGAATGCTACCACATCATAGCCCAGAGCCTTACATACCGGAAGCATGATCGGTATAAAAATGTACATCGCAGAGTTTGCATCAATGAAGCATCCTGCGATCAGGAAAATGATGTTTACGATCAGAAGGAAGGTAAACTGATTATGTGCAATGCCGGCAAGAAGCTCAGATGCCGCATTTGCAATACCAAACTTGGTACATACAAAAGAGAACAGGGAAGCACTCGCTACGATCAGCATGATTCCACCAGTTGTCTTTGCAGAATCCACAAGAATGTCAAACAGATCTTTGAGCTTAACCTCACGGTAGATCACCATACCAACAAACAGACCGTAAACAACAGATACGGCTGCAGCCTCAGTTGGTGTAAAGATACCGCCGTAAATTCCTCCGAGGATGATAACCGGCATCAGGAATCCCCAGAATGCATCTTTAAATGTATCCCAGCGCTCTTTTGCGGAAGCTTTTTCACGGGATGGCTGAATGTTATGTTTCTTTGCCTCGATCATAACGATGATCACAAGAGCAACACCCATCAGAAGTCCCGGAACGATACCAGCCATAAACATATCTGCAATAGATACCCCTGTGATAGAAGCGTATACAACGAATGCGATACTCGGCGGTATGACAATAGCGATGGAACTGGAGGTTGCCATCAATGCCGTGGAAAACGGTGCAGAGAAACCGCCCTGCTCAACCATAGCCGGGATCAGAACTGCTCCAAGTGCCGCAACCGTTGCAGGACCGGAACCGGAGATTGCTCCGAAGAAGCAGGCTACGATAACACATACAATGGCGATACCGCCCTTTTTATGTCCTACGCAGGTATCTACGAAGTTGATCAGTCGTTTGGAAATACCGGCTTTTGCCATAATGTTTCCGGACAGAACAAAGAACGGGATAGCAAGAAGCAGGAATTTACTGATTCCAGAGTACATATTTGTAGCTACGATCGTCAGAGATGTACCGGAATAAAGGATGGCACATACAGATGACAGACCTAAGCAGATCGCAATGGGAAGTCCCAGGATCAGGAAAACAAAGAAGGAGATAAATAAGATTGCACTGATCATTTATTTGTCCTCCTTTTCATCATCTTTTTTCAGGCAGAAGTCGAGGCAGTACTCAATAAAATGAAGGATCATACAGCCTGCTCCGATCGGCACGAAGGACCAGAAGATCCACTCCGGCCAGTTCAATACGAAAGTTCTCTTGCCGTTTGCCAGCTGTGTAAGAACTTTGTCCATTCCATATTTAAATAAAATTGCGGAAAAAACAATACTCAGGACCGTGATCAGGATCACAGATGGTTTTTCCAGTTTTTTCGGAAGACGGTCCGTAACCAGTGTCAGACTTACCAGTCCTCCTTTTTCACGGCAGGCAAGTGCTGCTGCCAGAAGTGTGATGAGAACAAACACCGCTACAACAAGCTCTTCTGTAAAAGACCATGAGCGATGGATGACCTTACGGGAAAATACATTTCCCACAGTCAGCACAAGGATCAGCAGTGTGGAAATGACCAGTACGATTTTTTCTACTGCTGCAAGTGCGTTCATGAGTTTTTTGTACACTTTCATACTCTTTCCCCTTTTGTATATTTTTCCGGTTTCAGATCCTTACCGCGTGGTTTAAAATGTTTTGGATAAAAAAAATCCGTCCCCTTTCAGGGACGGATATAAAATTCCGCAACCACCCTGTTTCTCCATTGAAACAAGCACGATTCTGCAACGTACCGGCATACGCGACTTCTGTAACGGGAAGCACCCGTGAAAACCTACTTACTTGTCTGAAACTTTCGGCTTTCCTTCTCAGGGATGATATTCAAGGCAGTTCCGACGCTGCATCACACCAGTCACAGCTCTCTGAAGACGGTTCCTCTGTCTTTACTGATTCCCTTCATGGAATTTACTTCTGTTATGTGTTAACTCTTTAATGAGCTAAACCAATTCTAACTCTGTTTGTTTTGATAGTCAAGTTTTTTTTTCAAAAACTCCTTCAGGCGTTCTTTCCTTCTCCAGCGAAGTACTCCTTCACAAGCTTTACAACCACACCGGAAAGCAGGAATACTGCAATCAGGTTAGGGATCGCCATCAGACCGTTGAAGGTCTCTGCGATACTCCAGAGAAGTCCAAGGTCAACAGTTGCGCCGATGATCGCTACCAAAGAGTACAGTACCATAAAAGGTCTGATAGCTTTTTCCTTAAAAAGGAACTCCGCACATCTGGCTCCGTAAAGTCCCCATCCAATGATAGTGGAAAATGCGAAGCAGCACATGGCAACTGCTGTAAAGATGGAAACCCAGTTTCCGTATGTACTGGTAAAACCGCTGATGGTAAGCTCCGCTCCTGCTGCTGCGCCATAACCAACCGGCACCCCACTGCAGAGGATGACAAGCGCTGTCAGCGTACAGATCACGATCGTGTCCGTGAATACCTCAAAGATCCCGAAAAACCCCTGTTTTACAGGTTTTCTGGTGTCTGCACAGGCATGTGCGATAGAACCGGTACCAAGACCTGCCTCATTGGAAAAAATACCTCTGGAAACACCTTTTTTCATACTCATGAAAAAGCTTCCTACCACGCCGCCTGTCACAGATGCCGGATTAAATGCCCCTCTGATGATAGCGCTGAAAACACCCGGAACATTTTTCCAGTTGATGATAACTACACCAACGGCAAGAATAATATAAAACAATGCCATAAACGGTACCAGCTTTTCTGTAACCTGGCCGATCCTTTTGATTCCGCCAAGCAGGATCATTGCCACAAGGATCGCAAGGATGATCCCCATAACAAGGTTTACCGTAGAAGTATTGTCTGCAGCGATCACATTGTAATTGATCAGTGCAGAATCAATAGCTGTTGTAATGGTATTAACCTGGGTTGCATTTCCGGTTCCGAAAACAGTAAGCACACCAAAAGCGGAAAACAGATATGCCAGCCAGTGCCAGTGTTTTTTTAGACCATTCTTAATGTAATACATTGGTCCTCCAACCAGATCTCCGTTGGCATTGGTTTCGCGGAAATGTACCGCAAGTGTTACTTCTGAAAACTTTGTACACATTCCAAGAAGTGCAGAAATCCACATCCAGAATACGGCTCCCGGTCCTCCGATGGCAATAGCACCTGCCACACCTGCAATATTTCCCGTTCCCACGGTAGCAGCTAACGCCGTACAAACAGCCTGAAACGGTGTCAGACTTCCATCGGAAGCTTCTCTTTTCCGAAGCATACGTCCGATAGTGACCCTGATGGCATAGGGAAATTTGCGAATCTGGAGAAAATTCATGCGGATACTTAAATAAAGACCTACACCAATAATACAGATCATCGCAGGAACGCCCCAGATAAAATTGTTTACGGCAGCATTCACTGATTCAATAACAGATAACATTCTATAATCCTTCCCTTATTTAATTTTGTCTTTTTGGATTGTACGTTTGTCTGTACAAAAAGACGATTCGTTAGATTATATCACATTTTTTGTCGAATGTATAAGAGAAAAGCTTTATAATTTTACTATGATAAAGAAAGAAAGTGAATAAAAGCTGCCAATCCTGTTGTTAAATATGTGATACACCTGTAGTAAAAATACTTATCTGTGATCAATATCATTTTCCGTATCGTCTAGGAATGTAAATATATATCCCCAGTATTTCTCCAGAATCTTACCTCTGCTTCCATAGATCTCATGCTTTGTTCCGATCATATGGATATAATCACAGCTTGTTTTTCCCTGGCGATTGATCTTTCCGGCAAAATTTTTCAGGGCACGGACAGACACCAGATCTTCAGTCTGGGCCTGAATGAGCAGCATTGGTGCCGTATATTTTTTCCATCCGTAGAGACGCAGATACCAGCTCATTTCCGCAGAAGCCCAGAGCCAGCCGTAGGATGGAGACCAGGTCTGGAGCTCCTTATGTTCTGCACGGAGATTTTTGTATCGCTCGTATCTTGGTTTTGATGTTGCGGAGCTTGTCTCAAAAGAACCGCTGCCATCGTAAGGCTTTCGGCCAGCTACATATTCCTCATCTTTTCCGAAAATGCATTTCTCCAGAGCTATGCCGGTGGCTGCCGGCCACGGAACATTATCTGTAAGAGGACGGATCATCGGAGAAGAAAGGATCACCTTGTGAAACCAGTCCGGCTCCCAAGCTGCAGCAATACCACCGATGGCACCACCCATGGAATGTGCATACAAGTTAAGTGACAGATCCGGATGTGCTTTCTTTATGTAGCGGCATGCTTTCAGAAAATCGCGGATATATCTTCTCCATGTATCGATGTGGACCAGAGACGGGTCTGCGGTAAGACGATAGCTGCGGCCATGACCGCAATGCTCCGGAATATATACATGATAGCCTTCCTTAAGAAAATAATAGGCCACTTCATCATATTTTACTGCTGATTCTGTGAATCCGTGGCTGATGACTACCACACCTTTAGGCATATCAATATCAGACAGATACTGCAGCATATGGATCTTACCTGTGATCCGTTTGCTTTCGTTACGAAACGGATAATCCGCACCCGGTACATAAAGTTCCCTTCTGTGAGACAGAAGATATGGCGTTACGATATTTTTCATGGTTTCTTCGTATTCATTTTCATGTATGATCTGCATATTGGTTAAAAACCTCCCTTGCTTTTACTGTATTGCTTTTTTGCTTCTCCCAAACTCTGCTTTTCAAAACCCTTCCATATTGTTACAGCTGTTTTCTTACAGGATAACAGAATTCACTCCTCCAGGCAATCCTTTTCAGACCATTTTGCTCTTTAATTCTCATTAAAAAATGCCCGAACATTTTGATATGTACCGGGCATTTCTTCTATTATTTAATAAAATCTCACAATATCTTCCACATCTTTACGTTTCGGTCTTGCAGGCTCTTCGGCTGCTTTTCCGATGGCGATCACTGCCACTACCGTTTCTGTTTCCGGAATGGAAAGGATCTCACGGAGCTTGTCTCCGGCACGAAGTCCCATGATCAGGGTTCCATATCCAAGCTCCTTTGCCTTCAGGATCAGATTCTCGTTCTGAAGTCCCAGATCATAGCAGCCCCAGCCGTTTCCAAGCTCATTATCCGGTGTTCCGTCTTTCTGAAATCCGGCATGGTTATGTACAAAGGTTGTAACGATCAGGGAGGCATTCTCTGCTTTTGCCTGGTTCATTTCCGGCAGACATTCTCTGCTGACCTTCTCCACCATCTCTTCGGACATTACACAATAATATCTTCCGGTCTGGGAGTTTTTCCAGCTGGGTGCTTCCTGAGCGGCCCGGATCACTGCAAGAAGATCTTCTTTTGTGATCCTGCTCTCCGGGCTGTATTTACGGATGGTCCTTCTCTCTTCGATCAGTTTCTGAAATTCCATATTTTTCCTCCTTATCTGTCCGGTGCAGGATCTGCTTCCGAATCCTGCAGTTATTCCGGCACGGATTTTTATGTTCACACTTTTTATGGAGCCATTTTAACACAATGCCGTATTGAAATCAATTTCAAAACCCCGGCATCGTTACTGTTCATTCTGCGACCGTTACTGTTCACTCCGTTCTCAGCAACACGTTTCAAAAAATATTGCCTGGGAACAATAACTGCAATACCACTTATGAAGATTTTTTTTGATTTACCACATAAATTCCCACACAGACAAGAAACAGTGCGATGAGACTTCCCATATTAAATGCCTGACGTACCTCTCCCAGAACCAGTGCAGACAAGATCACACTGAACAAAGGATTTACAAAACCAAAAATCGCTACCCTGGATACATCATTCCAGGCAAGCAGCACTGACCACAGTGTATAGGCCACTGCAGACACCATTGCCAGATAAAAGATGATTCCAATACCGGCGGCATTTACCACTCCGAAATGTCCTCCCATCCCTTTTCCGATCAGGAACAGAATGATCCCGCCCATGGTAAACTGCGTTCCGCTGAGTACCACCGGAGATACCTTTCTGGAAAAAATATTGATCAGCACCGTGGACATTCCGTAAGAAAACTGCGCGATCAGAATAAATCCTTCTCCTGTAAGCCTAAAACCTGCATCCAGAGAATTTCCCATGAGATTGATCACGACCACGCCAGCAAAACCGAGGATACAGCCGAGCATCTTTCGCCCGGTCATTTTTTCCTTGTGAAAAACAAGGCAGGACAGCAGGATCGCAATAAAATTCCCAAGACCTGTGATAATAGCGCCTTTTACACCGGAGGTATGTGCCACACCTATATAAAAGAAGAAATACTGACATACCGTCTGAGCCATACATACCGGCACCGCATATTTCAGAACAGTTCGATCCGGAAGCAGAACCTTGCGTTCACGCAAAGATGCAAAGATCAGTACAAGGATTCCTGCCAGTGCAAAACGCACACCTGCAAAAACGATCTGACTTGCCGTATCTGCAGAATCCATCTGCATCAGACGGTATCCTGTCTTGATCAGCGGGATCGCACTCCCCCAGAGAAGACAGCAGACGCAGGCAAGCGCTGCCACCACCCAGGTTTTTTTTAATATTGTTTTTGTTTGTTCCATTTGTTTATTCTCTCTTTCTCAAAACTTCTTCCATCTGACTGATCACAGCTTTTATTTCATTTATTGCACTGATACTTACGTCCCGGAAATCAAGCTTTTTCCCCTTTCCGTATAATTCCGCCTCATAAGCGCTGGCTTTCTCTTCATCTTTATCCTTGTATCGGGCTTTTCCGATCAGCCAGGCACTGGAATCCGCACAGTCCGGATATTCCGTATTTCCCCGGATCAGAAAATCCTCTGAAGCTTCCGTCAATGCTGTTTTCAGTTTTTCTGCTTTATCCAGAAATTCTTCCGTTGTCTGCGGATAATGTTCTTTTATATAGAGGAGATTTTTATGAATACAGGTGGCACTTTTTTCCATTAGTTTCCGTTCTTCCGGATCTTTGAAATTATCATATTCCCCAGGCCGGACTTCCCATCCGCGGATGGATTTGCTTAATTCCATCAGCCAGTATACATGACGGGAAACATCGTCCGGAAACATAAAATACGTAGAAAATTCATGATCGATCATAGGTGCAAGACTTATGATCCCGCCATCTTTATCACAGAGAAATGCTACATTTTCATAATGATAATTCTGGTCTCCCTTCAGGACAGAGATCAGTACCTGCATGGCAAGCTGTTCCGCCATTTCCTGATGCTCCTGCAAAAAATCAGCTTCAAAAATATCTCTATAATCATAAAACATCTGACAATAGTTTACATAATTATCTATATCTACCTTTTCATCCGGATATTTCCTGAAAAACTCCAGAAGATTCAAAAGGGATTCCCCTTCTTTATAGGCCATGGGTACTGCCGTTCCGTAGTCAAGATATTTTTCATTTACTGCCTCATACCCTTCACAGATGGCCAGTTCATACCTGGGCGCAGGCATAAAATATTCATTAATGATCGTTGACCAGAACACCTCTGCATAAGCATATAGTGGCGTGGAAAATGGTTTGGATTTCGTCAGTGGCTTGAAAATCATATTTCCAGGAAATATGGGGAAATGTTTTTCCCCGCTTACCACGCCTACAGCTTCAGACTTAAGATTTCCGATTCGATTTTTGTATTGATAGTGTCTGACTTTATAATACATAACAGTCATATCGTATTGCCTTCCCCTTCAATGTATAAGACGGCTCCCGGCCGGCAAGACATTCACTTTTCAGCGGACGCTTGACGATGATCTTATCCGGATTTGCTCTGATAGCTGCATCAAAAAGATCCTTTTCCCCGGAACACGGTGGTTCCAGCTTCTGGATCAATTGAAGTTTCTTGTTGATCAGGCTGGATTTCTGTCTTGCCGGAAACATAGGATCCAGATAGATCACGTCTACAGGATCCAGAAGCTTTGACATACCTTCTACACTGTTTCCCTCGATCACCTTCATACGACCAGCAATATCTTTCAGATCCATATTTTTCTTGGCACGGCGAATGGCATCTTTAAGAAGGACTGCGATCACCGGATTCTGCTCGTACAGCGTCACCTCATAGCCCTGGGCTGCCAGAAGAAAGGCATCCTCACCCATTCCTGCCGTAGCATCGATGGCCTTCCTTCCCTCCTTATCTGACTTTACCGCCTTCACCAGCATCTCATGCTGAAGTCTGCCTCTGGTAACTCTGTGAAGCATCGTCTCCACAAAATCCCCCTGATAGGTCAGCCCGAAACCGGACAGCGAAACGCCCCTGGAATCAAACCGCACCGTCAGAAAATCTCCCGGCTTATCCTGAAGCTGCGCTCCGGTCCTCCTGCAAAAGGCTTCCGCCATATCTCTCTGTCCGCCCTTTCCAAGACAGACTGCGATTTTATCATTCATTTCCTGATTCTCTCTTTCATGACTCTTTTTCATAAGCTCTTTCATTCTACAATTTTACAAAAAAAATTGCAATTCATCTCAAAAAAAGATGTCCGCAGACGTACCAAAATACGCTGCAGACATCCAATGTCTGATCCATAGTCAGGCGATTACTTAATGCTTGCTGTCCTAAAACAGAAGCTGAAGTCCCATTGCAATGATCCACATATATGCACAGGTCTTTGGGATCATCAGTAATCCGACCTTGGGCTTTGTTTTGCTGAATAAGGTTACCGGAAGATAGCATCCAAAGGAAATGATGATCGCAGCAACCATTCTTGTCATGTGATACCCATTCGCATTTCCGGAGATCGCATACAGAATGATCACACCGATACCGGTAACTGCAAAAACTGCATTTCTCAGGATGGATAATTTCATATTTCCATCATCTGTACACCAGTTATTCTGAGGAAGGAAGCATACCACGATCCTGATGATCGCAGAGATCCAGATCATTGCTTCCACTGCTGCCGGTGCATTCAGCTCCGGGAAGGTAAGCTTCCATACATACAGTAAAATAATATAAAATACAGTCATCGTGATCGAGGATACCTGTAATCCGATTCCCAGCTGTTTCCTGATCTTCTCGCTGCTTCCATGGACAGCTCTGATGATCCTTGGCACCAGATGGAAAGCATCTCCGCCACAAAGTGTCAATGTCAGTACTCCGTAAAGGATAAACAAAGGATTACCCTTCGAAAATACAAAGAAAAAAATTCCTGCGATCAGATCGAATATCAAATATCCTGCGTCAAATATTGCCTCCATTATGTCCGGCATGTTTTTCTTACTATTTTCTCTCATGCTTCCTGCTCCTTTACGATCAATTGTTTATAACAAAAATAATTTCTGGTAAATACCACCCCCGCCAGGGCCAGTGCACAGCCGAGACCGGAATAGAAAAAAGCAACGACCGAAAACAGATACAGATACCACTTCCGATCGATCACCCGGTATGATAATATCCCAAGTCTGGCAACATTAAATCCGGCAATCAGCCATACAATACCCGCGATCAGCAAAAGAGTCCTTTTCTTTACATGAAATCTCTTTTTCATCATCTCACCTCATATATTTATCCGCATTTTCGCAGATCTTATGAAATACCTCTTTACAAATACGCTTCTCTTCCACTGTCAGGCCGTCCAAAGCGATTTTTGCAAATTCCTTCTGTGCTTTTATTCCATCTTCAATGATCCGATCTGCCTTATTTAATAAAACGATCTCGATATGCTTCTTATTATCCGCACTCTGGATCCTTTCGATCAGACCTCTGCTCTCCAGATTTTTCAGAGAAGAGGACACGTGGGATTTCGTCGACTTACGGACCTTAACGATCTCAGCCGCAGTATTATGCTGTGGATTGTTGTGTAAAAACATAAGGATATCATATTCCATATGCGTCAGCTGATATTTCTCACATACACTCCCTGTGACTTTTTCATAACAGCTTGTTATCGTTTTATGCTGATCCCAGAAAAACATAGCCTTCCTCCATATCTTTTCGTTCTATTTAGAACGATTGTATGGCATTGTTCTCTATTTGTCAACTATAAAATATCTTCTTTCACCATTTATATATCTGCCACAAATAAAAGCTGCCGCTTTGCGATCTATCAACCGCTAAAGCGACAGCTTTCTTCTCAGCCGTATATTTATTTTGAATTTCTCTTTCCTTTTCTGACTTTGATCCTGCGGATCATCCTTCGGATCAGAAATACCACAAGCACAATGATCACGATAAAGATCAGACAAATACCTGCGATCATTGCCGAAAACTTATTCGGCTGCTTCACCAAATCAATGATATTTCTGCTGTCCTCCACAACCTTACGTCCATGTGTCGTCTCATAATATTCCGGCACATTGGCAATTCCGTCGCCGTCTGTATCCTCAAAGGACTGCATATATCTTGCGATCGCATCCCAGGCCTTTAATTCCCTGTCGTCCTCCATGATTGCCTGATCTTCCAGATTTTCAATAGGATTTCCATCCCTGTCCTTCGGTTCAAGAGACAGCAGTCCATAGGACATTTTCATCACTGAACCAAGCATCTGGCCGGTATACAGATCTGTCACAACATGATACAGCTTGTCATCCTGGATCTCGATCCGCTCTCCGTCTGCCCTGGTGAGATAACAATCTGTCACCTTATTCAGGATCATCCGATGTGGATTGTATGCAAAATTCAATCCACTGCAATATAACCTTGCCGTTGTCATAAAATCTGATACAGAAGCATCCACCTCCGCTACCAGCCTCAGCTCCTTTCCGGTCAGGTATGCACTGATCAGCGGGTATCCGGCAACACCATCCTTTCCGATTCCCAGTGAAAAGGAATTAAAAACATCCTCTACTGTGATATCGCCCTTTGTGTATGTATCCCGCACGGTTCCGCTTGGAACAACGGCTACATCAACCGGATCACCATCATAATACTCGGAATTTTCCACTGCATATATGTATGCATCGGACATGATATCACCAAGATTCAACTCTTCATGCTTCGTGCCCATTTCTTCCAGACTGTTGAATTCAACATCATTTTCAGCAAGAACCTCTTCCCTTGTATAGCCGAAATCGGCAAGATAATTCTTATCCACCGTATCCATCAGGGCATCGATCTGTTCCTGTGTCGCCTGGTCCGGTTTTACATCCTCAGAAACAGGGATCAGCTCATAGGATGTCAGCTCCCACCGTCCGTCCTGCTTCTGTGTCATGGAAAGTGATCCCAGATTTCTTCCGTATTCGCCGCAGGATACGATATATGTGTTCCCATGCTGAATTGCCTCTTTCAGCTCTGTGTGCGTATGTCCGCTGATGATCAAGTCGATATCCGGCACCTCTTTTGCAAGGATCTCATCCTCCGATTTGTTCTCATCCTCCCAGGTTCCTCCATGGGACACACAAGCGATCATATCCACTTTTTCATTTTTTCGGATCTCTTCTACCGTCTGTTTTACGGCCTCAACCGGATCCTTGAACTTTAATTCACAGGTCGGTGCACATTCCAGGGCATCCTTACCGAACACACCGACTACCGCAGCCTTTACATCTCCTTTTTGAACTACTACATAATCCTTCACACCGTAGGCTTCAAATGCCGACCGGATCTGCTTCTGACCATCGCTTAATCCATCCTGCTCCATGCTGTCCCAGTCCACGTTGCACACTACCAGTGCCGGCACTGTCTCACCGGAAGCCTTCGCAGCCTCCAGCATATTTGCCAGTCCCTTTGAACGATAATCATATTCATGATTCCCCAGAGTCGTCACATCATACCCCAGATATCCCAGCATTCGAAGCTCTGCCGCCTCCGTATCGTATACGGTCTGGATCAGGGTTCCCATGGAAAAATCACCGCCATCCAGCACCAGGGTGTCCGGATCTTCCTGCTTCTTTTCATCGATCAGGGTTTTGATCCTTGCAAATCCGCCAACCTCTTTTTGCTCTCCATCTACGATGGTTGAAAAGCTGTTCAAATGCGAATGTGTATCATGGCTGAACAAAACATCGATCTGTTTTGCCTCGGCTGCTTCCACCGGGACATTCCATGCAAGAGGAAGCAGCAATGCAGCAATAAGCATGATCGCCAGCAGCTTTGCTGAAATTTTCTTTCGTGTTTTCATAACACTCTCCTTTTGTATATAGTTTTCTTATGCCTTTTTACAAAACCATCAATAATGTTCCCACACCGATCAAAATACATCCCATCATCGATTTTGCTGTGAATTTCTCATGCAAAAAAACAAATGCCAGTACCAGTGTGATCACAACACTCAGCTTGTCTATCGGCACAACCTTGGATGCATCGCCTATCTGCAGAGCACGATAATAGCATAACCACGAAGCACCCGTTGCCAGACCTGAAAGGATCAGAAACAGCCAGCTTTTTTTGCTGATCGCTGCGATCCCGCCCTGGGTATTTGTGAGGAAAACCATTCCCCACGCCATAACCAGCACCACCATCGTTCGAATCGCTGTTGCAAGATTCGAATTAACACCGACAATACCTATCTTGGCCAGTATGGAGGTCAGCGCCGCAAATACAGCAGACAGCAAGGCAAACACAAACCACATAGTAACTCCCCCACTTAAATATAAGATTTTTCTTAACTATCCCAATACAAGTCCATCATATCATTTCCCCTCTGATATGTCACTATTTACAATTTCCTCCGCCGTATATTCCTCTATTTCTGTCTTTGTCACCTGTTTGATATGCTTTTTCTTCAGGCGCAGATATACGAATTCCCGAAAGATAGTATAGAACACGGAAAGCAGCGGAATGAAAACAAGCATACCTACAATTCCCATAAGGTTTCCGCCGATCGTAACTGCTGCAAGAACCCAGATCGACGGGAGTCCTACGGATTCACCCACAACATGAGGATAGATCAGATTTCCCTCGATCTGCTGCAGCACCAGAAATACTATAATAAATAAAATTGCCTGTTTCGGATTTACCATAAAGATCAAAAAGCTTCCCACCGCACACCCGATGAAGGCCCCGAAAATCGGAATCAATGCGGTAAACGCAATCAAAACTCCGATCAAAAGTGCATATGGCATCCTCAAAATACTCAGTATCACAACAAACATACAGCCGAGGATCACAGCTTCCAGACACTGACCTGCAAGAAAATTTGCAAATGTCCGATAAGTCAGAGAACAGACTTTAAGAAAAGCATCTGCCTTTTTCTTTGGGAGAAAGGCAAAAAATACTTTTCGGATCTGCACATGCAGCTTCTCCTTCTGAAAAAGGACATAGCAGGCAAATGAAAAAGCAATAAAAAAGGTTGCCAATCCACTGACTATGGAACCCACTGCTGACATTGTGGTATTCATCATATTTCCTGCACCGTTTCCAAGAAGGCTTATCCCCCACTTGATCGCCTGATCCGGATTAAACTGTACCTGATCTACCAGCTTCATGATTTCCTGGTTATTATGGGAGAATTCCCGGATCCAGCTTTGCATCTGCGGAATAAAATCAGCGATACTCATCATCAGAGTTCCCATTGTCCGCGTAAGCTGCGGGATCACACCGAACATTACCAGTACGATCACGCCAACCGCAAATACGATCGTAAGGAACAGACTTATCGGTCTTGCCAGTTTTGCACCTATCTTATTTTCTTTTTTTACCCTTCCAAAAATTTTCTTTTCTAAAAAGCTCATTGGCACGTTGGTCACAAATGCGATCGCTCCGCCAAGTACAAAAGGAAATGCGATCCCCCATATTGCTTTCAGCACATCGAGCACCACATCAAACTTCCACAGGGCGACCACAAGAAATGCTGTAAACACAATAAGCTCCCTGATTTTTTTTACAGATATTTTACTTATATCCACTATCATTCTCCTCTTTTTCCTAATTTCATGCGTATCCATTTAAGCAGCTGAATGATCGGAAGACTTGCAAACGCATACAGATATACACAGCCAAGCTGCATCAGATCCAGCGTCTCTACTTTAAACAGGAGATGAAATCCCGGAACCATCAGTACAACGGTAATGAGTACTGCCCCAAGTGCAAATGCTCCCTGAAGCCATTTATTATTAAAGAAACGTTTTGTAAAGATAACCGGATGATCCGATTTGCAGTTGAATCCATGGAACAAACGTGCCAGACAAAGTGTTCCGAAGGCATAAGTACTGCCAAGCAGTGCACCATTCTGATGATATCCTGTCAAAAATCCTATCATCGTCACCAGACCGATCACCAGTCCTTCCAGACCGATTTTACCAAGAAAATCCTTTGTCAGTATTGACTCGTCTGCTGATCTTGGTTTCTCATTCATCACCTCACTGCTGTGCGGCTCCACGCCTAATGCGATCGCCGGAAGGCTGTCTGTCAAAAGATTGATAAACAGCAGATGTACCGGTGCAAAGGGAACCGGAAGTCCTGCAAGGGATGCACAAAGAACTGCCAGGATGGCACCAAAGTTTCCTGACAGAAGAAACTGGATCGCATACTTGATATTCTGATATAAATTTCGTCCGTTTTCCACTGCTTTTACAATTGTTGCAAAATTATCATCTGTAAGCACCATTGCTGCGGCATCCTTTGCGACCTCGGTTCCGGTCACTCCCATTGCAACACCAATATCTGCCTGCTTCAATGCCGGAGCATCATTCACACCGTCTCCGGTCATTGCCACGATCATCCCCTTCTCCTGCCATGCACGGACAATACGGATCTTGTGCTCCGGTGACACTCTTGCATACACAGAAATATTCGGGACAAACTCCTTCAGCTGCTCATCACTCATATTTTCAATATCAGCACCTTCGCAGGCCTCTGACAGATCATGTAGGATCCCGATCCTTTTTGCGATTGCCGCTGCTGTGATCTTATGATCTCCCGTGATCATGACCGGCCGGATCCCCGCTTTTATACATTCTGCAACTGCAGCCTTTGATTCTTCCCTCGGCGGATCCATCATAGCGATCAGGCCAAGAAATACCAGATGATTCTCATCTTCTGTCGTCAATACATGCTTCTCCGGAATTTCACGATAGGTAAATGCCAGTACCCGTAACCCTTCCATTGAAAATTCCTGATTCTGGCGCCGGATCTTTTCTTTATCTGCTTCTGTGATTTCCCGAACTCCGTCCTTTGTCCAGATCCTGTCTGTCAGCTCCAGAAGCCGGTCAACCGCACCTTTTACGATCATCCGGTTCTCATCATCAATTCTGTGAAGTGTTGACATCATCTTACGGTCACTGTCAAAGGGAAGCTCTCCTTCCCTTGGATAAAGCTTTCTTACACCAGCAGCCTCGATTCCGTACCGGCTGCCCAGATTGATCAATGCCGTTTCCGTCGGATCTCCGATCTCCACTCCATTTTCATTTGTTGAATCATTACATAAAATGCTGTAGTCCAAAAGACATCTCTGCGCCGGATCTGCTACATCAATTGCATCTGCTGTGATTCTTTTTCCATCAATATAATAATCTTCTACTGTCATTTTATTCTGTGTGAGTGTTCCGGTCTTATCCGAACAGATAACAGATACGCTTCCAAGACCTTCCACAGCCTGAAGCTTACGAATGATCGCGTGCTCCTTTGCCATCTTCTGTGTTCCGAAAGAAAGGACGATCGTCACGATAGAGCTTAAAGCTTCCGGAATCGCTGCGACTGCAAGTGCTACTGCAAACATAAATGCACTGCTGATCTTCTCACCGCGGAATACACTGATCGCAAACAGAATTCCGCAAAATATCAGGATCAGAATGGAAAGCTTCTTTCCAAAATCATCCAGATTCGCCTGAAGTGGCGTCTGTTTTTCCGAAGTCGATTTCAGAAGTCCCGCAATCTTTCCAACCTCTGTCTGCATTCCTACATTCGTTACAACCGCTCTGCCACGCCCATATGTGACAAAGCTTCCGGAAAACAGCATATTTGTCCGATCACCAAGCGATGCTTCCTCCAAAATAGTGTCCATACTCTTTTCAACCGCAAGACTTTCTCCGGTAAGGGCACTTTCATCGACCTTAAGACTTGCATTTTCAATCAGTCTTCCATCGGCTGGGATCATATCACCTGCTTCAAGAAGGATCACATCTCCTACAACCAGTTCTCTTGCCGGGAGCTGTACCGCCACACCATCACGTAATACCTTTGCCTCCGGTCCGGAAAGCTTCTTTAAGCTCTGCAGGGACTGCTCAGCCTTTACTGTCTGCACAGTTCCCAAAATCGCATTGATCGTAATAACGATCACGATAACTGCTGCACTTTCCACATCTCCAAGCATACCGGATATCACTGCCGATGCGATCAGGATCAGCACCAGAAAATCCTTATACTGTTCAAAGAAGATCTGCAAAATACTTTTTTTCTTTCCTTCTGCAAGCTCATTCCATCCGCACTTCTCTCTGGACCGTCTGACCTGTTCATCGGTAAGCCCTGATTCCCTGCTTTCCACACGCTCGAGAACTTCTTCTGCTGTCTGCTGATAAATTTCTTTCATTACCTTTGCCTCCTTTTTTGCAAATATTCACCAACTGTAATTTTTTTATGCAATAAAGGATTTTTTTGATAAAAGGATATAAAAAAAGAAACCCTTATTGCACAACAAAAAATGCAATAAAAGTCTCACCATTTCCCTGCAGCGCCGGATGTTTCCACCGTACTGACGACACTGCAAACGCAGATTTCCAAACGTAGGTTACTCCCCTTTATCAGTTTTAATAGTATAACAGGATTGGTACCTCTGTCAAGATACTTTATAAATCACACCTTGCAAATATGATACTCCGGTAACAGAAAAACTCCCATTTTTTGAGTGGAAGTTTTTCTGTTACCCTGAAAGTATTATAGGCCTGCAGCCGTTTTATTACCTTTTAAGATTTATTACTCTGATCAGCCACAATATTTCCCTGTACAACTCTTCCCTGATCTTTTCCTTTTCTCAGTCCTCGAACTACCTGCACATTTCCAAGAATCAGATAATCCATTTCTCTCTTAGTGATTTTCGCAAAATTTTTCTTTGAAACAAAATAGAAGGTAACTCCCATCAACACCCACACGATCAGTGCTGCAAAGGACTGTGGAGCCATGAATGCTGGAGAACCGGGCACGATCAGGAGCAGCAATATTACAACAGAGATCACGCAGCCACCCATTGCTACTGCCGGATGGATTTTATTTGTATCTGTATCATCGCCATATTTTTTCAGAAGAATATAAGCACCTGCACAGGTAAAGAAATATCCGAACGCAGTACCTACGGAACACATATCTACAACCCAGCCGATCACTTCTCTGCCGAAAAATGGGCAGATACAGCAGATGATCATGGTAAACCCAACACATATGGACGGAGTTTTATGCTCCGGATGAACCTTTTCAAAAGCTGACGGAAGCATTTTTGCTCTTGCCATACCAAATAAAAGACGGCTGGATGTCATAAAGAATCCGTTCATACCGGTAAAAATCCCCATGCACACTGCCAGTGCCACAAAGCACACACCAACTTTTCCCATTGCAAGATCAAGAACTGCACCTGTATGCCATTTTACAAGAGTTCCATTCGCATCTGTCATAGTCAGAACCTGCTGCCAGGGAACAACACAATCTGTCACCAGTGCCATTGCACCATATATCAAAGCACCTACGATCAATGCTGAAATGATCAGCATTTTGCACTTCTGTGGTGGAAAATCATATTCTTCTGCCGCCTGTGGAATACAGTCAAATCCTACGTAAAGGAACGGAGCCAATGCCAGGATAGATACAAAACCGCTTCCAAGAGACTTGCCTTCGGCTCCGTATGCCGGTTGCAAGTTTGAAGCATCAAAATGTCCTGTTGCGATCACACCAATGACTGATACAACAACCGCTGCACACATGATAAGGACCATCGCAAGCTGAAGATTTCCTACAGATTTCGCACCTTTGTAATTCATGATCCCGAAAAGTACGATAAAGAACAGGGATAATCCGACTTCACCCATATATACATCATATCCTGCAATTGTATACAGGTAACCTCTGTTAAAAACTCCAGGGAAAATATAGGATGCCAATACCGGAAGTGCCGTTGCATTCAAAGCTACAATAGACAGATATCCAAGCGACAGCATCCATCCGCATATGTACGAAGCAGTTCTTCCAAAGCCTTTATATGCATAGGCAAATTCACCACCCGCTACCGGGAATTTTGCGATCATATAAGAATAGCTGTAGCCTACCACGATCATTAAAAGACCGCCTGCCAGAAATCCCAGAAACAGCGGGAGCGGTCCACCTGCACGTTCTGTCCAGAGACCACCCTGTATAAAACATCCCCATCCAATGATGGAACCGACTGCAACTGCCCAGATCGAACCAGGTCCCATGGATTTTTTTAATTTTGTTCTTTTATTTCTTTCACCCATATATATCCTCCTGCTTCATCAATCATATCATTCATCATCATCTTCTCTGGTTTCTTCACTGATCGTATATGCCTCACTGATATCGGAAACAAAAATTTTTCCATCACCATAATGTCCATACTGCCCACTCTTTGCACTGTTAATGATAATATCTACAACCTCATCTTTTTCTTTGTCCCCAACAGTAATATACAGCATGTTTTTTGCCATTTCCTGATAAAGGACATCCCCTACCTGAATTCCTTTTTCCTTACCTCTTCCTGAAATTGCCCATTTTGAAAAAGCAAAATATCCTTCCTGCTCCAGTGCTTTGATGACGTCCATCACTTTCTCAGGTCTTACGATTGCTGTGATCAGTTTCATAATCCTTCATCTCCCATCCACAAATACAAAAAGAGCCCAGATACCAAAGTATCCGGACTCCATCGTCTCTCTCTATATTATCATTATTTTTTTCAATATTCAATCAAAATCTTTCACTTTCCGGCCAGATATCGATACATCTCATCCAGCATCTCGTCTGTGATCTCTACCGGATTGTTATAAAGGTTCGGGTGTCTGCTGATGCGAACCAGCTCCGCAATCTGATCATCATCAAGCTCCAGATCCTTCAGATCACACCGCAATCCTATTTTTTTCTTTAATTCAAGAACTGCATCCGCCATCTCTTCTGCATCTTTGAATCCAATCCTTCTGGCAAATTCCTCTACACGTTCACCACCTTCGCCTTTTGCATTGATTCTTATAAAATAATCCAGGGTCAGGCCACACGCCTCGCCATGGGGGATGTGATAAATATTGGTCAATGGAAATGAACATGCATGGGACGAAGTGGTTTTCGGTAAAGTAAACGCCAATCCTGCGATCAAAGATGCTTCGCACATTTTCTCCCTTGCTTCCTCATCATCGGGCTTCCTGTATGCTCTGTAAACATATTTAAATACCAGTTCTGCTGCATGCATCGAAAGTACATCACAGATCGGCTGATGACCTTTGCTCCAATAGCCTTCGATCGCATGGGAAAGAACATCAATTCCTGTTCCTGCCGTAACCTGCGGTGGCATTGTATAAGTAAGTTCCGGATCAATGATAGCTGCTGCCGGATAAAATCCCTCTGATACGATCGGCGCTTTTTTTCCATTTGCATGATCCGAAAGAACTGATACACAGGTCACTTCACTTCCTGTTCCTGCAGTCGTAGGAACTGCGATCAGTGGAAGATGTTTCTCCGGCATTGCTACTCCGGTTCCATGATACTTACGGATGGAATCCGAAGTCAGAGCTACACTGGCAGCTGCTTTGGCACAATCCATGGGACTGCCTCCACCCAGTGCTACCACAAATCCGATATTTTTCTGCCGGATCACTTCCGCACAGGCATCTACCTCTGCAACGTCCGGGTTTGGAGAAACATCTCCAAAAGAAGCAACGATCATTCCTTCTGACTCTTTTATGACCTTTTCGGCAAGACCGCTTTTAAAGAAAAACGGTCCTGCCACCAGAAGGCCTCTTTCGCAGCCAAGCTCTCTGGCTATTTCTTTGATTTCTTTTACTCTGCCTTTGCCGAAATGAATTTTTACCGGCTGTAGATAATCCCAGTTCATAGGCTACCTCCTGCTTTATCAGTCACAAAATTTTTCATCGACCATTGTAAGCACTTCATCAAGGATCGGGAGATACTCTTCCAGCTCCTCTTTCGTGATGATCAGTGGCGGACAGATTTCAATAAAGTTCTCACGTCCAAAGGTTGCAAAGCCACGTTTTTTTAATTCTGCAAATATCCACGGCATTACCGGTCCGGGTACGCCGTATTCCTGCATCGGTTCTCTGGTTTCTTTATTCTTGACTACTTCAAGTGCACCGAACAAACCGATACATCTTGCTTCACCAATACATTTATGCTTCTTTACCATCTCATCCATAAACGGAGCAACGATCTCGTGCATCTCAGCTACATGGCCCTCGATGTCGTGTTCTTTATAATATTTCATTGCTGCTACACCAGCCGCACATGCAAGTGTATGTCCACTGTAAGTAAGTCCGCACTGAAGAACATTTTCCTCAAAATACTCCGCAACCTTTTTACTTACAATACATCCGCCCAGCTGTACATAACCACAGGTAACACCTTTTGCAAATGTAATGATATCCGGTTTCATGTCGAAATTCATAAATGCAAACATTTTTCCTGTACGGTAAAATCCTGCCATAACCTCATCACAGATCAGAAGGATTCCATATTTGTCACAAAGTGCACGAACACCTTCCATATATCCGTCTGGAGGAAGAATGACACCGTTTGCACCTACTATAGACTCCATCAGGATCGCTGCCACATTTCCGGGGCCTTCATATCTGAGCTGCAGATCCAGCGCATCCAGATATTTTTTCGTTACCTCTGCATCATCAACTCCTTTTGTATATCCGTCACGATACATCTGAGGGTTCATAAAGTGTACGAACCCATTTGCACCACCGATCTCTGCTGCATATCTTCTCCAATCACCAGAAGCATTGGATGCTCCAAGTGTAGCTCCATGATAGCTTCTGTAGCAGGAAAAGATCTTGGTTCTTCCGGTTACCATACGTGCCATTTTTATAGCATTCTCATTGGATTCTGCTCCACCATTTGTGAAGAAAACTCTCTTGTATGTATCTGCTCCTGCTGCTTCTACAAGCATTTTTGCCAGCATGCTCTTAGGCTCGGATGCATATGCCGGTGCCATGAAGCACATCTTATCAGCCTGTTCCTTGATCGCTTCAACGATCTCCGGAAGCTCATGTCCGAGGTTGGAACACACCAGAAGTGAAGCCATATCTGCATATTTTTTTCCATCATAATCGTAAAAATAAATTCCCTCAGCTCTTTCTACCGGTAAAGTATCTGCTCCTGATCTTGCCCATGACTGCATCACATAATCTTTGTGCATCTGTGCTACTTCTTTTCCTGTTAAACTCATAATAACTTCCTCCTCTTTATCTGTAATTCAGTTTTAAATATTGTTCATTTTTGCGGTAAACAAACTTATTATTTGTTGTAGAATAAGAAAAGCGCCCGGCCCACATTCATTTGTGAACCAGACGCCTTTGTCTTATCTGAGTCATATATTACTCTCGACACTGGCTGTCTGCAATAGACATCTATCCAATTATTTTTGTGCTGCAGCACAATCGTTATTATTCTGCTGCCGCATTTTCCTTTTACATTTCATTCATCTGATATAACAGGAAACCCAGCCTCAGCTGAAAACGCACATCAAAATCAGAAAGATTTTTTCCAAGTATCTCAGCAACCTTTCCAAGCTTATAATTAATTGTATTTCGATGTACGATCAATTCCTGTGACGCACTTTTGACACTGCAGTCGTTAGCCAGGTAGCACTGAAGTACTCTGACCAGATCTGAGTGGTTCATCTCATCATATTCATACAATGGAGCTACTGTATCTGCCAGATATTCTTTTATTGCTTCCTTATCTGTAAGTGTAAGCAGTACCCTGTAAATCCCAAGATCTTTGTAAAAAATAATCTTTCCGCCATCTGTGCTTTGCTCGCCCGGAACCTGACAGACACATAATAGATCAGACATTTTTTCCGCAAACTGATAGCTCTTATAAATCTGCCTGATCCCGGAAATCTGCTTACTTACACTTACAAAAATCTGTTCCTTCTGACATACCATCCTGCATAGTATCTGAAAAATCCTCTCTGTAGTTTTTCTGCATGCTTCATCAGAATAATCACACAAAACCAGAAGAATCTGCTTATCCTGGGCACAACACAAAATCCCATTATAATTACAGCGGATATGACTGCTCAGTTTAGATAAAATCTGCTCTAGCCTTGTTCCTGTTACACGATCATTGTCTTCCAGAACACACACATTCACAACCGTATATGCACTGTCTGTAAAATACCCTTTTCTCATCAGTGCCGAAACATACAGTTCTTCCTGGGACGGACATAAAAAGGCATTGTTCAGTGCCGTCGCAACCTCAATTGCGTTCTGCTGCTCTTTTGTTATTGCAAAACATATGATCCGCATGATTTCAGCCATTCGAACCCTCCACGGTACTTCAAATACCGGGAATCCCTTTTCATTTGCAAAATCAATAACATCCTGTCCGATCTCACTGATATAAGGCCCTGTATTGATCACGATTCCACTGGCTTTGTTTCGCCATACTTCCTTTACCAGACGAAGAAGAGTCAGATTTTCATTCAATCCTAATCCTGTTGTAAAGGTAAGTTCCTGTCCCTGCAGAAATGCAGAAATCGTGTCGCTGTCTACCATATGCGTCCATGACACTTCATGATCCAGTCCTGTCTCACCTGCTACCAGCTTCATCTCCAGATGCTGTACCTGTTTTATGATCTCACGCAATGTTACTGCCATATTTATACACCTTTCTCCACCGCAGCTTCCTGTGATCAACTGCATCAGACGGTCAAAGATACTCCAGATATCAGAAGCAGTATATAAGTCAGATTCAGAAATACCTTCTGAGATACTTTACATACCAGCTTTTTACCTAACCATGTAGCTATAAGTAATGGCAAGATACTGATACAGATCAGTCGAATATCTGCCGTTCCAACCAGGCCGCTCCTGAACTGGGTAACCATCAGAAAAAAATTCAGCACCACCCATACAGGGGCCACTGTCGCACGAAATTCTTCTTTTTCTTTCAGTACCTGTGTTGCATAGATCACAAGTAAAGCCCCTCCTGATACAAACATACCATGAATTATCCCTGCCAGGATCAGAACTATCCACAAAATGAGATCCGGAAGTTTTTTCTCTGTATGGATGCACAGATTCTTTAATGCAACTACGACGATTATGATTCCATATATTGTCAGAAGAATATTTTCAGATTTCACGATCCGGCAGATCTGTATCCCTGCAAACATTCCAACCAACATGACCGCAGACATCTTAAGCAATTCTTTCCAGTTTATATGTCGATATCCGGTCACTGCGATCATCAGTCCGGACAGCCAGGCCATAACATTCAGGACCACCTTTGCATGATCCAGCCCAAGCAAATAAACGGAAGGCGGCATCGCCAATACCGTACCGGCAAACCCTGTGATAGCCTGAATAACATTAGAAACAAACAATACAAACAAAAATAACAATTCTTTCATAAAGCATTCTTCCTTTTCTGTATTATCTGTTTACCGCACACTCTTTATCACTGCTGATAAAATAAAAAGACGCTTTGCAATAATGACTGCAAAACGCCTTTGTTTTTCTACATTCTCGATTTTAACACGCTAAAAGTCAAAAGTCAACAGTTGCCTTTCTCCATTACCTTAACACATTCTTTTGTATTATTATTTTTTGCTATTTTTCTTAATGACAGCTATGGCTTCCACATCCATGCTCGCCACATGTATGTTCTTCCCCGTGGCTGTGCTCATGATGAGAACATTTCACATCCGGATTATACTCCAGTGTTTCATTGATAAAAGCTTCTACTGCTTCATCCGCATCTCCGGAAACTCCTCCGAAAAGCTTAATGCCGGCTGCCGCTAACGCTGTCTGTGCACCGCCTCCGATTCCGCCACAGATCAAAACATCTGCATTCAATGCTTTAAGAACTCCTGCCAATGCGCCATGTCCGCTTCCATTGGTATCTACTACTTCTGAATGTACTACTTTTCCTTCCTCTACATCGTAAATCTTAAATGTTTCTGTGTGTCCGAAGTGCTGAAAAATCTGTCCATTTTCATATGTTACTGCTATCCTCATGATACCTTCTCCTTTTTCTGCTGCATATTTTTGATGAAGCTCCTGCTTATAACATCCTCCAAGCCTACAGTTACCGCTCTGACCATCACAGATTTTGAAATCTCCACCTTCAATTTTAAGCGGATATCCATCAATGAGTGCATCTGCTATTTTCTTCCTGGCAATCTCATAAATTCGTTGAACGGTTGTTCTTGCGACTTGCATAGATGCTGCGCACTGCTCCTGACTATAACCTTTCTTGTCCAAAAGACGGATGGTTTCATACTCATCTACCGTCAGAACAATAGGTGTTTTTTTCTCAGTATCATCTGCCGGAAAGAATTCTAAAACATTGGGGAAATGGCAAACTTTTCTGCATTTTACTGGTCTCGGCATAAACTGCTCCTTTCTTGCTTTTCTTATATAATAGTTCTATAAAAGGCATATGTCAATAATGTTTTTGACATATGCCCATATAACTCAGCTAATAGTATTATATACAGCATAAACTTCTCCTCACGACACATATATTTCGATGTTTTTCCGCAAATCAACTATTGATAATGGAATAGAAAAAACAGTCTGTCATAACAGAAATTAATCCCATCAAAACAGACTGTTCTTTTTCCTTTACAAATATTACATTAATGAGGTTCCTGCCTCATGCTCATAGAATCTCTTTATTATCTCCTGCACCGGTTTCTCACATATTTCATAGCTGTCGTCCTTCCATGCCTCGGAAGCAGAAGGCAGCTTTGGTGCCCACTCCCATAAAGCAAAGCCACAAAGCCATGGTCGTTTCTTACAGGCCTCAAACATTGCACGATACCATTCACACTGTTCTTCCAGGCGAAGTTCTCCCTGCAATTCCCAGTTATTTGGAATTTATAGCCGTAAGATTGTTCGTATTTCAACTTACAGCCTCACGAAAAGACTGACGACCGGTCCTGCTACATAGTAGTTGTCGTGTTTCTTATTTCAACTCACAGCCTCACGAAGAGGCTGACATCGGATATCTGACATACTGAATTTTTCCACCGTTATTTCAACTCACAGCCTCACGAAGAGGCTGACAATCCATGTCAACATCGGAAGAACAATATTTTTGTATTTCAACTCACAGCCTCACGAAGAGGCTGACTAAGGAGAGTGGGCCAACCTTTGTATCGGGTTCATTTCAACTCACAGCCTCACGAAGAGGCTGACGCAGATCTTCTCGCCGGAACAATCAGCACCAACATTTCAACTCACAGCCTCACGAAGAGGCTGACACAATATCAAGTTTACAGGCGGATGTTCCGGAAACAATTTCAACTCACAGCCTCACGAAGAGGCTGACGGCAATTTTAGACAAAAATACATTTATCTAAAATTGTTTTTTACGCTTATTGCACATATCAATCTTGTTTTTTATTCAAATCATTATATTGTAAATTTTTTTCTAGTAAAATACACACATTTTCTGGTGCGAATGTCCTGAAGTATTTCTGTAAGCTTACCTTTCGCACTATAATATTAAAGTATCTGTAACATCAAATCCAGGCTTTGCACCAATGTGTTCTACTTTATTTTTGTACTTTTCACCCAGATAATAAAATCTCAGGCTGTCCACGTCTTTATCTATAATATTCTCCAGAATATTCTTCACCTGTCTGCATTTTGTCGCATCCATCTGGCACTCAAATACTGAATTCTGCACTCTCTGTCCATAATTGGTACACTCTTTCGCAACTTTACGCAGACGTTTTCTTCCTGCTGCCGTTTGTGTATTCACATCATATGTTATCAAAACCAGCATTATCTCACCTACTTCCAGAAAAATGGCGGATATTCATCCAAATCTCCTCTTAGATATCTCGCCAGCAACATACTTTGAACATACGGAGCCATTCCCCATTCTATCTTTTCATCCAGAAATGGATGTTTAATAGTTTCCTGTTTTTTGGACTGCCAAGCTGACAAAAAGGCTTTTCGACCTTCATCTGTCATAACGACCGCTTCATTTTCCTTTTTTATGAAATATTTTTCCTTCATAATTTTTTTATTGATCAATGTCAAAACAAAACGATCTACCATAACACTTCTGAATTCTTCCATCAGATCCAGGGCCAACGACATACGTCCTGGTCTGTCTGTATGAAAAAATCCAACATACGGATCAAGGCCCACTGCTTCCAGCGCAGATCCGCACATTCCTGCCAGCAAAGAATATCCAAACGACAGCATGGCATTAACGTTATCCAAAGGCGGTCTCTTATTTCTTCCATGAAAGTAAAAAAATTCCTTTTGCTGTAATATCAGTTCATCAAACACAGAGAAATATACAGAAGCAGCTTCTCCTTCTAGCCCTAATAATTCTTCTTCTCTTTCACATCCTCTTATTTTCCCCATGTTCTGTGCAAGAAACAGAGATTTCTTTTTTATATTTTCTACATCCAGACGCATTGCATAGTCTCTTGTAGCTCTTTCCAAAACCCACCTGGAATTATACACTTTTCCGAGAATAAAATTTCTGGCTATATGTATACTTTCTTCCCTGTTGTCACTGATTCGATATTGCTGCTTTCTCAATGTTACATTTCCCTTTACCTCACCAGTAACTCTGGCCAAAAATCTTCCATTTCTGGACATAAAAGAAAGATCTATATTTCTCTGCGCACATGCTCCCATAAGTGCTGGACTGGCCCCCGTGTAGCCAAATGTAATGATTGCCTGAAGATTATGCAAAGGAACTCTGCCGATTTCTTTCTGTTCTTCCAAAACAACTACATTTTCTCCATCCAAAGACAGATACTTATTCCCAGTTGTTACATACAATGTATTCAAAAGCCTTTTCATTCTTTTTCCTCTACTGCAATTATACTGTCGATATATCTGGAAACAGACTTCTTTTTATTCAAAGCAGGAATACAAATATCCTTCAATGAACAGGCATTACACTTTTTACTTGTTTTTACCTTCGGTGTGTAGCGCTGCTCATAATATTTATGCATCTCCGAAAATATCTTCCGAACCTTTTCCCGTACTTCGTCTGTAAATTCTACTTTCATGCGATGCCTGGTTTCTCCATAAAAGATATAGCCATAAGATATATCGCAGCATAACATTTCTTCCAGACACATTGCCTGTGCCGCTACCTGAAGAATATCCGAATCATCTGTTTTCGGCCTGCCTCTTTTATATTCTACCGGAACAGCCTTATAAAGCCCTTCTTTCCCTGCCAGTTGAATTCCATCTTTTACTTTATGAAATTCCACTACATCACATTCGCCGCTCACTCCCATTTCCCAGGAGTGAATCGGCATTGCACGTACGATCAAAAGATCTCCTCTTTTTTCTTTCATACTTACATCATGTGCGTTTTCATGAAAAATTTTCCCTTCTACTGTTCTGACATTTTCCTGCCACTGCAACTCTATGTAAGCCAATGCCCACTGTCTTCGGCAAAATGCAAAATGCTGGATTCCGGATAACTGAAGAAAATCTTCTTCCTTATACAAAATCAAACTCCTCCGGTTCTTTACATCCGTCTACATGCCATGAAATTTTGTAATCTTTAAATTCTCTTGGATGTTCCTCTTTACATTTAATATCAAAGCCTCTCTGGATTTTTCCACTGGAAACAGCCGGCGTTTTTTCATCGTGCTGCCACCAGTACATTTTGCAGACTTCCATACTTCCCTCTGGTCTTGCAGAAGAAGCATCGTTTTCAAATAAGGTTTTCAATGCCTCTTTCAGTAATTCCGCATCTTCCTGACTGAATCCTGTTTTTTCAGCAAGCTGAACATTTACACTTCCCATTACTTTATATACTGCAAAACCTACTCTATGCTTCGTCCCCATGGTATCTGAGGCCTTGCTTTCTTTTCCGGATTCGCTATTCACACTCTTAGTAATCTGCATGCTGATGATATCAATTGGCGAAAGACTGATCGCCTGATGAATGGAAACGGGGCCTCTTACTCCAAATGATACAGGAATTCCCTTAAACGCAAAAACCTGACCAAAAGCTCTGACATCCAGCCACTCTTTGCAGGCAATCGCCGCACAAGCATCGCGATTTGCATTTTTCTTATTTCCTATCTGAGTTTTCAGTTCCTCACATCCATCTGCACGGTCTTTCAAACTGGTATAAGGATCATCTGTACGATCATCTGACTGTACAAAAATTTTCTGTCCAAGATCCTGAAGTCTATTTCTTATCTTTCTTTTGATACACACGTCCGATATTTCACCATATCCATCCATGTTGATTCTTGGACGGTTTCCATTTAACGGATCTCCATTTGGATTCGCATTATCAGCACTTACAAATAAAGTAAAATCAATTTTTCCTTTTAATTCACTCATCGTTTATTCCTCCTCTTCCTTCTCTTTGGAATCTTCCTTTTTCAGTTTCAGATCATAAGCCTGGCTGTGAAAACCAAGAAGATATAAACCATCCAATTTTTTATTATCCTTGAAACTATCTATTTCAAATAATTCATAAATATCATTTAACAGATTTTCATAAAAACGCCTCTCCGCAATCCCCAATTTATTCATATATGGCTGGATATTTTCTTCAATCACCTTCCATGTTTCAAAAGGTCTCTGGGAAAAAGTACTCATGTATCTTTTTGCATTTGTAACCCTTGCTTTATCTCCATCATCATAAGTACGATATTCAATCCGATCTGCCACTGCCAGTAAACGTCCGTATAAATAATTTCTGTCTTTTTGATTTTTATCTAATGCCACATTCCATTCCTCCATTTTTCTATCTTTTTTCACCAGCGAACATGCTAACGTTAAAACCCTTTCCCAATTTTTGCGATCTTTATATGTTAATGGATTGGACGCCTTAAGCACAGCTCTGTTCACATAATCATGCGGGATTTCGGTTCCATTCCAGATACATGGAATTAATCTTCTCGCAACTTCCGCATACATTTTCTTTCCGTTTGCGTCCGCAATCGCAAGTCCGCCTTTACTTTCTATGCCAAACAGAATCTCTGCTACATCTTTAACACCAACCATTCCGGAAAACTCTATTCTTTCTTTACCTTTCCATTTCTCATGAATCCAGTTGCAGCTCTCATGCCATTTCTTTATATTCTCCAGATATCGCGCAGAATCCAGCGTCATCTCCTCAACCATGGACAATCTTCCCGGTGTGGCCGCATCAAAACCAAGTAAGATCATTGCGGATGTATTATCTACCTTTTTTCCATATCCTCGAAGTGCTTTGTAAAATTTTTCAGCTGTGACTGCATTTCCATCTGATATGGTTTCTTCTTCAGGTTCTTCATCATCCCAGGCATATTCCGATGTAATCATCTCTGTATCTACATTCCATCTTGGCATACACAGTCGATTAGATTCCCATGTAACAACTGCCAACGTATCAAAAAACGTTCCCTGTTTCCGAATGATCCACTTCAATGCATTATGAATTTTCTGAGAGGTTTCATTTCCTACTGCAAAAGCCTCTTCCTTACTTACAAACCGTCCCCGATAAGTAAAATTCTGACTGTCATTTGATGAGATCAGCTTTGCTCCGTCACCTTCATTACGGATTTTTTTAGAATGAAGATAAGAAATAGCCTCCATATTTCCGGTAAGATAGCACAAGCCTTTCTCTTTTTCCCGGGACCGCACATAATTTATATAACAATCCTGAAGTGTTCTGTCTTTCCAGCATTCATCTGTTTTTAATTCAAAAAGATCTGAATTTGACGAACGAATAATAAAACGTACAAATGCTTTCGTCTGCACAATTCCTTGAATATTTTCTTTGTCATCAATCTGATTCTGTTCATCCAATTTTATAATCTTTTTATCAACCAGATCAGAGATCAGAGTATTTTTTTTCAGATATAAATAAATTGCCCGAACCTTCTCATGGCAGTATTCCGATTCTACCCATTCTTTCAGCTGAGAAATATACAGTTCATGACAGATTCCATCATCCTTATAATATTTGGTATAATCTCCTGCAAGATATCTCAGATTATCACACAAAGGATGTGGTTCCTTTCCTGCTGTACGGCTTCCCGATTTTTCTGTAACCGGTATGATTGTCAATTTATCATTAAGATCTACCGGTTCTGCATTCATAAAATTACCATCCTGATCAATAGTTACTGTTATCTGTGCAGTCACAGTAGTATGAAACGGTGGCAAAAGAACGTATGGCATTTCTCCCCGATACTCAATGACACCTATTTTGTCACTGTTTATCTCATACAGATCAATGAGTTCGTTTACCCAGCTCACTCTCCCACCTCCTCACTGGTAAATTCCTTTAAACCTGTGAAATTATCTTTTCCGAAAATTTTACGTTCCATTTCTCTGATATGTCTTTTCTGTGTACATTCTTCCGGTCTTATAAATTCTATAATTCCCCCCTTCTTCATAACCGGTTTCCAGAAACGCACTGTCATTTTACCCTTATCTTCTTCCAAAACAGCTTCATCCGCATATGTTATGCCATGATACATAAAACCGTAATCTACTTCTCCGGTCATCGTATCATAAAAGCTTTCTCCCTCGCCAAATGTACAAGGTTCTTCAAAAGCCTGACACTCTCTTGTTCCAAGAAAAATATCTCTGCGTCCGCCTCGCTTGACCATCCTTTTGGCAATATTATGATGTTTATACTCATTTCGATCATCTTTCAATTCTGTATGATTATAATTTATTTCAAAATGCGCACGCACTTGATAACGAACATCTTTCAGATACGTATAGTATGCAAGCTCATTGCCACCATTATATGCGATCGGACGGATACCTTTTGTTTCTGTCTGAATCGGATTCATTACTCTTACTGCATCTACGATCCACATGATCGTAGGTTTCCAGTAAATGCTTTCCACAATTCCTCGCAAGGCTTCATATGTGGGAATATGATAACTTGTCTTTTCTCCACCGACACGCATAACGGGATCAGAAAAAAGTGCATATGGTCCATATACTTCAAACTCTATTGTATTTCTATATTTTTTCATGTTTCTCACCACCTTTATATGCTGCAATAACTCATCTTTGGTTCATCTACAACCCCTATATTTTTATCATAATATCCATCACTCAATACCAGAATCCCTTCGCTGTTTTCATATATGGCATTTCCCAGTTTGCTTTTTCTGGTTTCCGAGATGCCGACCGTATATCTCTGTAATTTTCTCAATATCTTTTTCTTTTCTGTTTCTGTTCGCACTTGTAATAGTTCTTCCAACAACTGATGCGACTCAGTTTCATATGGAACAACAACACTTACTTTATAAGTATCAGAAATCACTTCAAACTCATGTCCTGCTGTCTGGAAAGCCTGCGGAAGTTTTATATGCATTTTTTCTTCATGTTTTCGTCTGTATTGATTCTGACCTGTTTGATTTTTTCCCAACAGATCCACTAAAGTTACAGGCACATTATATATTTCAGCCGGAAATTTCGTTTCTGACTTTCTTAACTGTGTATGATACACTGAATAATAAAATTTTATAACTATTTCTGAGTCCAATGCATAATTAAACTTTTTCTTATCATGCTTAAAATCATCAAGCACCTTTTGCAAAGCCGCCTGTGCGTTTCTTATTTCTCTCAAATGTTCCAGTTTTTCCGCTTCCCGGGACATCTGCACAATATAAACTGCCCCCATTCTTCCCAGCTCTTTATGTCGGTTGCATCTTCCTGCTGCCTGAATAACATTGTCAAGACCAGCTTTTGACCGGATCACACATCCAAAAGAAAAATTCACTCCCGCTTCCACAACCTGTGTGCTGACACAAATAATCTTCTTTGCTCTTTCTCTTAATGCATTTCTTATTTCTCTCAAAGTATCCAGTTTATGTTGTGGGCACATATTATTACTCAGATGAAAAATCTCATATTCTTCCGTACAGCTGTCTTCCAGTTTTTGAAATACTTCAAATGCACATTTTGTAGTATTCACAATCACTAAAGTACTTCTATATTCCTCTGTTTTTTCTAATGCAAAATCTCTTAAATCTTCTGTTTCCATCCCTCCAGAGTATCTTTCTGTTTCATCGATAATCTCAACTCGTTTAAAAGCTTTTGCATATTTTTCAGATTCTCCTGACATCTCCACACACCTGCAGATATTATTTTCTTCAAGAGAAGCCAGTGTCGGCTGTGTAGCAGAACATAATACCACTGTTGTTCCGCAAAATTGAGAAAGAAAATTCACAGCCAGATTAAAAAGTTCTGTGCATTTAACCGGAATTGCCTGCACTTCATCAAATATAATAACGCTGTTGCATAGATTATGCATTCTACGAATACAACTCTTCTGATCAGAAAATAACGTATTTAAAATCTGCACTGCTGTCGTTACAATAATTGGTGAGTCCCAGGTCTCTGTAAGATTTCGATATTTTTCCTCTTCTCCTTCTTCACAGATCACATTACAGTGATGTTCCAATACAACAGAGGGCAATCCCGTTGCTTTTCGAATTTCCTCTGCGTTCTGTTCCAAAATAGATGTGAAGGGGGCTATATAAATAATACGATTTTTTTGTTCTTTCCTCGCATGATAGAGTGCGAATCGAAGACTACTGAGCGTTTTTCCAGCACCAGTTGGCACCGTTAGACGATATAGTTTCTGATTCGTTTCTGCTGCCTTCCGACAGGAGTCAGATATCTCCTGTCGAAAACTGTTCAGCCGATTTCCATTGTCCGGATTATTCTGAATTTCATTTTTCAAATACTGTTCAAAATTATATATACACTTCTGCCATATTTCCTGAGTCTCTTCCTGCGAAATTCTTTTCGATAAAGGGATATTCTGAAAAAAACATGCTGTATCTGTCCAGTCACCATCAATCAGCAAAGACAACGCAATTCTCAGATACATTCCCAGATAAAAATATCTGCTTCCATATTTTTTTCCAGAAGAATCTTGTTTTTTAACAAATTCATTTATATTATTAAAGATTTTTTGATATGACTGAATTGCCTCCTCTCCGGATTTCTTCAACGTTTTTATATCAAAAATCCGGAAAAATTTTTCTTTAATGTATGCATACTCAATTTCTTTTTTCAAACGTCGTTCCTGTAAACTCTGGCCATTTTCCAGATTAATACAATCTTCCATTCCATGATGAAAATAAATCAATGTACTGATAAATTCCGAGACAGGCCATTCCTTTATTAATTCAAGCGCAAGTCTTCCACCGGCAGTAGAATGATCCAGTCCATGTTTATGTACCTTATCACCCAACTTCCGAATATTCTTAAAATCATCCTGATTTTTTGTGCCAAGCTTTCCTGCATCATGAAGAATTCCAGCTAATTCTACAAGGTTTTTCAATTCTGGAAGTTCACAGACATTACTTAAAAAAAGAACAACATTTCCTGCGTGTTCCTGCATAGACTGGATTCTTTGTGTTTCATAGTCTACATGGGCCAGTGTACACTCTTCCGTTTCCGGAATACTTATTTCTTTATCTTTCATTCAGTACTCCTTGTGTTATATGCCTATTTTTGCAGTATTAAATTTGTATTTTTTATATATTTTTACTATATTTTATCAGGATTATAGCCTTAACGCAAGACATATACCGAAAAAATGTTCGATTTATATATCTGCCTTGCTGCCAAACCGTTAATCATTATTCCCGTGGTAACATCATCAGATTATCTTTCGATGTACTATTCGCCACAGAACGAACATATTTCTCACCCTGTGAACTTACTGCTGGAATAAGATATGGATATGGTGAAATATTTACGGTAATGGTTTTAGGAAATTTTTGCAGATAGTCGTAAACTTCTGATTTCTTCCAGTATGTACTTGTCTGATCTATATAGATAGAATCAATGTCCTGTACATTTCCAGAATTACCACAGTTACGCTTCATTTTGATTTTAATTGCTTTCATGATAAAAGCCTCCTTATGATATTTTTATTGAATCCGCAGATTCATTGTTGTAATGAAAATATCATAGAAAGGGTTTACAAAAATCGAGAAATAATTTAGAATAGATGTGCTGGATGCTATTCAAATTATTTGGATTGCATTTCCTATGATGAGCTACTTAGTATTACCAGTACTAGGTAGCTCTTTTTCATTACAGCTTTATAATATTCCTTTTATCTTTCCGTGTCAATAGTTTTTAACAAATTAATAATAATATAAAGATATAACCAAATGAATAACAATATAAACTCAAAAAGCAATTGAACTATTTTCAATTGCTTTTTCCTTAACAAATATATAATAATATTTTTCAACTCACAGACTTCCATCTGACACTAAATAAAGGCTGCAAGAATTATCCATTTCTGCAGCCTTTATTGTAAATTTTTCTATTTTTCAGCCTTTTTGCCTTTACTCAAACTCAATCGTTCCAGGCGGCTTACTTGTAAGATCATAGAATACGCGGTTTACACCCTTAACTTCATTAATAATACGGTTCATCACCTTATTAAGTACTGCATAAGGAATCTCAGCAGACTCCGCAGTCATGAAGTCAATGGTCTTAACGGCGCGAAGCGCCACTGCATAATCGTATGTTCTGAAGTCTCCCATTACACCTACGCTTCGCATATTTGTAAGGGCTGCAAAGTACTGGTTCGGCATCCAGGACGGATCTTCTCCGTGTTCTTTTTTGTAGTCGGCGGCTGCATTGTCGACTTCTTCACGGTAGATGTAGTCTGCATCCTGTACGATGCGTACTTTTTCCTCGGTGACTTCACCGATGATACGGATTCCAAGTCCCGGGCCCGGGAATGGCTGACGGAATACCAGTCTTTCCGGAATTCCAAGCTCAAGGCCAGCTTTACGGACCTCATCTTTGAACAGGTCACGAAGCGGCTCAATGATTTCTTTGAAATCAACGAAATCCGGAAGGCCTCCTACGTTGTGGTGGGATTTGATCACTGCGGATTCTCCGCCGAGACCGCTCTCTACAACGTCCGGATAAATGGTTCCCTGTGCAAGGAAATCTACAGCACCGATCTTCTTGGCTTCTTCTTCGAAAATACGGATAAATTCCTCACCGATGATCTTACGCTTCGCTTCAGGCTCTGTAACACCGGCAAGCTTGTCGTAATATCTCTGCTGTGCGTTCACGCGGATAAAGTTCAGATCAAACTGACCATTCGGTCCGAATACACCTTCAACCTCATCACCTTCATCCTTACGAAGAAGGCCATGATCTACAAATACACAGGTAAGCTGCTTGCCGATCGCTCTGGAAAGAAGTCCTGCTGCCACGGAGGAATCTACACCACCTGACAGGGCAAGGAGAACTTTTCCATCACCGACTTTCTCGCGGATCTCTTTGATCGTGTGTTCAACAAAGGCATCCATCTTCCAGTCTCCGGCACATTCGCAGACACCAAGTACGAAGTTGGACAGCATTGTCTTTCCTTCTACTGTGTGCAGTACTTCCGGATGGAACTGGATCGCATACAGTTTCTTCTCTTCATTCTGTGCAGTTGCTACCGGACAGTCTGCAGTATGTGCAGCGATCTCAAATCCCGGTGCAGTCTGGGAAATATAGTCTGTATGGCTCATCCAGCAGATTGTTTTGTCGGATACATTTTTGAAGATCCTGGAATCTTTCTTATCGATGAGAAGCTCTGTCTTACCGTATTCGCTGACATCTGCCTTCTCAACTTTTCCGCCAAGGACATGCATCATAAGCTGTGCTCCATAGCAAAGTCCAAGTACCGGAATACCAAGCTCAAATAATTCCTTCTGGTAAGTCGGTGAATCTGCCTCATAGCAGCTGTTTGGTCCGCCGGTAAGGATGATTCCCTTAGGATTCATCGCTTTAATCTTCTCAAGATCTGTCTTGTAAGAATAAATTTCGCAATATACATTGCATTCTCTGACACGTCTTGCAACCAGCTGATTGTACTGACCGCCAAAATCAATGACAATAACTAATTCTCTTTTCAAGGCTTTCCTCCTGTTATTTATAACATCTTTAGAATCTGTTACTCATTATAAATGAGTACATGCACTTTTACAATGCTAATTTTATCTCCCGCCGGAATTTTTATTTTCCGGAAAAATTTTTCACTACTTTTTTTGCCTGCTCATCCCAGTAAGCGCAGTCATTTCTTCCAATTACCTCCGATGTAAACGGAGTACCGTCATTCTTCTTATAATGTCTGGTCGCCCGGAAAACATATTTCGCACCGACATAAACGATCGGTACGTTGAAAAATACGATCAGAATATTTCCAAGATCAGAAAATGCCCAGAGATTTCCAAGCTCCAGTCCTGCGATATTACAGAGGATACCAAATGCGGCAACAAAAAGACCGATACAGCGTACAAAATTAATACAGATCTTATCCTTGCGGATACGGTTTGCTGCGATTTCCGAAAAGCTGATCATTCCAAGCAGACAGGTAAATGCAAACAGGCAGAAACATAAGGTTACAAGAAATGTAACGATCCCGTTCATTGCAGTTCCCGGAGTCAGCACAGCAATGGACTCCGTATATTTGGGAAGTTTATCAAGAGCCTGCCAGCTTTCCGCATCTGCTCCCGTCCAGCAATGTGCCATAACTACCACAAATCCGGTAAGTGTGCAGATCACAATGGTATCAAGAAAAACTCCCAGAGAAGCGATCACACCCTGCTCACATGGATGCTTTGCGTCAGCTGCTGCCGCTGACATGGTGATCGTTCCCTGACCAGCCTCATTGGACATCAGGCCTCGTTTTACGCCCTGTGCAAGAACCGTTCCAAAAACACCTCCAAAAAATGCATCCGGCTTAAAGGCTCCTGCAAACACGCTTCCGAAGAAATACGGAATACGGGTAAAATTCAATATGATAAGAAGTAACACTACTACCATATAGAGCACCGCCATCACCGGCACCATCATATCTGTCCATTTGGATACTTTTTTGATTCCGCCAAATGCGATAGCTGCTGTGAGGATTACGATCAGCGTACCTACTATATAATAGAAGGCTGATCCGCTTGGGATGGTTTTTCCGGTTACGATCTCTGCCATGCGTCCTACTGATGAAACAACGTTAAAGCCCTGTGCCGGCAGACAGCAAAGCGCATACAGAATATACAATACCGAAAGAAAAACACCGATCCATACCTTATTTCCAAGAAGCTTTCTCCCATAAAAAGGAAGACCTCCTACGAACTCATCGTCCTTCTTCTCCTTGAAAATCTGAGCAAGGACACCCTCCATGTATGCAACTGCCATCCCGAAAAACGCAGATATCCACATCCAGAACAGGGCCCCCGGTCCACCCACTGCAATAGCACCTGTTACGCCCAGGATATTTCCCGGTCCTACACGCATAGCTGAACTCAGAAAAAACGATGCAAGCGGCGAAATTCCTGTTTCCACAACACGTTTCTCCGTCATGGTCCTGATTCCTTTTTTAAAGTAAGTCACCTGCATAAAACCGATCCTGAAACTGAAAAAAATCCCGGACCCAAGAAGTAGTATGATCGCAAAGGATATATTTCCCAGAATCGGGATACTGCTGTACCAGTCAAAATTCGTGGGGAACTCCCACAGAAAATCAGACAGTGGACCGATAAAGCTGAACACTCCATTGATCGCCTCAAACACTTTCTCCATAGCCATCTCCTCCCTTTTCATCTGAATACCTCAGAATTGAACCATCTTTCCGGATATCACATTTTCCGCTGGACATAAAATATAGATATATTCATTTATACCCCTCAGAAAAATTTCCGCACCTGTTCATATAACATGTGTACCACATCCATCCTCGTTCATTTCCCCTCCGGATTTTTATGCTATGGTTTATTATACCGTATCGGCTTAAAAAAGTCTTATTTATTTTCACTATTTTTGTACAAATTTCAGAATTTTCTATTCTTACAAGCCCCACCGACTGCTATTGCTTTTCGCACCCCCCGCAGGGGACTTACTTGATTCGAGTCAAGCGGATATTCGCAATCCGCTTCGCTACGCGGCTCTACACCGAATAACTGCTTCACAGTTTGTCAGACTTTATAAGATATTTAGACTTTCCTCACAAATTTTTAAAACGCTTCTCACAGTTCCATCACATTTTGACGGTATATTATTAATCAAATAAAGCACAAAGCTTTTTCATCTTATAGATCATTACTTATTTTTCTTTTCATACTCTGCCGGGTCCCTTCCAAGACCCGGCCCTCCTTTTTATCTTCTTACAAACTCCCATAGTATACCATCCTTTCTTTATTTAAAAGGATCTATACCTATAATCATGGTGTCTATATTAGACATTCTGATTCTATCTGATGATCGACATTTTCATCTCGGTCCATTTACTCCGCATCACTTCACGCCCAGATATCCTTATCCCCCCTGAAACCCGAATAAACACAACAAAAAAACACCGTCCCCGCAGCTCTATATCTGCAAAAACAGTGCCTTTAGTGCGTCTTCAGGGGTTCGAACCCTGGACACCCTGATTAAGAGTCGCACATCGGCTTCCATTCATGCTAAATTCTGAAGTCACAAAGGGTTTTATCAGATTTTGTTAATTTAGACTTCCTGATTATATAGTATAATCCTTTTATATTTTAATAAAACTTTATCTGTTTTTTCTCCAACTGTCAAC
>NZ_FMUW01000015.1:0-81352 GCF_900101315.1 Blautia sp. SF-50
GATGTAGGACGGATTTTGCGGACATTCAAAATAAAAAAGAATGTGGAGGTAACAGACAATGGCAAAATCATTATTTGAGGAACTGGGCGGCAAATACGAAAGGCAAGGGGATTATTTGATACCGTGCTTAACTGTACCCGCCGAAGAAGAACAGGCAATAGGCATCTGGGGGCAACGGCATTTAGATTATCTAAAACAGTACCGTAAAGTTACATACACCAATCTTCTTACAAGCGGCAGGCTAAACGCCTACCTTGCCGACATCAACAGACAGGCACAGGAACGCTTTGAAAGGCTCATAGAGGGTATGAAACAGGCACAGGGCATAACGGAACAGCTAAAGGCAGAAAACGCCTTAGAATGGACAGGATGCCTCAATAACATAAGGGCTTGTGCGAGGGAGATTGTGGAAAAGGAAATTATTTTTGCATAAACAGATGATTAGTGGCAGGGGGAAATCCTGCCGCTTTTTCTGCTTTAGTTTGTCAGCTTGACAAATAAAGGGTTAAGGAATATAATTAGATTCAGTATTATACAAGGAGTTAATAAATATGCGGCAAGGTATTCTTAAATAAACTGTCAATTTGATAGTGGGAACAAAAAGTAGCAGTCCCGTTTCACTTTTAATATGGGGCTTAGTTTTTTGTACCCAGTTTAAGAATACTTTTATCATGTAATTTTATATGCCCGAAAACATATAAGTGTTTTGGGGCTATTGGAGTTATTTACCCAGTGATAGGAGTATTTATCACTGGGTATTTTTATGCCCTTTTTTGGGTGTTGATAGGAGGAAAATCACATGAAAATAATTAACTTAGGCATTCTGGCTCACGTTGACGCAGGAAAGACAACATTAACGGAAAGTTTATTGTATACCAGTGGTGCAATTGCAGAACTAGGGAGCGTAGATGAAGGCACAACAAGGACAGATACAATGAATTTGGAGCGTCAAAGGGGAATCACTATCCAGACAGCAGTGACATCTTTTCAGTGGGAGGATGTAAAAGTCAACATTATAGATACGCCAGGCCATATGGATTTTTTGGCGGAAGTATACCGTTCTTTATCCGTATTAGACGGAGCAGTATTATTAGTTTCTGCAAAGGATGGCATACAGGCACAGACCCGTATACTGTTTCATGCACTACAGATAATGAAGATTCCGACAATTTTTTTCATCAATAAAATTGACCAAGAGGGGATTGATTTGCCAATGGTATATCGGGAAATGAAAGCAAAGCTTTCTTCGGAAATTATAGTGAAGCAAAAGGTTGGGCAGCATCCCCATATAAATGTAACGGACAATGACGATATGGAACAGTGGGATGCGGTAATTATGGGAAACGATGAACTATTAGAGAAATATATGTCAGGGAAACCGTTTAAAATGTCAGAACTGGAACAGGAAGAAAACAGGAGATTCCAAAACGGAACGTTATTTCCCGTTTATCACGGAAGCGCTAAAAACAATCTGGGGATTCGGCAGCTTATAGAAGTAATTGCCAGTAAATTTTATTCATCAACGCCTGAAGGTCAATCTGAACTATGCGGGCAGGTTTTTAAGATTGAATATTCAGAGAAAAGGCGGCGTTTTGTTTATGTGCGTATATATAGCGGAACATTGCATTTGAGGGATGTTATTAGAATATCTGAAAAAGAGAAAATAAAAATCACAGAGATGTGTGTTCCGACAAACGGTGAATTATATTCATCCGATACAGCCTGCTCTGGTGATATTGTAATTTTACCAAATGATGTTTTGCAGCTAAACAGTATTTTGGGGAACGAAATACTGTTGCCGCAGAGAAAATTTATTGAAAATCCTCTCCCTATGCTCCAAACAACGATTGCAGTAAAGAAATCTGAACAGCGGGAAATATTGCTTGGGGCACTTACAGAAATTTCAGATGGCGACCCTCTTTTAAAATATTATGTGGATACTACAACGCATGAGATTATACTTTCTTTTTTGGGGAATGTGCAGATGGAAGTCATTTGTGCCATCCTTGAGGAAAAATATCATGTGGAGGCAGAAATAAAAGAGCCTACTGTTATATATATGGAAAGACCGCTTAGAAAAGCAGAATATACCATCCACATAGAAGTCCCGCCAAATCCTTTCTGGGCTTCTGTCGGGTTGTCCATAGAGCCGCTCCCTATTGGAAGCGGAGTGCAGTATGAAAGCAGAGTTTCACTTGGATATTTAAATCAATCGTTCCAAAATGCGGTTATGGAGGGGGTTCTTTATGGCTGCGAGCAGGGGCTGTATGGATGGAAAGTGACAGACTGTAAAATCTGTTTTGAATATGGATTGTATTATAGTCCTGTAAGTACCCCCGCAGACTTTCGGCTGCTTTCCCCTATCGTATTGGAGCAGGCTTTAAAAAAAGCAGGGACAGAACTATTAGAGCCATATCTCCACTTTGAAATTTATGCACCGCAGGAATATCTCTCACGGGCGTATCATGATGCTCCAAGGTATTGTGCAGATATTGTAAGTACTCAGATAAAGAATGACGAGGTCATTCTGAAAGGAGAAATCCCTGCTAGATGTATTCAAGAATACAGGAACGATTTAACTTATTTCACAAATGGGCAGGGAGTCTGCTTGACAGAGTTAAAAGGATACCAGCCAGCTATTGGTAAATTTATTTGCCAACCCCGCCGCCCGAATAGCCGTATAGATAAGGTTCGGCATATGTTCCACAAGTTAGCTTAACAGCTTGCAAAAGTCATATAAAATGAGATTTGAAAGGATTAGAGACTAATTATGATGAAATGCGAATGGATATTGTGTCCTGTTTGTGGGAGCAAAACCCGTAATAAAATTAGGAAGGACACTGTTTTGGAGAATTATCCCCTTTATTGTCCAAAATGCAGACAAGAAAGATTGATTAAAGTTGACAACTTGAAGATAACTGTCATCAAAGAGCCAGACGCTTAAGACGCAGAGCCGATGAAATTGTGGAACAATTCACGAATCATCGGCTCTTTTTGTTTCGTATTTGAAAGAACAAACTCACCAAATAAAAAAAACGATATTCGGGTGGGTTATTTTGTTATACCCTAAATTACCCTCTGAATTTGTTTTTAAATTTGGAGGGATTTTTTTATGTCCTTTTTTCGGGCAGTTATCTATCTGCTCATACGAAGCAAAATTTATCAATACATAGCATATCAGAGAACGGCAGGAAACCAGTTAAAAAAATTTCTGCCAGTGCAACGGTACTTCTCACCTTGAAAGTAGAAGTACAATCTCCATACAATAGAATTACTATTTCCTATAACCGTAAAGGTCACAGAGCCTTTGCGGTTTTTCTTTTGTCGATTTTTGTTGGAAAGTGCCGTAGGGCTGTTTCTGATATGCGGTGTCGTTCTCCGCCTCTCCATCTGGATTTTTTACATTTCAAAAATTCAGATGGGAGGTATTTATGGTGAAATATGCACCAAGAAAGGTATATATCAGAGAAAGTGGCGGCTATGTGGAATTATCCTACACGGAGTTCTGCCGTTGCAGGGAATCCGACCAGACCTATATGGACAAGCTGTTTATCCCCATTCAAGGCTGTCTGCTTGAAGTCGTGAGGGAGCAATACACAGACTTCTACCGTGACAAGGAACGGTGGCGTTATCTGCAAAAATTAGATACAAAGAATAGACTGCTATCTCTCGACGGATTTACGGACAGCGAGGGGAATCCTCTGGACTTTATCACTGATGAAGCGGTGGACATTGCAGAAACCGTTGTCAATGCGGTCATGGTGGACAGGCTGAAAGCCGCCCTGCCTTTGCTGTCGGATAGTGAACAGGAGCTGATACAGGCAATCTTTTTTGACGGACTTTCCGAGCGTGAAGTCGGGGCGAGGTTGGGCATAACCCAGAGCGTTGTAAACAAACGCAAAGCCAGAATCCTAATAAAACTAAGAAAGATAATAGAAAATTAAAATTTAAAGCGTTCAGCCCCCTTGTTTTTTCCTTTGGGAAGATGAGGGGGCTTTTCTCTGCCCTCTCAATCAATTCTGATTGGAGGAAGTAAGAATGGCATACAACCACGGACGGGAGGACAGGAAATGGCGTATCTGGAAAGAAGCGGAGGAAAAGCTGCTGCGTGAGTGCGGCGTTGATGAAGCGACCATTGAGCAGATACGCATGGCGGACAGGGCAGACTTCAATTCCAACAGGCGGTTTTACCGATGGACGAATGACGTTGCGGAATATCTTGAGGACATGGCAGGCAGGGAGCGGCAGGCGGAAGTGGGTACGGTTGCGGAGTTACTGGAAGAGATTGAGAGCGAAAATCTCTATCAAGTATTAGTCACGGTGGACGGGCGTACCTTGAAAATCGTCCTGCTGAAAATGCAGGGGTATTCCACAAAGGAGATTGCCCCGCTTGTGCATTTGACGACTGGTGCCATCTATGCGAGGTTAGACCATCTGCGGAAGAAGCTGCGGAAAATTTTATAGCTTCTAAAACAGCCTGCCATCCTGCGGGCTACTGGGTGAGGGATGGAAATCCCCTCACTCATTTTTTGCAGGAGGACAACAGGATGGCATACAGGGTTAAGGCATACACGCTTCGGGAGGAATCCACGGAAAGCGGCACAAGGTATTTTATCAGCTTTAAGGACGGGCAGGGCAAATCCCACGAGTTGGAAGTGTCGGAACAGTTCTTTATGGAGTTTCGGCAGATGGAGCGCAGGAACAGGAATCTTTTCTAATGGGACGAGCGGCACAGGGAGTTTAACGAGGTATGGGACGAAACCCTTTACAGACGGGCGTTGCGTGTGCCTAAGAGCCTTGATGAACGCATGGTTGAGGAAGAACGGAATGAAACGCTCTATAAGGCGGTTGGGAGCCTTCCAGAGATACAAAGGCGGCGTTTCCTGCTCTACTACGAGTATGAGTTCAATTTTTACCAAATCGCCGCTATGGAGCATTGCACCGCTTCGGCAATACAGAAATCTGTTGCGATTGCAAAGGAGAAAGTAAAGGCGGAAATTGAAGAAATATCTCCAACCGTGACCGACACCGCCCGAAAAAGAAATCTGTTTTTTATTTGTGTGGGATTGGCGGCATTACATACTCTCACTTTTTTCCGTGGGAGTAAATCTATTTTTAAGGAGGTCAACGCCTATGTGCAACGAAAACAAAGACACCGCCCGAAAGGAGGAAAGCCATGCAGAAGTTACAGACAGTCAACGCCGAAACGCTCCTTTATGAACCGCTTGAGAAACCATCCTTTGTGGTGGACAGCCTTATCCCGACAGGCTTATCGCTGTTCTGCGGCTCACAGAAGATAGGCAAAAGCTGGCTCATGCTGAAGCTATGCTTATGCGTGTCGCAGGGAATCCCTTTATGGGATATGCCGACAATGGAGGGCGATGTGCTTTACCTCTGCCTTGAGGACACGTTCTGCCGCATACAGGACAGGTTATTTCGTTTGACGGACGAAGCAAGCGGGCGGCTCCACTTTGCCGTGGCAAGCTGCAAGCTGTCAGACGGTCTTATCGTGCAGCTTGAAGATTATCTGAAAGATTACCCAGACAGCAGGCTCATTGTCATTGATACCTTGCAGAAAGTCCGTACAGCTTCAAAAGACAATGCCTATGCAAGCGACTATGGGGACATCTCCCTCATCAAAGACTTTGCCGACAGGCACTCTCTGGCGGTCATTGTCGTACACCACATCCGAAAGCAGAATGACAGCGACGTGTTCAACAAGGTGTCTGGGACGACAGGATTAACGGGGAGTGCGGACGCTACCTTTGTTCTGGAAAAGGAGAAACGTGCGTCTGACACCGCCAAGCTGTATGTGACGGGCAGGGACACGCCTTATCAGGAATACACGCTGCGTTTCCGTGATTGCCGTTGGGAGCTTGTGGAGCGGAAAACGCAGGAGCAGCTTGCGAAAGAAACGATACCAGATGTCCTTTTTCGGTTGGTGGATTTTATGAGGGATAAGGAAGAATGGATAGGCACGGCAACGGAACTGTTAGCCGCTATGGGGGAAACGGAAACCATACCCACGGTGATTACGAAATGGCTGAATGAATACCGCACCACATTTTTAAGCGAGAACCGTATCTGCTACCAGTACAGCCGCAGGAAAGACGGCAGGCGGATTGCCCTTGCAAGGAGGGCGGGTGACAGCGGTGATGGTGGTGACAGCGATATTAGGATACCCCCCTGTTACTGTCATTGACGCTTAAAGCCATGTAAAGCTGGCGGCTCTGCCCTGCGGGTGACAGCAGTGACGGTGGTGACAGTGATTTTAGGATACCCTGCCGCTGTCATCCCTACGGGAGAACACCCCGTAAACGCAAAATGCAGGCGTGAGATTTACTCGCCCTTTTCGGTCGTGTAAAACCACCCCTGCGGTCAGAAAAATCATTCCGATTTTTCCGACTGCGTTTACAGGGTGTAACACACTACACTTTGCCCTGCAAAGTCGTGTGCCAGACGTTCCCTCTGGACTCCCTTAAGGCAGGGCTGTGCCCTGCTATCCTACGCCTTACGGCTTCGGATAAAAGAATGGCGGCATGACGGTGACGGCTCTTGCGAGGGGGGTATCCCAAAAACACCGTCATCATCGACATGACCGTCATGCAGGGGGTGAGGGTGACAGTTGCGGCAGTCGGCAGGGGGTATCCCAAAACTGCTGTCACCACCGTCACCGCTGTCACCCCAAAGGACGGTCACCCGCCGAAAGAAAGGAGGAATCCGCCTATGCCTTATGCAATCCTGCGTTTCCAGAAACGAAAAGCGGGCGGCGTTGCGGCTTGTGAACGCCACAACGAGCGGAAGAAAGAAGCCTACAAAAGCAACCCAGATATAGATATGGAACGCTCTAAAAACAATTACCATCTCATAGCACCACCAAAGTACACCTACAAGAAAGAGATTAACCGCATGGTAGCCGAAGCGGGGTGCAGGACAAGGAAAGACAGCGTGATGATGGTGGAAACGCTCATCACAGCTTCACCAGAATTTATGAACCAGTTACCGCCCGAAGAACAAAAAGCGTATTTCCAGACGGCTCTTGACTTCATTTCGGAGCGTGTTGGAAAGCAGAATATCCTCTCCGCTGTCGTCCATATGGACGAGAGAACGCCCCATATGCACCTCTGCTTTGTGCCGATTACGCCAGACAATAAGCTGTCAGCGAAAGCTATCTTAGGCAACCAGAAATCATTATCCGAGTGGCAGACCGCCTACCATGAGCGGATGTCCTCACGGTGGAATCAGCTTGAACGGGGGCAGTCCTCAATGGAAACCAAGCGGAAACACGTCCCCACATGGCTCTATAAATTAGGCGGCAGGCTTGATAAACAGTATGAAGAAATCGTGTCTGCCCTATCCGACATCAACGCCTTTAACGCAGGGAAGAAAAGGGATAAAGCGTTAGATTTACTCTCTGCATGGCTGCCAGACGTGGAGAAATTCTCTAAGGAAATCGGGAAACAGCAGGCGTATATCGACAGTTTGAAAGAGAGAATTGGGCAGGAATCAGACTATGCGGGGCGTATGCGTGATGAAAAGTACGAGCAGGAACTAAAGGTGCAGAAAGCGAATCAGAAGATATTTGAATTGCAGAGAACCAACGAGCAGATGGGGCGGCTGCTGTCAAAAATACCGCCCGAAGTGTTGGAAGAATTGCAGAAAAATCATAGAAGCAGAGCGAAAGAAAGGTAGATATGTGAATGAAGAAACAGGATTTTAAGGTGTTAAAGACCAAAGACTTGTACCCGTTCCCCGACAATCCGTTTCATGTGGCAGAAGATGAAACACTGTCAGAGTTAGCGGAAAGCATCAAGGAATTTGGCATTGTCACGCCGATAATCACACGCCCGAAAGAGGACGGGGACGGTTATGAAGTGATTGCAGGACAGCGGCGTGTCCGTGCTTCTGAACTTGCAGGGATAAATACCGTGCCTGCGTTTGTCCTGCCCTTAGACCGTGACCGAGCCATCATCACCCTTGTAGACAGCAATTTGCAGCGTGAGAATATCCTGCCATCGGAGCGGGCGTTTGCTTACAAGATGAAATCCGAAGCCATGAAGCGGCAGGGTTTCCGCACAGACTTAACCTCGTCACAAGTTGTGACGAAGTTGCGGACGGACGACAAGGTGGCACAGGGCTTCGGCGTGGGCAGGATGACCGTGCAGCGTTTTATCCGCCTGACGGAACTGATACCGCCGATTTTGCAGATGGTGGACGAGGGGAAAATCGCCCTCACGCCTGCGGTGGAACTGTCCTTCTTGAAGAAAGACGAGCAGGAAAACCTCTTTGCCACGATGGAGAGCGAAGAAGCAACGCCCTCACTCTCACAGGCACAGCGGATGAAACAGTTAAGCCAGAGCGGGCGGCTTGACATGGATACGATATTTGCGATTATGACGGAGGAAAAGGGCAACCAGAAAGAAACCTTGAAAATCAACACAAGCAAGCTGAAAAAATACTTTCCGAAGAACACAACGCCGAAGCAGATGGAGGAAACCATCATCAAACTTTTGGAGCGTGAGTTGCAGAGGAAACGCAACCGTGACAGCCGCTAATCTTCTTTTTTCGGGAAGTAAATACAGAGAGTTGAGGTATGGAGAATGAGAGAAATCCAGTATGAAATCGTAAAGGAAATCGCAGTATTGTCTACGGGCGACAGTGGCTACACAAAGGAAATCAATCTCATTTCATGGAATGGGAAAGAGCCGAAGTATGACATCCGCAGCTTTTCCCCGAACCGTGAAAAGTGCGGCAAGGGAATCACGCTGAACGCTGATGAAGCGGCGGCACTCCTTAAAGCATTACAGAAAGAATTAAACAGCGAGGATTAATGGTATCTGATTGGCAGGGCGGGGACATTTCCAAACTCTTCCCTGCCCTGTCTGGAAAGGAAGATTTAAGTATGGGCGAGGATAAGAAAGCAGATAAAAAGAGAAAGCGTATCGTGCCAAAAGCACCAGTGCAGATGATAATCAGCCGTGAATATGTCGGCACACAGACCGTTACAGAAGCGTTTGTCCCGATTATCTCCGAGGATATTCGGAAGAAGATTGCCGAGGGCGACACCTTCGACAATGAGGGGCTGTCCGCTTAGAATGTACGCAATGGGACATGAAAACAGATAGGACAGATACGGAGGTTTTACAGTATGGCAGGAATCAAAGAAGAAAAGAAAATCTATTTAGTCGGCATTTATTGCCGCTTATCTAAAGACGATGGTACGGATAACGAGAGTGCGAGCATTGCGACACAGAAATCCATCCTCACGGATTATGTGAAAAAGCAGGGATGGCACATAGCAAAAACGTATGTGGACGATGGTTATTCTGGTACAAATTTCCAAAGACCAAGTTTCCAGAATATGATAAAAGACATTGAAAGCGGTCTGATAAACTGCGTGATTACGAAAGATTTATCCCGTCTGGGGAGAAACTATCTTGATTGTGGGTTATATCTGGAAGTTTTCTTCCCAGAGCATAACGTGAGGTATATAGCGGTCAATGACGGCGTAGATACCTTGAATAAATCTGCTATGGACATCACGCCTTTCCGCAACATTTTAAACGAAATGTATGCCGCTGACATATCTGTTAAGATAAAATCGGCATATCGGGCGAGGTTTCAACAGGGGAAATTCATGGGAACTACCGCCCCTTATGGCTATATCAAAGACCCTGCCGACCACAACCATCTGCTGATAGATGATAAAGTGGCACATGTTGTAAAAGAGATATTCGACCTTGCATTAAAAGGGAATGGAGTTGCCAAAATTTGCAGACATCTTAATAAACAGCATATCCTACGCCCTGCCGCTTATGCGGCGGAGCGTGGCGAAACAGGCTTTGAACGTCATTTTGAGGGGAACGAGGACAAACGCTATATTTGGAGTGGGAACAGCGTGAGGAGCATTTTAAGAAGCCCGATATATGCGGGAAATCTTGTAGGCTACAAACGGATTGCCGCCAATATGAAAAGCAAGAAACGCCCCTCTAAGCTGCCCGAAGAATGGGAAGTGATACCCAATACCCATGAGGGAATAGTCACGCAGGAGGAATTTGATATTGTCCAACAGCTTATTACAAGTCGTAGGCTTCCACAGAACAAGGGAGGATTTGTAAATATTTTTGCAGGCGTTATCAAGTGTGTGGACTGCGGATGTGCTCTGCGGGCAATGAACGTACACAGGAGGAAACGCCCAGAGATTATCGACTGTGTACAGTATTCATGTAATAATTATGCAAGAAACGGAAGAAGCGAGTGTAGTGCCCACAATATAGAAGCAAGGGATTTATTCAATGCCGTTCTTGCCGACATCAACTGTTTTGCGGATATGGCAGTGAATGATGAAAAGGCGGTCAGGGCCATAGAAAAGCGGCTCACGGAAACAGACCAGAGCAGGGCGAAAGCATTAGAGAAAGAACGTAAGAAGCTGAACAAACGCCTTGCGGAACTGGACAGGCTGTTTTCCTCTCTCTACGAGGATAAGGTCATGGAGCGTATTACCGAGCGGAATTTTGAGATGATGTCGGGGAAATACCAGAAAGAGCAGCTTGAAATTGAAGCAAGGCTGAAAGAGGTGACGGAAACTCTTAATGAAAGCTACGAGAAATCACGGGGAATCCGTGACTTCCTCGCCCTTATCCGAAATTATCAAGGCTTAAAAGAACTGGATGCAACAGTTATAAACGCACTCATAGACAAGATACTTGTTTCGGAGCGTGAGAAGATGGCAGACGGAACAGTGAAGCAGGAAATCAAGATTTACTATAAATTCATCGGCTTTGTCGATGAATTACATATCATACCTACAAAACGGTGGGCAGCAATGCCCGCTAAAAATTGTACGGTGTGCGGCGTTGAATATGTCCCGGGCTCTGGTGCATCAAGGTATTGTCCTGCTTGTGCCAAGAAGATACGGAGGGAGAAATCAAACGAGAGCAAACGCAGGAGCAGAGAACAGAAAAGGATAGCATGTATGAACTGTCCGCAAAAAATGACCGACTGATTTGGAGCAGCGTTCCGGTAGAATTGTCCGTCAGGGCAATGAAAATCCGCAGGTAGATATTTACCGCTATGTAACAGAGCAGACCTTTGACGCATACCTCTATCAGCTTGTAGAAGGTAAGCAGAAGTTCGCAAGTCAGATTATGACGAGCAAATCTCCGGTCAGGTCGGCAGAGGATATTGATGAAACCGCATTGTCCTATGCAGAGATAAAAATGCTTGCAACAGGCAATCCGTATATCAAAGAGAAGATGGACTTAGACATTCAGGTGCAGAAGCTGAAGATGTTAAAATCCAATTTCTTATCAGAGAAATACGGACTGGAGGATAAGGTCATCAAGTTCTACCCACAACAGATTGCTTACTTAAAATCCCGTATGGAGGGACTTACAAAAGATGTTGAAACAGCAAAATTACACCCGAAACCGATAGACGAGCAGCCGCTTGGAATGATGGTATCGGGTGTTTCTTATTCCGAAAAAGCCGAAGCAGGTCAGGCAATCATCAATGCCTGCAAGTCAATGAACAGTCCTGATGCGATACCACTTGGCGAGTACCGTGGCTTTCAAATGGAACTGTATTTTGATACGGTGCAGCGTAATTATGTTGTGAAGCTGAAAGGCGAAACGAGCAGAGATGTACCGCTTGGTGATGACGCTCACGGTAATATCGTGAGAATAGATAACGGCATTGAACGCTTTGAGGAAACACTTGCTGATACGAAAAACAGTCTTGAAAATACGGAGAAGCAGTTTGAAACAGCGAAGCAGGAAATTGAAAAGCCGTTTGCGAAAGAGGAAGAACTGAGGGCAAAAACTGCCCGACTTGATGAGCTGAATATCCTGCTCAATATGGATAAAAAAGAAAATGAGATTGTCAGCGGAGAGCCTGACGAGGGCGAAGCAGTCGGCGGTAGAAAGGAGAAATCGTATGAGAGATAAACAGGAAGGCGGTGGTCGATATGCCTTTTATCGCACCTGAGTTAATCATTCAGGCGAAGCAGATGGACTTATTAACCTACCTGAAAAACTATGAACCGTATGAGTTGGTTAAGTTTTCGGGTAACACTTATTGTACCAGAACCCACGACAGTTTGAAGATTTCAAACGGGAAATGGATATGGTGGTCGAGAGGTATCGGCGGAAGGAGTGCCTTAGATTATCTCATCAAGGTCAAAGGTTACAGCTTCCTTGAAGCAGTGGAAACCATTATCGGACACACAGCAATTCAGGCTCCGGTCTATGAAAAGCCACAGCCAAAAGAGGAAAACAAACCGCTTCTTCTCCCTGAAAAATGTGCTTCCAACAGAGTGATTACAGAGTACCTTTTCGGGAGAGGAATAGATTTTGAAATCATCAATTACTGTATTGCCAATGACCTTATCTTTGAGAGTCTGCCATATCACAATGTTGTGTTCGTAGGCTATGACGAGAAGAAAGAACCGAAATATGCAGCCTACCGTTCCACGAATAAGCGTAGGATTATGGGCGATTGTAGTGGCAGTAAAAAAGATTATTCTTTTCGGCTTGGTAAGGAAAACTTGGAGGAAGTACACCTCTTTGAGTGTGCCATTGACTTGTTATCCTATGCCACCCTTGCGAAGTTGAACGGGCAGGACTGGAAAGAAATGAGCTTTGTTTCGCTGTCCGGTGTATATTCTCCGGCAAAGAAAATAGAGGACAGCAAAGTACCGATTGCACTGGAAAAATATCTTGGCAGCAACCCGTCTGTCAGGAAAATCCGTATCCATTTTGATAATGACATAGCGGGCAGAAAGGCAGCACAGACCTTAAAAATCATTCTGCCGGACAAGTATGAAATCGTTGATGAGCCACCCAAAGCAGGTAAGGACTTCAACGATTTTCTTTGTATGCAGATGGGAATTTACAATAAGAAAACATACGAAAGGAATGAAGAACGATGAATGATTCTAAGATTAAAGTTCTCTTGGTAGAACCGGAAAAGTATCCAAAAGAAATTGAAATTGACGACAGTCTGGAAGCAATGCAGGAGGTTGTCGGCGGGGATATTGAGGAATATATGCCCTTTGATGATGACGTTGCAATCATCTGTAATGAGGAAGGAAAGGTAAGAGGACTTCCGCTTAATCGTGCTGTTTATGTGCAGGACAACGATAAGAAAGAGATGGTTGATATTATCTGCGGCAAGTTCTTTATCTGTTATGCACCGCCTGAGAGTGAGAGCTTTCAGAGCTTGCCGGACGATATGATAAAGAAGTATAAGGAACAGTTCAAGTATCCTGAACGCTTTTCTAAGGAAGTGGGCGGCAATATCGTGGCTGAACCTTTTAAGCCGAAATCAAAGGATTATGAGAGATAGTAGCCTGAGAACGGGGCAACCCGGAGGAGATGTTTATTCTTAGCGAGCAGACCATTTGGATAAACACAGTTTCCCAAACGGTAAAAGGCTCGTTAGGGGTTGCCCCTAATACCCCGTGAGAAAGGAGAACTTGATTTGAGAGAGTTATTACTTATCGCCGCCGGAACACTGCTCGGCAGTTGTCTTGGCGTTACGATGATGTGCTTATTCCAGATTAACAAAGATTGCAGAGTAAAGAGAAAGGAAGATACCGATTATGAGAAAGAGAAACATTCAGAAGATTGTACGCTTTAACCGCAAGGAAGCACAGGACTTGGCAGCAAAGGCAAAGAAGGCTTGTCTTTCCGAAGCAGGACTTATCCGTTTGCTTATCAGAGGTTACGAACCGAAAGAGAAACCCGATGACCGCTTCTATGATGTGATGAGGGAACTTTCCTCTATCGGTAATAACATCAATCAGCTTGCGGCTAAAGCTAATACGCTTGGTTTCATTGACGCACCTATGCTGAAGAATGAAGCTGTGAAGTGGAATAAGTTCCAGTCAGAGATTGAGAGGACATATCTTCGTCCAAATCAGAGCGAAATGAAATGGCAGTAACAAAGTTGTGGTCGGTAACAGAAAGGCTCGGTCAGGTCATTGACTATGCGACCAATCCCGAAAAGACTTCTGCAAAAATCAAAAGGGAGTTTTCGCCGGAACAGTATCAGGCTCTTGCAGATGTTATTGCTTATGCAAAGGACGAAGAAAAAACAGAGCGAGAATTTTATGTTGAGGGTATCAACTGTAATGTGGCGATTGCCCGTGACCAGTTCATAACGGTTAAGGAACAGTACCAAAAGACAGACGGTATCCAAGCCTATCACGGATATTTGAGTTTCAAGGAAATAGATATATCTCCTGAGATGGCACAGAAAATCGGAATGGAGTTTGCAAATGAAGTGTGGGGCAAAAGATTTCAGGTCGTTGTGACAACCCACCTGAACACAAAGCACCTGCACTGTCATTTTGTCATCAATTCTATTTCTTTTGTCGATGGCAAACATTTGTGGGGAGAGGAAAAAGCGTGGTTCAAATTCCGAAAAGTTGCAGACAGGATTTGTGAGAAGTATGGACTTTACTATGACCCGAATCCGAACCGCAGTAAGCAGTCGGATTATCTGACGATGAAAGAAAAGGCAGGTATGCCGACACGTTACTCGGTTGCAAAAGAAGCGATTGATTATGCTATCGATCACAGCAAGACCCTGAAAGAATTTCAGTTTGCACTCAAGGAAATGGGATATGCCTATAACCTGAGTCCAAGCCGAAAATACTGGACGGTCATTCCAAAGGGATACGATAAGCCGATACGACTGAAAAATCTCGGAGCAGATTATACCAATGACCGGATTGTAGAGCGTATCAAAGAAAATCGTAACAGATGGGCAGAGATTGAGCCGTTCCAGAGGGCAACTTATAAACCAAGACAGTACCGTATGCAGACCAGAGGGCAGAAGCTGAAAAAGAAAGGCGGACTTTATGGGCTGTATCTGTATTACTGTTATAGACTCGGTTATCTGCCAAAGTATAAGAAACAGAATAACGCAAGGCTTCATTATCTCTTGAAAGATGATTTGATGAAGCTCGATAAGATTACTGATGAAGTAAGGCTGCTCGGACGAGAAAATATTTCCACGGACGAACAGCTTTTTTCATATAAGACTTCCTTAGAGGAGCAGATGAAAAATCTGATTGCCGGAAGAACACATCTCCGAAAAAAGATAAGAACAAATATTGATGATGGTCAGCTTCAGGCGGCAAAAGATGAAATCGCTTCTATCAATGGAGAATTGAAAAAACTCCGACGGGAAGTAAAACTCTGCGAGGATATTGCGGAGAGGTCAAAGGTTATGGAAGAAAACCTTGAGCATATCGAAACAGAGGAACAAAAACAGCAGAGAAAGGAGAAATCACGCTATGAACAACGGTGGTGACGCAGCAGAGCAGGTCGTCAGGCTTTCGCTTGAAGGATTTGAAGTTGCTGCAAGATTAAGCGGTTCGGCGGCGAAGAATATCGCATTGCTTTTGGTATCGGTTCTGAAGCAGGAGCAAAAGACGAAGGGCAAAGCAAGGCTTACCAATATGATTAAGTCAGGCAAGGAGCTGAAAGTCTTTTCCATTCCGCAAAAGGATTTGAAGAAGTTTACCGAACAGGCAAAACGCTATGGCGTTCTTTATTGTGTCCTCAGAGATAAGAACACAAAGGGAGAGAATGCTCCGGTAGATATTATCGCAAGAGCAGAGGACGCTTCTAAAATTCAGCGTATCGTTGAAAGATTTGAACTTGGCAAGGTGGATAAGGCTTCGATTGTCAGTGAAGCAGAGAAAGCTATCGCAGACCGTGAAGCGGTTGAAAAAGAAAAGCCGACTAAATCCAAGAGTGAAATCATTATGGAAGAAGCGGTCAGAAATCCAATGCAGAAAGAGGAGCGAGCAAACGCAAACCCCTCAGTCGCCAAAACAGACAAAAGCCCTCTGTCAAGGCAAAACTCAGAGCCGGTAGAAACGCAATCTGATAAGGGTGTTGCAAAGCCAGTGGAAAAGCCATCGGTCAAAGAGAAACTTGACCGCTACAAGGCACAGGCAAAACAGCAAAAAGAAGCAGAGCGTAAAGAGCCGGAGGTTAAGAAAGACGGCAAGAAGCCGCAGCAGAAAAACGGTCAGACGGTACACCGTCAGCCGAAGAAGAAAACCAAAACAAAAGAGAGGTAATTCACTATGACAAATGATTTCAAACCCGCAAAGGCTGGCGGTAATCAGCCGAGATTATCCAAAGAGGAGTATGCGGAAAAGAAGCGAGCAGAAAAAGAAAAGGTCTATCAGATGATTGACGACGCTGCCCGTGAGATTGTGAGTGACCCTGAGAAATTCAAGAGTTTTCTTGATACGCAGAGTCGAATGGACAGATATTCCGCAGCAAATGCTCTCCTTATTTACAGTCAGTATCCGCAGGCGACACAGCTTAAAGATTTTGATGATTGGGGTAAGGACAATGTGAAGATTACCAAAGGGGCAAAGAGTATTTCTATCCTTGAACCAGTGGAATACACAAGAGCAGATGGTTCTCCGGGTATTTCCTACAATGTCAAAAAGGTATTTGATGTTACGCAGACAAATGGAAGAAAAGCTCCGGCGGTATCAGCAAACCGTGACCCGAAAGCACTTATCACGACAATGCTTGATGTATCTCCGGTGGAGGTTGCGTCAACCGATGAACTTCCGTATCCGAATATGGCAGCTTTCTATAATAATGAAAAGCAGACCTTGTATGTGAAGCGTAATGTGGGCGACAGCGTAGCAGTTGCTCAGTGTGTGGCTCAGGAACTTGGACACGCACAGCTTTCCATCAACAGCGAAAGTTACAGCCGCAGGGATATGGGCTTTCAGGCAGTGTGTATCGGATATATGCTTTGCAAGAAGTATGGAGTAGATACACAGAATTTTGCAATTAACCGCATTCCGGAGGGATTGGCTTCCAAAGAGCCGAAAGAAATCCGTGCGGAGCTTTCCAAGACCCGAAATGCAATGGCAGAAATTCACAGTCATATCTCTGATGAAATGTTCCGCAAGAAGCAGGAGCGTTCAAAGGACTATGAGAGATAATGGAGGGCAGATATGGAAAAAGAAAAACTCTACCACATTGCTTTGGACGATTACGAACACGGTGTTGTCATTCGCTCCTTAAACGATGAGAAAACAAAGTTGATGGAGGAAGGCAAGTCCGCAGATGCAGTAGACGACCTGCTTGTAAAAGTCGGAAATGCCCCATTGAAAAAGTTCAAAGTAATTGAAAGGAAACGTTCAGATGAAGCGAGATAATGACAGGCAGACTGCCATTATTTTATCCATTGTCGGTATCGTTCCGGTCATATGGCTGGCACTTCTGATTGCACCTTCCATAAGCGGAGGGTTGCCGGAGATAGCAGCCAATCTTGCGACACTCTTTGATAATCCATTTTCCATAAAATTATGTGAGGACAGTCTGAAAACTGTCCTCATTTTGCTTTTGTGCTATGGAATGGGTATCGGGATTTACTTTTCGACAAGAAAGAATTACCGCAGGCGAGAGGAACACGGTTCTGCCAAATGGGGCAATGTCAGAGCCATTGATAAGAAATACCGACAAAAGCCGCTGTCAGAAAATAAGCTGATGACTCAGAATGTGTGCATTGGGCTTAATGCCAAGAAGCACAGACGAAATCTGAATACGCTTGTGTGCGGCGGCTCCGGTGCAGGTAAGACAAGATTTTATGCAAAGCCTAATATTATGAACGCTGCCAGAAACAGTTATGTGATATTAGACCCGAAAGGGGAAATCCTGCGAGATACGGGACATCTTCTTGAGAAGAAGGGTTACGAAGTGCGTGTGCTTGATTTGATTTCAATGGAGAAAAGCCATTGTTACAATCCGTTTGTCTATTTGCAGAATGACAATGATGTGCAGAAACTTGTGACAAATCTTTTCAAGAGTACCACTCCGAAAGGTTCACAGAGCAATGACCCGTTTTGGGATACGGCAGCGTCAATGCTTCTGCTTGCACTTGTATTTTATCTGCACTATGAAGCACCGCCAGAAGAACAGAATTTTGCAATGGTAATGGAAATGTTAAGAGCCGGGGCGATTGAGGACGAGGACGACCCAAGTCCTTCTCCGCTTGACAATCTGTTTTCGGATTTGATGATAGATAATCCTGACCACATTGCTTTGAAGTATTACCACTCTTATCATTCCGGTTCTTCCAAAACATTAAAATCCATACAGATAACCCTTGCAGCAAGGCTTGAAAAGTTTAACTTGGAAAGTCTTGCTGCTCTTACTTCTGCTGATGAACTGGATTTGCAGTCACTCGGAGAGAAAAAAGTGGCACTGTTTGCACTGATACCGGATAACGACTCCAGTTTCAACTTCTTGGTATCCATTCTTTACACACAGCTCTTTCAGCAGTTGTTTTATGCAGCCGACCATATCCACGGCGGTTGTCTGCCGATGCCCGTTCATTTTATGATGGACGAATTTGCCAATGTTTCACTGCCGGACGATTTCGACAAGATACTGTCGGTTATGCGTTCCCGTGGGGTATCGGTAAGTATCATCTTACAGAACTTGGCACAGCTTAAAGCCTTGTTTGAAAAACAGTGGGAGAGCATTGTGGGTAACTGCGATGAATTTCTTTACCTCGGTGGAAATGAGCAGTCAACCCATAAATATGTGTCGGAGCTGTTGGGTAAGGAAACCATAGATACTAATACGTTCGGAAAGAGTACCGGAAGAAGCGGTAACTATTCCACCAATTATCAGATTAGCGGCAGAGAGTTACTTACCCCTGATGAGGTGCGTATGCTTGATAATCAGTACGCTATTTTATTTATCCGTGGGGAAAGACCCATTATGGATTTCAAATATGACATTATGAAACACCCGAATGTGGCACTTACCACAGACGGAAAGGCAAGTCCTTATATGCACGGAGAAGTCACAAAAGATATTGCTTCGATTGCTATTTGGGACATTGACCCTGCAACACTTCCTGAAAAGGAAATGGAAGAAACGAACTGGGAACTTCTTTCCGATGAGGAGATGGAAGCTCTGTTCATAAACAATCAAACGAATTAAATTTTGGAGGTATTCAACTATGACTATTTTTAAGAAAAAAGCAACTGATACTCAGGAAACAAAGAAACTGCCTATGACCGGAAAGGTTAAGAAAGGCTTCCGTGCTTATTGCACAATGGTCATTGTCGGTGCGTTGGCACTTGGAATGACAACCACTGCATTTGCAGCAAATGACCCGCTTACCGTAGTCAACAATCTGTCCGACTTTATCTTCGGACTTATCCGTGCCATCGGTATGATTTTGCTTGGCTTTGGTATCGTGCAGGTCGGTCTTTCACTCAAATCTCACGACCCTTCTCAGAGAGCCAATGGTTTCCTGACTCTTGCGGGTGGTGTCATTATCACTTTTGCGAAAGAAATCCTTACTCTTATCACAGGCTAAGATAAGAGTTACACAGTTATCGAGGGGTGTGCCAAGTTAAGGTACACCCCTTAATTGTAAGGAGGTGCTTTGAATGAGTGATAACTGGGTAGTTCAAAATCTTGAAAATGCCCTTGAAACTTGGAATGAAAAACTGTCGGAAATATGGACGCTCATCACAACTACACCGCAGAACTTTAAGGGAGGGAATATCTGGAAGGTTATCGTTGACATCAACGGTGCAGTTCAGGCTATCGGGCTTGCATTGCTTGTATTGTTTTTTGTGATAGGTATGGTAAAGACCTGCGGAAGTTTTACAGATGTGAAGAAACCGGAACACGCTTTAAAGCTCTTTGTTCGTTTTGCACTGGCGAAAGGTGTTATCACATACGGAATGGAACTTATGCTTGCACTATTTAATATCGTGCAGGGTACGATTTCAACCATTATGAATGCTGCCGGATTTGGAACTCCGGAACAGACGACCTTGCCCGCAGAGATGGTAACGACCATAGAGGACTGCGGATTTTTCGAGAGCATTCCATTGTGGGCGGTAACGCTTATCGGAGGATTATTTATCACAGTGCTTTCGTTCATTTTGATAATGACGGTGTACGGACGATTTTTCAAACTGTATATGTACACAGCACTTGCACCGATACCACTTTCCACATTTGCAGGAGAACCGACACAGAATGTAGGGAAAAGTTTTATCAAGAGCTATTGTGCAGTTCTGCTTGAAGGAGCAGTCATCGTACTTGCTTGTATTATTTTCTCCGTATTTGCTTCATCGCCGCCAGTAGTGAATCCTGACGCAGCAGCAGTTACGCAAGTGTGGGCATATATCGGGGAACTGGTATTTAATATGCTTGTTCTTGTCGGTGCAGTGAAAATGTCTGACCGTATTATCCGAGAGATGATGGGACTTTAAGGAGAGATTTTGAGATGAACCAAAGAAATTGTAAGAAATGTGTTTACTATGGCGGTAAACGGAAAGGCAAAGTCTTTTGCCTGAATGATAAATGCGTGAGGGAGAAAGACCGAAACCGCAGGAAAGGAAACAGATATGGAAGTAAAAATTAACCGAGAAATCAGAAATTATACAGAGTCAATGTTTTTTGGACTGTCGCTCAGACAGTTTATTTTTTCTGTTCTCGCTTGTGGCGTTGCGGTAGGACTGTATTTCTTGCTTAGACCGTATGTTGGCACGGAAACCGTATCGTGGGTGTGCATTTTGGGTGCTGCCCCGTTTGCGGCACTTGGCTTTGTGAAGTACAACGGTATGACCGCAGAAAAAGCAATCTATGCGTGGATAAAATCGGAGTTTTTAATGCCGAAGAAGTTGGTATTTCATTCCACCAATGTGTATTACGAACTGATGAAGCCAAGCATTGAACAGAAGCAGAAGGAGGTATTGAAGTCAAATGATTAAGACTCTTATGAACCTGTTTAAGCAGGATAAAGAAAAATTTGTTGTACCGAAAGGTGTGCAGGACGTGATTCCCGTAGCAGCTATCTTTGATGATGGCATTTTCAAAGTGGGAAAGGATAAATATTCAAAGACTTATCGTTTTACAGATATTAACTATGCGGTGGCAAGCCGTGAGGATAAGGAAGCGATGTTCCTTGAATATTCCGAACTTCTGAACTCCCTTGACAGTGGTGCAACGACAAAAATTACAATCAATAACCGTCGGCTCAACAGACTGGATTTTGAGCAGACAATCCTTATTCCGACAACCGGAGATAATCTGGACGAGTATCGAGAGGAATACAACAAAATGCTTCTTGATAAGGCAACGGGTGCAAACTCCATTGTTCAGGATAAGTATATTACCATTTCCATCAACAAAAAGAGTGTGGAGGACGCAAGAACTTATTTTGCCCGTGTCGGTGCAGATTTGATTGCTCATTTTGGCAGGCTCGGAAGTAAATGCGTGGAACTGGAAACAGACGAAAGACTTCGTATTTTCCATGACTTTTATCGTGTGGGAGAGGAAAGTTCTTTTCATTTTGATATTAAGGAAACAAGAAAAAAAGGACACGATTTTAAGGATTATATCTGCCCTGACACAATGGAATTTGAAAAGGACTATTTCAAGATGGGAAACCGTTATGGAAGAGTCCTTTTTCTTCGTGAATATGCGTCCTATATCAAGGACAGTATGGTAGCGGAACTTACGGATATGAACAGAAATCTGATGATGTCCATTGATATTGTTCCCGTTCCGACTGATGAAGCAGTAAAGGAAGCAGAGAACCGTCTGCTTGGTGTGGAAACCAATATCACGAACTGGCAGCGTAGGCAGAATGCCAATAATAACTTCTCTGCAACTGTTCCGTATGATATGGAGCAGCAGAAGAAAGAAATGAAAGAGTTCCTCGATGACCTTACAACCCGTGACCAGAGAATGATGTTCGCTGTTATCACGATGGTTATTACAGCAGACAGCAAAGAACAGCTTGAGAATGATACGGAAGCATTGCTTACCACGGCAAGAAAACATCTTTGCCAGTTTGCAACACTGAGATTTCAGCAGGTAGATGGACTCAATACGGTAATGCCGTTTGGAACAAGAAAGATTGATGCGTTCAGAACACTTACAACAGAGAGCCTTTCAGTATTTATCCCATTCAGGGTGCAGGATATTTTCCACGAAAACGGTATCTATTACGGTCAGAATGTTATCAGCAAAAATATGATTATCGCAGACCGTAAGCAGCTTTTGAATGGTAATTCCTTTATTCTCGGTGTATCCGGTGGCGGTAAGTCATTTGCAGCAAAGGGAGAAATCATCAATCAGGTTCTTTCTTCGGATGCAGATGTTATCATCATCGACCCTGAACGAGAGTATTCACGACTTGTCAATGCGATGGGCGGAGAGGTCATCAATATTTCTGCTACTTCCGATAATCATATCAATGCAATGGATATGAATAAGGATTACGGCGACGGTGCAAACCCTGTCATTCTGAAATCTGAGTTCATTATGTCCCTTTGTGAACAGCTTATCGGAGGAACAAATCTTGGAGCAAAGCAGAAGTCTATCATTGACCGCTGTACGGCAAGCGTGTACCGCAGTTATCAGCAGAATGATTATCAGGGACATATACCGACCTTGCAGGATTTCAGGGCAGAACTTTTGCAGCAGGACGAACCGGAAGCAAAGGAACTGGCACTTGCTATTGAGCTTTTTACACACGGTTCTCTGAACACCTTTGCAAAGCAGACGAATGTGGATACTAACAATCGCCTTATCTGCTATGACATTCTTGATTTGGGTAAACAGCTTATGCCGATAGGTATGCTTGTTGTCCTTGACTCTATTTTGAATCGTATCACACAGAACCGTGCAAAGGGTAAGAATACCTTTATCTTTATTGATGAGATTTATCTTCTGTTCCAGCACGAATACTCTGCAAATTTCCTCTTTACCTTGTGGAAGCGTGTGAGGAAATACTCTGCATACGCAAGCGGAATTACCCAGAATGTCGATGACCTTTTGCAGAGTCACACAGCAAGAACAATGCTTGCAAACTCAGAGTTTATCATTATGCTGAATCAGGCTTCCACAGACAGGCTTGAGCTTGCAAAACTTCTGAATATTTCCGACCTTCAGATGTCCTATATCACGAATGTGGAAGCAGGACACGGACTTATCAAGGTGGGAAGTTCGCTTGTACCGTTTGCAAACAAATTCCCTAAGAACACGAAACTTTATAAACTGATGACGACCAAGCCGGGCGAAGCATAAGGAGGGATTTACAATGTCTAAGATTCAATTTCGCAATGCTGCACACAGAGATTTTGTTTTGGAAAATCTGGATAAGTGCAAAGTCAACGACTGCTATCACAGAGCATTTTTCTATGTGATGGGTATTTCAGAAGAAACGAGAATGAACATCGGAAAGATGTTTGATTTTAAGAGGGATTGCATCATACCGGAAGGTATGCACGGCGGTTGGCAGACAAGTGGAACAGTCAAGGTCTGCCACCTTGCCTTTAATCTCTGGAATGGATTTACGGAAGAAGGCAGGGAAAACCTCTATACACCGGAGGAACTGTTCTGTTGCGGATATGCTCCGTATTTTATGGAGGGTATCAAGTTGAGGTATCCGGAGTATTGCAGGGATTTGACCCCGCCTAAGAGAAACGATATGGAAAGGTAAGAGAAAATGAGCAGAAAAATCTATATTATTATTGCGGTGGTGCTTACGGTAGTGTTGTCTGTAAGCACCTTCTTTATTATCCGCAATCATATTGATTCTGCCAAGCAGAATGAAGTCTATGATAACCTTGCGGAGATTGTGGAGGACGAGCCGCCAAAGGAAAATGAGGGCGTGACGTTTTCGGAAGATAAGGATTATATTGCCGAATATCTTGAACTCTATCGGCAGAATGAGGATATGGTGGGGTGGATAAAGGTTGAGGATACCAATATCAACTATCCGGTCGTGCAGTCTGTAAATGAGCCGAACTTCTACCTGAAGCATAAGTTTGATAAAACCTATTCTGCTTATGGCTGTCCGTATGTGCAGGAAAATTGTGATGTGCAGAAACCTTCAGACAACATCATTATTTACGGACACCATATGAATGACGGTTCTATGTTTACGGGACTGATGAAGTACAGAAACAAGAGCTTTTGGGAAGGTCATAAGACTATTACCTTTGATACACTGACGGACAGACACCAGTATGAAGTGATTGCAGTCTTTAAGACGGTTGTTTATACAAACAGCTCCGACAGCTTTAAGTATTATGAGTTTACGGACGCAGAAAATGCGGCAGAGTTTGATGCGTATGTTGCTAAGTGCAAGGAACTTTCTCTGTATGATACCGGAGTATCGACAGAGTATGGCGACAAGCTGATTTCTCTTTCTACTTGTGAATATTCAAGAAACAATGGCAGGCTTGTTGTTGTCGCTAAGAGAGTGGATTAAACCCCACTCTCTATTATTTTTCGAGAAAGGAGGAAACCGATGGCTGATATAAAAACAAGAGATACAAGCAAAGGTACAATCAAGACCATAAATAAGGCAGCAGTTGCCACGGAGCGAATGAAGAAAGCCTATGTGATGACGAAAGATAAGGCAGAACATTCCACCAATGCTTCGGAAAATTCCGCAGAGGAATATGCTTCCGATAAAATCGAAGCGGCAACGGATAGGACTGTTCACGAAACAGCATACCGTGCGGATAAAGTCGGCAGATGGGGTGTGCGTGAAACAAGACAGAATTATCAGAAAGCTAAAACGGGAATTGAGAATTTCAAGACCAAGCGTGCAGAGAAGCAGCTTCAAAAACAATCGGTCAATCCTGTCGGAAAACAGAGCATCCGAACTCTGGAGCGTACAGAGAAAACAATTAAACAGTCTGCAAGGTCGGCAGGAAATACGACAGTCAAGACCGTATCGAAAGGTGCAACCAATACTGTTCAGAGGTCGGTCAAGACCGCAGAACAAACGGCAAAGACTTCTATTAAGACCACAAAAGAAGCTGCCATTATAGCACAGAAAACAGCAAAAACAACAGCCAAAGCAACACAGAAAGCGGCTCAGACGGCAAAGAAAGCGGCGAAAGCCACAGCAGATACCGTCAAAGCGACAGCGAAAGCTACTGTTGCGACAGTCAAAGCGATTATTGCAGGGACAAAAGCACTTGTAGCAGCAATCGCCGCAGGAGGTTGGATAGCGGTGTTGATTATTATGATTGTCGTGTTGTTCGGTGCTGCCGTAGCAATGTTCGGTGGAGGAAGTGACAGTAACTCCTATACTCCGGTAAGTGCAGAGGTAGAAGCCTATGAACCCATCATACAGAAGTATGCAAAAGAGTACGGCATTCCTGAGTATGTAGAACTTATCAAGGCGGTTATGATGCAGGAAAGCGGCGGCAGAGGACTTGACCCTATGCAGGCAGCAGAAGGAAGTTTCAATACGAAGTATCCGCACGAACCTAATGGAATTAAAGACCCTGAATATTCTATCCAGTGTGGTGTTCAGGAATTGAAAGCGGCTCTTACCTCGGCAGAGGTGGAAAGCCCGATAGATATGGAGCATATCAAACTTGCCCTGCAAGGCTACAACTTTGGTAATGGGTATATTTCTTGGGCAAAAACCAATTATGGTGGATATTCCTATGCCAATGCAGTAGAATTTTCGACAATGCAGGCTTCCAGACTTGGGTGGAGCAGTTATGGAGATACGCAGTATGTCGCTCACGTTCTGAGGTACTATCCGTATGGGCGAGCCTTTACTGCCGGAGGTAATCAGGCGATTGTTGAGGTTGCCTTGACGCAGGTAGGCAATCAGGGCGGACAACCTTACTGGAGCTGGTATGGCTTTAACAGCCGAGTGGAATGGTGTGCCTGCTTCGTATCTTGGTGTGCTGACCAATGCGGATATATTGAAAGTGGACTTGTTCCGAAATTTGCAGGTTGTGTGGACGGTGCAAACTGGTTTAAGTCAAATGGAAAATGGCAAGACCGCACTTATGAACCAAAGGCAGGAGATATTATCTTCTTCGATTGGGAAGGCGACGGTACAACAGACCACGTTGGTATCGTAGAGAAGTGTGAGAACGGCACAGTTTATACCGTAGAGGGTAACTCAGGCGACGCCTGCAAGCAAAGACAGTACGCAGTCGGAAGCAGCAATATCTATGGATACGGTATTCCGGCGTATTAAAAATTCCAGACGGTGTCTGGAAAATCGAAAAGATGGCTGCTCAGTTGAGTAGCCATCAGGTACATTATGAGAAATCGGTTGTTTCTCTGTTATTCAGGAAAATATGGTGTGTATGATAAGTGAAGCTGAAAAGCATATCGGCATTTTCTTTACTGCCGCCTAAAAAGGAAATATCATCGGCGAGGATAAAAAGAATTGCTAACAGCTTCTTGATATATCCAGTGTAGCAGGCATAATCTACATAGATGTTGGCGATATATCCCTCGGCAAATTCTATCAGGTCAGCATCAATTTCAAAGCTATTGGATAACTCGTAAACGGTCTTGATGAATTTGTCCTTGTCAGCAATTCGTTCTTTACTTGGAACACTTCTGCGGTTCTTCTGTATGAATTTCAAAAAATCATCAGCTTCCGTAAAGTCGGGAGTGATTGCGTTGCCAGTTCCCAAATCTGTTTTGTAATCCTCAAATTTCTCTTTTTCAAACCGATTACTGAATATTATCTTTTGTTCGTCCATTCCTTTTTACCCCTAAGTTTATTCTATGGAGATTGTTTAACTTGGCTCTTGGGTTGTGATTTGTCTTTCGCCATTAACAATCGTGAATTACTACTTTTATAGTATAACATAAAAATAGTTGGGAATCATCACTAATAGTTGGTTTGACTTCCTTTGGGTGCGTGTGATTTGAAATCAACTTAACCTATACTATTAGTTATGGAAACACACTAAGGGAGGTGATGTGATGAAGCTCGATACAATCGGCAAGAATATAAGAAAGTTCCGACTTGCGAGGAAATTACGCCAAGAAGATTTGGCTGAGAAAACAGATTTGACAACAAATTATATTGGTATGGTTGAGCGTGGAGAGAAAATTCCGTCACTCGAAACTTTCATAAAGATAGTAAATGCTTTAGGTGTATCATCGGATATGGTTCTTACAGATGTTCTGGAAACGGGATACACAGTCAAGAACTCTATGCTGAATGAGAAGCTTGAAAAACTTGCTCCTGAAGATAGAAACAGAATTTATGAAGTCATAGATACACTTGTAAAGCAATCAAAGCAAATACTTCCATAAAACACAGAAGTTCGTCCTAATCGGCGAGCTTTCTTTTTTTCAGCATAAAAAATTTCTGCTATCGACAAATTTTTCGGGACTTCGACAGAGAAAATATGCTATAACAACAACTGTCAGTGATAGACACATACTAATAGATATAGGAGGAAGTAGAAGTGAACGACATTTTCAGACAAATAGCAAAGGAAAATGGAACAACCGAAAAAGTAGTAAAAGAGGAAATGCAGTTTGCCATTCGGGAAGCAATGAAAAGTGCTGAACCGGAAGCAATAGCTTTTTGGAAAGCAGTTGCACCGGACGGAAAAGAGCCGCCGATAGAAAAAGTCATAGCAATGATTGCATTGAATGTTAATAATAGAATGTATAATTGAGGTGCTTCGGCATCTCTTTTTTATTATTCTTTAAAAGAGTCGTATTAGGTGTTTGTAAAAAGTGACACCTTGCTGGATAGGAGCTGCGAATAAACCCCTATATCTTGAAAAAATAGATTATTCATAGTATAATGTCAAATGAGTAACTGTAACCAAAAGGAACGGAGAATACGAAGGAGCGTTACAGATGAGAATAAGCTACAACAAACTTCAAAAACTTATGATTGATAATCAAATGAAAAGACAAGATTTAATGCGTGCTGCGGAGATTTCATCGTCTGTTGCAACAAAATTAAATAAGAATGAAACAGTATCCCTTGATGTGCTTATGAGAATTTGCAAAGTATTTCATTGTGATATTGGCGATGTATGTGAAGTCATATTAGACGAATGATATGAGGAGGTCTGAAGATGGCGGCAAGTGGTAAGAAAAATATGTTTAACGAAGCTACCCGTGTTCAAATGCCAGCAATGGTTCATTTGACACGCCTTGGTTATACCTATTTCGGGAAAATAACTGAAGATATGGCAGGCACAGTATATGACCCTGATACCAATATCTTAATTAACGTTTTCAAGGAGCAGTTCGCACGGCTTAATCCTACCCACGCAGGAGAAGCGGAACAGACATTGAAAACTATTAGGCAGGAATTAGATAATGATGATATAGGACGCAGTTTTTACGAGCGTTTATCGTCTGTTTCGCCTGTTAGATTGGTGGATTTTGAAAATCCAAAGAATAATACATATCATTTTACCGCCGAGTTCACTTGTAAGCGTGACCAAGATGAATTTAGACCTGATATTACATTGTTTGTAAATGGACTTCCACTTGTATTTGTTGAAGTAAAGAAGCCGAATAATCACGGCGGTATGGTTGCAGAAAGCAAGAGAATGAACCAAAAGAGATTTCCTAATAAAAAATTTAGGAGATTTTTGAATATTACACAGTTGATGATTTTCTCTAATAATATGGAATATGACACTATGGGTGGTATTGTTCCGGTTCAGGGGGCATTCTATTGTACGACGGCAAAACAGTCTGCACCGTTCAACTGTTTCAGAGAAGAAAATCCTACAAATTTGGATATTGCACCTTATAATGCAGATTTCCCATATAAGGATATTGACCCGATTGTTGAAAAGAAGATATTGACTGACTTTAATTGTCAGGTTATTCATACTTCTCCGGAATATCAAACAAATTTAGATACCTATACACCGACCAATCGAGTACTGACATCTATGTGCAGTCCTGAAAGATTGTTATTTATATTAAAATATGGAATTGCCTATGTTCGTTTTCATAAAGAAATAAATGGCAAGATAGAGTTTATTGAGCAGAAACATATAATGCGTTATCAACAGATGTTTGCTGCCTTAACAGTAAGAAGTAAGATTGATGAAGGTGTTAATTCAGGTGTTATATGGCATACTCAAGGTAGTGGAAAGACCGCCCTTTCGTATTATCTTACTTATGTTCTTTCTGACTATTTCAGCAAACAAAATAAAGTTGCAAAGTTTTATTTCATTGTTGACCGCCTTGATTTGCTGAAACAGGCTTCAGAAGAATTTGAAGCTCGTGGATTGGTTGTGAAAACGGCAAGTTCCCGTGCTGAACTTATGGAGCAGTTCCGTAACAATCAAGCACAAGAGGGAAATACGGGAAAACCTGAAATTACAGTAGTAAATATACAGCGTTTTGCTGAAGATAGGTCAAAAGTTGACCTTCCTGCGTATGCAACGAATTTGCAGAGGGTGTTTATTATTGATGAAGCACATAGAGGGTATAAACCAGAAGGCTCATTCTTGGCTAATCTTCTTGATGCAGATAAAAATGCAATAAAGATTGCGTTGACAGGAACACCGCTTTTGAAAGAAGAAAGAGAATCTTGGAGAGTTTTTGGTAATTATATTCATACATACTATTATGACAAATCAATTTTAGATGGATATACGCTGAAAATTATCCGTGAGGACATAGAAACTCAGTATAAAGAGCGACTTTCTGAGATTTACGAAAAACTTGAAACTTTGGTAGAAAAGAAAGACGTAAAGAAAAGTCAGATTGTTGAACACGATAACTATGTCAAAGAGTTGCTTAGATATATTATTTCTGACCTAAAGAGATTTAGACAAATTCAGGGAGATAATACGCTCGGCGGTATGGTCATTTGTGAAACAAGTGAGCAGGCAAGGAAGCTGTTTGCGTATTTTGATGAAATTCAAGCAGAACTTAATAAAGACGCTTCTATGAAAAGTCATTTGCGAGCAGGACTTATACTTCACGATAGTGATGACAAAGATACAAGAGATAAGATTATTGATGACTTCAAAAATAATATGACAGTTGATATTCTTATCGTTTTCAATATGCTTCTTACCGGATTTGATGCACCAAGATTGAAACGCCTGTATTTTGGTCGAAAATTGAAAGACCATAATTTGTTGCAGGCAATTACAAGAGTCAACAGACCGTATAAAGAAAACCATTATGGTTATGTCATTGATTTTGCAAATATAAAAAGGAATTTTGAGGAAACAAATGAAGCATACCTCAAAGAGCTGAACCGTTTTAATGACCCGAATGAAGTTGGTGCGGGAAATGAAACAGATACATTCAAACAGGTTATTGAAGACCCGGCAGAACTCATTAAACAAATGCAGGAAGTGCAGCAGGTTCTTTTTAACTACACCACAGATAATGCAGAAGAATTTAGTTCGGAAATATCTACGATTGAGGATAAGCAGGAATTGCTTAAACTTAAAAAAATTCTTATTGCTGCTCGTGACTGTTGTAATTTGGTAAGAACCTTTGGCGATGATGAATTGAAGGAAACATTTGCAAAAATGGAATTAACAAAGTTGCCTTCATTGATTTCAGAGGTGCAACATCATATTGATAACATAAATCAGAAAGAACTTTTTGCAAGTGATGATACCACGAAATTGCTTGTCAATGAAGCAATGGAGGATATTACATTTAATTTCAGCAAAATCAGTGAAGAAGAATTAAAAATCATCGGTGGTAAAGACGCAGTAACAGAAAAGTATAAAAAGACTGTTCGTGCCTTTACTCAGAATATCGACCCTGATGATCCTGAGTTTATTACTTTGCAGGAAGCATTTTTGCTTCGCTTCAAGCAACATGGTTTTGAACCTAAGAGTGTATCTGAGATTGAGGAGCAAGGAAAGGAATTGGAAGATATTCTGAAAAAGCTTGATGAATTGCAGAAGAAAAACACGGTTCTGCTGAGAAAATATAATGGCGATGCGAAATTCGCAAGGGTTCATAAAAGAATCAGGGAAGAAAATCTTGCTCGAAAAGCAGCAAATAAACAGCCGATTGTTTCAGAATATGATATGTCTATTATGAATGTTTTGCTTTCTATTAAGTCTGATATTGACCAGAAAGTGTATGACAGAAATGATATATTGAAGAAAGACGCATATTTTGAGAGAACGGTTATGACACAAATAAAAGCAGGCATTGATAAGTTGGGAATAGCGAGTGCTCGTGAGGATAGAGTATTTATACAGAGCAGGATTACAAAACAGTATCTTGACCAGTATAACCAGACTTATTCAGTGGCATAAAGGAGAACACAATGGAAGAAATAAAGACGATAAAAGAAAAAACCATAGAGTTGATAGATGCCTTAAAAGCAACTTGTCAGACCTATGGTATGGGAAACGATGGTAACGAATATAAAATTATCACACAGGTTTTCCTTTATAAGTTCCTTAATGATAAATTCGGATATGAAGTAAAAAAAGTAAGTCCGGTTCTTAAAAATGCTGAAAAATGGGAACTTGCTTATGCAGAAATGTCAGAAGATGACCGCTTGGATATTTTTGATAGTTTACCGTCAGATATTCCATTACTTAATCCGGAACATCTTATTGCCAACTTATGGAATCAGCAGGCAAAAGGCGATTTTGATTTAATCTTTGACAGCACTATGACAGATATAGCAGATAAGAATATTGATATATTTTCAACTCAGACTGCTCAGAATACAAAAATACCGCTTTTTGAAAAGCTGACACAGTATGTGACGGACGATACAGCAAGAGCACCTTTTGCTCGTGCGTTGGTTGACAAGTTAGTAAATTTCTCTTTTGAAGAAGCATTTGAAAAGCACTATGATTTCTTTGCGGATATATTTGAATATCTGATAAAAGATTACAATACCGCAGGCGGTGGTAAGTATGCAGAATATTATACTCCTCACGCTATTGCAACGATTATGGCAAGATTGCTTGTTGGTAATGCAACTGATTTACATAGCATTGAGTGTTATGACCCATCTGCTGGAACAGGAACACTTTTGATGGCTCTTGCTCACAAAATTGGAGAAGATAAGTGTACGATTTTTGCTCAGGATATTTCACAGCGAAGTAATAAAATGTTAAAACTTAATCTTATCCTAAACAGCTTGGTATCTTCTCTTGACCACGCAATTCAAGGAGATACGCTGATTGCTCCATATCATAAGAGTGATAATGGACAGGAATTAAGAACTTTTGATTATGTAGTTTCAAATCCGCCTTTTAAGATGGATTTCTCAGATACAAGAGAACGTATAGCAGCAATGCCTGTTCGTTTTTGGGCGGGAGTTCCGAAAGTACCAGCCAAGAAGAAAGAGAGTATGGCAATTTATACGTTGTTCATTCAGCACGTTCTTAATTCATTGAAATCAACCGGAAAAGGTGCGATTGTAGTTCCTACCGGATTTATAACTGCAAAATCGGGTGTAGAAAAGAAAATACTACAACATATTGTAGACGAACATATTGTTTATGGCTGTATTAGTATGCCGTCAAATGTATTTGCTAATACCGGAACTAATGTATCAGTATTATTTTTTGATAATTCAAGAAAAACAGACAAGGTTGTACTGATAGATGCTTCAAAACTGGGAGAAGAATATAAGGACGGTAATAATCAGAAACGCAGACTTCGTGATTTTGAGATTGATAAAATTGTTGATACATTCCTTAATAAAGAAGCCGTTGATGATTTTTCAGTTGCTGTTACATATGATGAAATCAAAGAAAAGAAGTATTCACTTGCGGCTGGACAATATTTTGATGTAAAAATCGAATATGTTGAATTGTCACAGGACGAGTTTAATGCTCGTATGAGTGCCTATGCAGAGAAACTGCAAGAATATTTTGCAGAGGGCGACAAACTGAAAACGGAAATCATGGAACAGTTAAAGAAGGTAAAGTATGAATAGAATGAAACTTGGAGAAATACTATCAGTAAAGCATGGGTGGGCTTTTAAGGGAGAGTATTTTGCGGAAGATGGAGAACAAAGTATTTTAACTCCGGGGAATTTTTTTGAAAAAGGGGGATTCAAGCCTAATAATGGGAAAGAACGTTACTATACAGGAACTTATCCAAAGGAATATTTGTGTCATAAAGGCGATTTGATAGTTGCCATGACACAACAGGCAGAGGGACTTTTAGGAAGTACAGCGTTAGTTCCTGAAAATAATAAATACTTGCATAATCAGCGAATAGGACTGATTACTTGTGATGAAAAACGTTTGAACAAATTATTTGCATATTATCTTTTTATGACAAAAAGTGTAAGAGAGCAGTTAGAACGAAGTTCATCAGGTACGAAGGTAAAGCATACATCGCCTGAAAAAATTTATGATGTTGAGGTTGAAATCCCCGATGTAATTTCTCAACAAAAAATTGCAAATTTGTTATGGGCTATTGATGAAAAAATTGCCAATAATAAAGCGATAAACGATAATTTATCAGCAATGGCTTATGACATTTATATGCATACTTTTTTCTCAAAAAAGCCTAATGCTAAACTGAAAGATATTTTGACCGAAGCAGAAAAGTCAGCCATTCAGGTCGGAGAAGCCAAAACATCAAATGGCGAATATCCATTCTTTACAAGTGGTGCAACTATTTTGAAATGGAACGAACCATTTGTTGATGGTAGAAATTGCTTTTTAAATACTGGTGGTAACGCTGATGTTAAATTTTATGTTGGTAAAGCAGCTTATTCAACAGATACTTGGAGCATTTCTGCAAAATCCGAAATGTCAGACTATCTCTACTTAATGTTATTTTCAATTAAGCCCGAACTTGACCAAAAATTCTTCCAAGGAACAGGGCTGAAGCATTTGCAAAAGCCTTTACTTAAAGACAGACCTATCTATATTCCTGAAAAAATGGAATTAGAAGGATTTAACCGTCAAGTAATGCCGATGTTTGATATTATTTCTGAAAATACAAGAGAAAATCAACAGCTAACATCTCTTAGAGATTGGCTTTTACCTATGTTAATGAACGGTCAGGCTACCATCAGTGATTGATACGGTAAATTATCGTTTAATATATCCCGTAACTCTTGTGAGTGGCAGGAGTTAAATCAGGGGACTACCGCTCCATAGTTGTTCTCTAAGTTAAATAAAAGGAGAATTGACTATGAAACAGAACTTAATCACAGATGTTATTCAAGGAATGTTACCTTTCTTGAATAACGCACAGACAGAAAGATTGCAAGAGGTGTTGCAACATACACTTTTTGATTATGAGGTAACAAAGGCAGAAAAAGATAAGGAACTTTCAGAACAGAATTTAGTAGAGTCTTTCTTATCGGCAAAGCGTATTGAAGGCTGTTCTGAGAAAACCTTGAAATACTATAATGCAACGATACGGGCAATGCTTGATGGCATTGGAAAAGGTATCAAATATATTGTGACCGACGATATTCGTTGTTATTTGACAGAGTATCAAGCTAAGAAAAAATCCAGTAAAGTTACGATAGATAATATAAGACGAATACTTTCCAGTTTTTTCTCTTGGCTTGAGGACGAGGATTATATTTTGAAAAGTCCGGTCAGGCGAATACATAAGGTTAAGACCGGAACGAACATTAAGGAAACCTATTCAGATGAAGCACTTGAATTGATGAGAGATAATTGCACAGAACTCAGGGACTTGGCAATGATTGATATGCTTGCTTCAACGGGTATGCGTGTCGGAGAAATGGTGTTACTAAATCGTGAGGATATAGATTTTAATGAAAGAGAATGTGTTGTTTTCGGCAAAGGCGATAAGGAGCGAATAGTATATTTTGATGCAAGAACAAAAATACATTTGCAGAATTACTTGAACAGTCGCAAGGACGATAATCCGGCATTGTTTGTGTCATTAAAAGTCCCTTATGAGAGATTAAAAATCGGTGGTATTGAAGTGCGATTGCGAAATTTTGGAAAACAATTAGGTCTTAGTAAGGTACATCCACATAAATTTAGGCGTACTCTTGCGACTATGGCAATAGATAAAGGAATGCCCATTGAACAGTTACAGCAGCTTTTGGGACATAGAAAAATAGATACGACTTTACAGTATGCAATGGTTAAACAGAGCAATGTTAAATTGGCTCATAGAAAATATATTGGATAATGGAGATTGTTTATGAAATATAGAATGGACGAGATTACCGAATCGTGTTTGGGGAAAATGCTTGATAGTAAAAAAAATAAAGGGGAGTATCAGCCATATCTTGCAAACATAAATGTTAGATGGGGGTCATTTGATTTGAACAATTTATCTTTGATGAGATTTGAGCCAAATGAAAATGACAGATATGGCATAAAATATGGCGACTTAATTATGTGTGAAGGTGGCGAGCCGGGTAGATGTGCTATTTGGAGAGATGAACTTCCAAATATGAAAATTCAAAAGGCATTGCACAGAATAAGACCTAATACAAATTTGGTAGATGTTGAATATTTATACTATTGGTTTTTATTATCTGGGAAAAATGATTTACTTAGAAGACACTTCACAGAAACAACAATCAAACACTTGCCGGGGGAAACATTAAAACAGTTAGTTATTGATTTACCAGATATGAAAATACAAAAAAATATATCCACGGTTTTAAGAAGCATAGATAAAAAAATAACTGTAAATGAAAAGATAAACGATAATTTACCACATCAATCACTGATGGTAGCCTGACCGTTCATTAACATAGGCAGCAACCAGTCACGAAGTTTAACAAGTTCTTGATTTTCGCAAATATTTTTACTTATTTGTGCATATATAGCCTGAGTAGCTTCGTGATAAGCACGTAAAACTGTATCTTCAGGAATAATAATGTGAACGCCTGCCAAATCATCATTGTTTACAGCTTCTTGAGTCGCTCCGTGAGCAAGCATATCTTTATGAATTTCAAAATATGCATTTGAAACATAAGAAGCAATATATTCAAAACTGATTTCGTTGCATTGTAATCCGCAAAATCCTGTTGAAAGAATACAACTTGAAATAATAGGTTGCATTTCTTTGTTTAGGTAAAGATGTTTAATACTATTTTTCATTTTAGCAAACCATACAGAATTTATACTTGGTTGCATATTAGCACGACTTTCTCTACCGTCGTAATCAACAATAGTTCCTGTTGAGATAGAAGTACCTTTAACATCGGCTGTTGCTAGGTATGTTTTTGTATTAAAGATTTCGACTCCGGGTTTTATTATGGAAGATAAACAGTTTGAAATTACAGATTGAACTTTCCAATTTTCAGGAATATTACGTTTCAAAGTATCATTCCAAACCATTTTTCCACCGGAAGTCTGATAAGGATTGCCGTCGTTATCAGGAAAATCAAATTGGGTAAACCAATAATCATATAAAAGCATAAGTTGCTGCTCTAAATTATCGTTTAGCATAAGGAGAAATATATTGAAATTATTTTTTGATGAGTCTGGATATTCCGGTTGTATTATGCCAAACAAAAATGGACAATTGTTTAATGATGGACAACGACATTTTGTATTGGGAAGTGTTTTTGTTGCTGATAAAGAAGATGAAATAGAGATACTGAACAAGTATAGACAGTTTAAGAATCGTTTCGGATTTACAGGAGAAATAAAAGGTTCTGAGCTTATGACTCAGCGTAATAATGAAGCCCTAAAATATTTTATAACAAATGTGCTTGATGATAAGCATTTCTTTATTTGTAATTATGATAAGATATTTTACTTGGCAACATTGATTTCAGTATATATTTTTGGAGTGCCATTTCAACAGCAAGAAACATTAACTTTTTATATGATGGCAAGTGCTTTGGCGGGAGAAAAAGAAGAACTGTTTTTACATTATTGTTCCGCAGTATGTGAAAACACCGATAATTCTAAAAAAGAATTTTTGGAATATCTTATTTCCTTTTCTTATGAAAAACTGGATAGAAATGATTATAATTTGTATATAGCATTTGCTAAGCTTATGTTAGAAAATAAGGATTATGGAGAATTCCCGTTGACTTACGAAGCGTATAGCTGCAAAAATACTGTAAATTTTGTGAATATGACGGCATTAGGAGAAACGCTTTTGAGCTTAAAACATCTACACGGAGTTGATATGAGCAAGACAGAAATATATCACGATAACTTAATGGGGTACGAAGAAGAATATAATCAGTCGTTTGAAGATAATAAAATACATATCAATTTTGTTGATAGCAAAGAAAATGAATTGGTTCAGTTAGCAGATAATATAAGCAGTATTTATCGTAAGTGTTTTGAAAAGTCGTTTGAAGCATTTAGATGCAATAAGCAATGGACAGAGAATATTTGGTTTACTGAAAATTATTCGAGAATTATAAATACTATTGGAATGGAACATATAAAAATGGATACCCAGATTTCAGATTATGTGTTACCTTTTGTAATTCGTGATATTTTTGGAAATGAATATGGACAATTTGAGAAAAACAAGGAAAAATTTTGGGGACTATTTTATTTCTACAAAGAAAAAATTATGGAAGATATAGATGCAATGAAAGTGGATTTACCACTTTGATTAAAATGAGAATGGTTATATTTCATATAAAGTATTGTGAAAATTTAGAAAGGACGGGCTATGGAAACAAAGCCAAGAATTTTATATTTACAAAAGATTTTACTGGAAAGAACCGATGAAGAAAATCCTCTTTCCACAACACAGTTAATCAATATATTGAATGAGGAATACGGAATATCTGCACATAGAACGACGGTCACAAAAGACATTGCAGCACTTCAGGAGTTTGGAATGGACATTGTTACTATCCATTCTACTCAGAGCAAATACTTTGTAGCCAGTCGTAAGTTTGAATTGCCGGAACTGAAATTGCTGATAGACGCAGTAGAGTCATCAAAGTTCATTACAAAGAAGAAAAGCGAAACTTTGATTGAGAAGATACATACGATGACCAGTCCAGGGCAGGCATCGAAGCTGAAGCGTAATAACTATGTGGTCAATCGTATTAAGCCGGATAATGAACAGATATATTATATCATCGACGCTATAAATGACGCCATCAATGCAGGTAAGCAGATTTCTTTTCAGTATTATGATTATACCGGATTAAAGAAAAAGGTTCTGAAGAATAAGGGCGAAGTGTATAAGTTCAGTCCGTATAAACTTCTCTGGTGTGGGGACTATTATTATGTTCTCGGATATTCTGAGAAGAAAAGCAAGGTTATCAATTTCAGGGTAGACCGTATTGCTTCTAAGCCGGAGATACTGGATAAGGACACTATTCCTATGCCTGATGATTTTGATATTGAGAATTACACAAAGGAAGTTTTCTTTATGTTCTCAGGCGAGAAAGTTTTGGTGGATTTACGGTGTGATAACAGCCTGATGAAAACAATGGTTGACCGCTTCGGAGAAGATGTGACAACCCTTGCGTATGATATGACGTCTTTCAGAGTACAGACCGAAGTATCAGCCAGTCCTACCTTTTTCGGTTGGGTGTTTGGCTTTAATGGCAAGGTACAGATACTTGCACCGGAAAGTGTGAAGGAACAGTACAGACAGATGATTGCAAAATCTGATGAGGATATGCAGGAAAGCGAATAATTTGAAAATGAAATCCAAAGGAGCGATGGCTATGGAGAATAAATTAGAAAAAATCGGTCAAAATAATTTTATGGATAATTTTGTTAAAACCGATGACATCTTAAAGGATATGTGTGAGATTATTGAATCTTCACAAAAGGCTGCATATCGGGCGGTCAATACAACGCTGATACAGAGAAATTGGCTCCTTGGTTATAGAATTGCAAGTGAAGAATTGCAGGGCGAGGATAGGGCAAAATATGGAGCTGAAATTATAAAAAAGTTAGCAAAAGAATTATCGGCTGAATATGGAAAAGGTTATACAAAGTCGAATCTATATAGCTTTTATTCTTTCTATAAGACCTATCCTGAAATTTTCCAGACACCGTCTGGAAAATCTGTTGGACTATTGTCTTGGTCACATTATGCAGCGTTATTACAGGTTAAAGATGAGGAAGCTCGTGACTGGTATGAGAAAGAAGCCGTAGAACAAACTTGGAGTGTCCGTACTTTGCAGAGGAACATTTCTTCTCAGTATTATTACCGTATGCTGGGGACTCAGAAAAAAGAGCTTGTAGAAAGTGAAATGAAAGAACTGACAGCACCGTATCAGAATGATAAGTTGGAGTTCATCAAAAATCCGGTAGTTGCAGAGTTCTTAGGTTTTTCTCAGAATACAGATTTTACAGAGAGTGACCTTGAGAAAAGTATTCTTTCCAATTTGCAGAAATTTTTGATGGAGCTTGGAAAGGGATATGCTTTTGTGGCAAGGCAACAGCACATTCATACGGAGAAGCAGGATTATTATATCGACCTTGTATTTTACAATTACATACTGAAATGCTTTGTCCTCATTGACCTAAAAACTGAGAAGATAACACATCAAGATGTAGGACAGATGGATATGTATATCCGTATGTATGATGAACTGAAACGCAGCGAGGGCGATAACCCAACAATCGGTATTGTTCTTTGCTCCGATACAGACGATGATATTGCCCGTTATTCTGTTATGCACGGCAATGAACAATTATTTGCTTCCAAGTACAAATTATACCTGCCGACAAAAGAAGAACTGAAAGCGGAGATTGAAACTCAAAAGGCAATGTTTTATCTTCAGCAGCAGGATAATGAAGACAGAAACAAAAACTATACTTTTAACATTGAATGAGTTAAAAAGAAATAAAATAAGAGCATTTGATCAGAATGAATTCCTTCATGATGGGAATCGATTCCGAGGGTATGCTGATCTCAGCAGTACCTGAGGAAGATGGTCATGAAGGACTGAACCTTCTGATGGTAGATGACAGAATCCCGGCAGGTGCAAAGCTGTACTAAAATTAGATATAAAACAAGAGCACTTCTCAGAGTTAATAATCAGAAAACCGAGAGGTGCTTTTTTCGTGCTAAAAAATATATCCTGGCAGTCAACTACTGCAAAACAGTATATAACAGTTGACAACAGTATTACACTGTTATATACTGTTTACAACAGGAGGGAACATATGAAGATTATAATCAATAATACATCGATGGTACCAATTTATGAACAGATTATGGAGCAGATCAAGGCGCAGATCATCTCCGGAGAATTAAAAGAAAATGATATATTGCCGTCCGTGAGAACAATGGCAAAGGAACTGAAGATCAGTGCACTTACTGTGAAGAAAGCATATGACAATCTGGAAGCAGAGGGCATGACAGTCACAGTTCATGGGAAAGGAACGTATGTAGCGGCTTCGAATACACAGCTGATGGAAGAAGAGCGCAGGAAAGAGGTTGAGGCGGATCTGGAAGCAGCAATTCAGAAGGGAAGGCGCTGCGGAATGAAGGAGGAAGAGATCCGTTCGTTGTTTGAACTCATCATGGAGGATGAATGATTATGTTGGAGATTAAAGGAGTAAAGAAAAGCTACGGTGAATTTCAGTTAGACTGTTCGTTAAATGTAGAAAAAGGAAGAATCACCGGTCTGGTTGGAGAGAACGGAGCCGGTAAGAGTACTTTGTTCAAGGCAGTGCTCGGACTCATTTCTTATGATGCCGGTGAGATAAAGATCCTGGGAAAAATACCGGAAGAGTTAAGTGAAAAAGAGAAAGAAGAGCTGGGAGTTGTCCTGGCAGAAGCCGGATTCAGTGTATACTTGAAAGGGAAAGATGTTGAGGCAGTCCTTGCCAAATTGTATCCAAAGTTTGAAGCAGAAAAATTTCATCAGATGTGTGAAGAATATCAGATTCCGTTGGATAAATTTATAAAAGAGTACTCAACAGGAATGAAAGCAAAGCTGAATCTGATCATTGCATTGACACATCAGGCAGAATTCCTGATGCTGGATGAGCCGACAGCAGGGCTTGATGTCGGAGCGAGAGAAAGGATGCTGGATATTTTAAGAGAGTATATGGAAGAAGAACCGGAGAGAAGTATCCTGATCAGTTCACATATTTCTTCGGACTTAGAACATCTGTGTGATGACATTTATGTGATACATAAAGGAAAGATTGTACTTCATGAAGCGATGGATACGATTCTTGAAAAATATGCAGTGTTGAAGGTCAGTGAGGAACAATATCAGGCAGTGGATAAAAGGTATCTTTTGAAAGAGAAAAAAGAGTTTTTTGGAGTTGCCTGTCTGACGAACGAGAAGCAGTATTATATAGAAAATTATCCGGAAATCGTAGTAGAGAGCGGATCACTCGATCAGGTGATCCTGATGTTGACAGGGGGCGAAAGATGATGAAAGGAATCAGAGGGCTTTTGGAAAAGGATTTTCGATTGTTTTTTCGACAGGGTGGTAATCTTTTTTTGGTGTTAGTGTTTGTAGCATTGTTTTTTATACTTACAGGAAAAACGGCAGCTGCTTTCATTGCAATGTATATCCCATCTGTTCTGGCGATATATTCAGGTAATACGATCAGTTATGATGAAAATGGCCATGGTTACACATATTTATTTTCTTTACCCGTAAATAAAAAAATATATGTCAGAGAAAAATATATTTTTTCCTTTATCATGACAGCATGTGGATGGTGCATTGGAATGATCTGTGCAGGAATTATGGTACTCATAAATCCTGAAGAGGTGTTTGATCTGGAAATGCTGGCAATGGAGTTGATCACATTTTTTGTGTTTCAGGCAATTGCGGGAATTATGATCGCGATCAGGATAAGGTTCGAAGGAGAGAAAGGGCGAATTGTGCTGCCAATCGCAATTTTAATTATTTTTGCGATTTGTTATACAATTAGATCTTTTGTGAAGACTAACTTGGGATTAAAAGAAAGTATTCTGCATATGATAGGGGGAATAGGGGATTTTGAAATCGGGATTGCCCTTATTGTGCTAAGTCTGCTTATATGGTTTGCTTCGTATAAGTATAGTATGAGCGCCATGAAGAAGAAAGAGTTTTAATATAGGCGTGGCAAAAATGATCCATTAAAAATAATGATCATAAAGATGTAATAGCTACCAAAAATATGAGAAAAACTTTGTGAAAAAATAGTCTTGTGTTTCGTAAGAGTCCCTTGTAAAATAACGGACAAGGATGAAAAGAAAAGGAGATTCTTATGGGAACTAATGAAAAAGATATGACTGCCGGATCTCCCGGAAAACTGATCATAACTTTTGCCATACCAATGATGCTTGGAAATATTTTTCAGCAGTTTTATACAATGGCAGACACCATGATTGTCGGACAAGTGGTAGGAGTTAAAGCACTGGCGGCAGTAGGTGCCGGAGATTGGCTGGTATGGCTGGTGTTGGGGATCATGACAGGTATCACACAGGGTTTTTCTATTCTTGTATCTCAGTATTATGGAGCAAGGGAAAAGGAAAATCTGAAATGTGCAGTAGCGAAAAGCTATATCATGACAGCATTACTGTCTGTGGTCGTACTCGCAGTAAGTGAAGGTACAGTTTATCATGTTCTTTTATTTTTACAGACACCGGATAATGTCATTAATCTGACAATGCTATATTTGCGGCTGATCTTTGCGGGAATCCCGATCATAGCTGCTTATAATATATTTGCAGCGATCCTTCGGGCACTTGGAAACAGCAGATCTCCGTTGATCGCAATGACAGTGGCAGCAGTGATCAATGTGGGACTGGATCTGTTATTTGTGGCGGTTTTTGGCTGGGGTATTGCCGGAGCAGCAGTGGCAACCGTTATCGCACAGGGATTTTCAGCCTTGTACTGTTTGATCGTATTACGTAAAATCCCGGATATCCGCCTGGAAAAGAAGGACTTTTACAGGCAGCCCTCTATGAGCCTGCGGCTTTTGGAACTGGCGGTTCCTCTTGCGATACAGAATGTGATCATCTCCGTGGGAGGACTTGTGGTACAGTATGTGATCAATGGATTTGGTTTTCTGTTTGTGGCGGGATTTACGGCATCGAACAAGCTGTATGGGGTTTTGGAGATGGCTGCCATTTCATATGGATATGCTATTACAACCTATGTGGGCCAGAATCTTGGTGCAAAAAAATACCAGAGGATTCGAAAAGGCGTGCGCAGCGGCACTTATATGGCAGTGCTCACTTCGGCTTTCATTTCCGGCATGATGGTACTGTTTGGACGTAATGTACTGTCCCTGTTTGTATCCGGTGAACCGGATCAGACCCGACAGGTATTGGATATAGCATATAAGTATTTGTTTATTATGGCTGTCTTTTTGTGGGTGCTGTATCTGCTGTATGTGTATCGTTCCGCTATCCAGGGCCTGGGTAATACTTTGATTCCGCTTGCCAGCGGCATTGCAGAATTTATAATGCGTGTCAGTGTTGCGCTGCTGCTGCCAAAACTGATCGGTGAAGATGGAATATACTATGCAGAGATCTGTGCATGGAGCAGCGCAGCTGTTTTATTATTCGTAAGTTATATGATCATTATACGGAAATATAAAGAAGTCACCGTTCATACATAATGTTATTTACTTAAGAGATTTATAATAATACAGGCAGAAAATATCCGGGTTTCACTATGAAATGTTCAGATATTTTATATTTGACAAAAAACTATTTATATAAAAAGAAAAGTATGATATTATAATATTTATTCATTGCAACTATGAAAATTGAATAGTCAGAAGGGTGTACAAAGTACTTAATAAGGAATCTGGTGAAATGCCAGAACAGCCACCGCTACTGTGACAGGGACGAAAACCAAAATATCACTGGAGAGATCCGGGAAGATGGTAAGTAGGAAGAACTGGAGTCAGGAGACTTGCCTTTTTGACAGAAGAATTCTGATTCGGATGGGATACAGAAGGAATAAGCTCTGCCTGAGGTAGAGGTTTGTTTTTTGTGCTGATATGATGCTGGATCATATCAGCTTTTTTTATTTTAACCGAATAAACAGATGAAAAATGAGGAGAGATGAAGATGGGAAAAGTAATTGCAAAGCGTTTTATATTTATGATTCCGGTAGTGCTGGCGGTTACATTTATTATTTTTATGCTGAGTTTTATATCGGCAGGTGATGCTGCCAGAGTGCTGGCGGAGAAAAAATATGAGCATCCGTCACCGGAGCAGGTAGAAGAAGTACGGCATGAGGAAGGACTGGATCAGCCGGTGCTGGTACAATACGGGAAATGGCTGGATCAGGCACTTCATGGCGATTTTGGAAAATCATATTCTACCAGAAAACCGGCTTTTGAGGAATTAAAAAGATATTTTCCACAGACATTTAAACTGGCAGTTACTTCGTTTTTATTGTTGATGATCGTATCAGTCCCTCTTGGAATTTTGTCGGCAATTTATGAAAACAGAGTTCTGGATAAAGTCATTCGCATTTTGTCGTCCCTCAGTGTATCTATGCCGTCTTTCTGGATCGGTCTGATGCTGCTCTATATATTTGGAGTAAAGCTAAAAGTGATTTCCGTGATCGGAGGAGATGCCGGAGGCATCCCGATTCTTGCGGCATTTGCCATGGATATCAGTTTCTTTGGAATTATGACGAGATTGATCCGTACCAATATGATACAGGTGCTGAAGCAGGATTACATACGTGCCAGCAGAGCTAAGGGATTGTCATCTGTAAATGTAATTTTGCGTCATGGTCTGAAAAATATCCTGATTCCTGTGCTGACACGTCTGGTATCAATTGTGATCGGTTTTTTCTGTGGCTCAGCTGTGATAGAAAGTATTTTTTCAATTCAGGGAATCGGAAATCTGGCATTGAAATCCGTGATCTCAAAAGACACTCCGGTGCTGCAATGTTTTATCTTTATTCTGGCTGTTGGCATTGTAGTATTAAATTTTCTTGTGGATATCGCCTATTCTGCGATTGACCGGCGAATCCAGTTAAAGTAAAGGAGAGATCATAGAATGGGAAGCAGAAGAAAGCAGAAAACAGAAAAAAGCATGATCCAGAATCTGTACTGGAAACAGGTATTCCGGTCACCGAAAACAAAAATAGGATTGATGGTGGTCATAATTTTTGCATTGGCAGCTATTTTTGCACCTGTACTGGCGCCGCATGATCCGCTGCTTGTGGATGTTTCGATAAAATTAAAGAATCCGTCGGCGGCATATCCTTTAGGTACTGATCAGCTGGGACGATGTATTTTATCAAGACTTCTCTGGGGCAGCCGATATTCACTGAGCTACAGCTTTACGGTGCTTCTGATCACCGTATGTGTCGGGGTGCCAATCGGACTGTTTGCCGGATATGTAGGTGGAAAAATCGATTCCATAATTATGAGGATCATTGATGTATTTATGGCTATGCCGGTCTTTATTGTGGCACTTGCCATTGCAGGAACCGTAGGAGCCAGCGGCGCTCATCTGATTCTGTCCTTATCGGTCGTATCCTGGGCAGAATATGCAAGGCTTGCCCGAGCATTGACACTTCAGGAAAAAAATAAAAATTATATGACCGCACTAAAAGCCGGCGGCTGCGGCCACGCAAGGATCATATTTAGGCATGTATTGAGAAATATCCTGCCATCTGTGATCGCACTGGCAACAATGGAAATCGGTTCGATCATTCTGTCAATTGCCGGTTTTTCCTTTATCGGACTTGGTGTGCAGGCACCGACACCGGAATGGGGGATCATGCTCAGTGACAGTAGAAGTTATATCCAGACTTATCCAAGACTGATGTTTTATCCGGGCATACTGATCATGATCATTGTTCTGGCATTTAATTATCTGGGGGAGGGAATACAGAATGGAACAGCCCAAAAATGATGTTCTAAAGGTAAAAAGACTACATGTGGAGTTTCAGACATCTCACGGAATGGTTCATGCAGTAAAAGATGTCAGCCTGGAAGTAAAACGCGGAAGGATCCATGCTCTGGTGGGAGAAAGTGGAAGCGGCAAGTCAGTTACCTCTCTGACGATCATGAATCTGCTTGCAGGAAATGGAAAGGTGATATCCGGAGATGTGACACTGAACGAAAAGAGTCTTCTGAAGTTATCAGGAAAAGAAAAACGACAGTTATACGGAGACAGGATCGGAATGATCTTTCAGGATCCGACTGCTGCTCTTGATCCGCTTTTTACAGTTGAACAACTGCTTCTGGAAGGACTGAGAAAACATCGCAAAATGAGCAAAAAACAGGCAAGGGAAGTAGCGTTGGAAAGTCTGCGGATGATGAATCTGCGTGATCCGGAAGAACTGATGAAGAAAAAACCTTACGAATTGTCTGGTGGTATGTGCCAACGTGTTATGATCGCCATTGCCATGTCCATGAAACCGGATTATCTGATCGCAGATGAGCCGACGACAGCCTTGGATGTAACCGTACAGAAGCAGATCCTGGAAGAAATCTATCAGCTATCCAGGAAAGAAAATCTGGGCGTGTTATTTATTACGCATGATCTGGGTGTGGTGGCAGAGATCGCAGATGATGTTTCGATCATGAAAGACGGCGAAATAGTGGAAAACGGAACGGTTGAAGAGATCTTTTATCATCCGCAGCATTCATATACAAAAAAACTGTTGGATGCAGTTTTATAGGGGAAAAGTATGAGTACGTTACTAAAGACAGAACATTTAAAAAAATATTATGGCAAGAAAAAAATTGTGAAGGCAGTGGATGATGTAAGTCTGGAAATCCATGCAGGATCATCCATGGCCCTGATCGGTGAAAGTGGAAGTGGTAAAACTACATTCGGAAAGCTGATCGCCGGCCTGGAGAAACCTACAGATGGAAAATTCTGGTTTCAGGGACAGGAAATGCAGGATTTGTCTGAAAAGCAGTTTCGTCCATATCGCAAGAATCTTCAGATGGTCTTTCAAAGCAGCAGCGGGGTATTTGATCCCGGTTATACCATTGGAGAAAATATTCTGGAAATTTTGAAATTACATGAAAAACTGCAAGAGGGTGAGTATGAAGAGCGAGTAAAGGAGGCTTTGATCCAGACGGGGCTTGATCCGGATATCCGCAACCGTTATGTTGGACAGATTTCAGGAGGTCAGTGTCAGAGAGCTAATATTGCGAGAGCATTGGTATTAAGACCGGAACTTGTGATCTGTGATGAACCGGTATCCAGTCTGGATTATTCCATACGAAAGCAGATCCTGCATCTGTTAAATGAGCTGCAGGAAAAATATGAGATGACCTATTTACTGATCACTCACGATCTGTCCAACGTTCCATATCTCTGCAAAGAGGTGGCTATTATGTATCAGGGACGCGTGGTCGAGTTTATTGATCATACGGACAGCTTAAAGGAGACTGCCGTACATCCTTATACAAAAGATCTGTTTGATTCTATTCCGGTAAAAGAACCGAAAATGCGAAGAATCGGATCGCAGGAAAAGAAAATATTTTCAGATACCATTCCGGAACAGGGCTGCCCATATCAGAACCGGTGCAGAAGATGTACAAATATATGCAGAGAGCATATACCGGAATTGACAGAAATTGAAACAGGACATTTTGCGGCATGTCATATGCTGTAAAATATAAAACAAACAAAGGAGAGGAAGAAATGAAGAAAAGACGTGTAGCAAAATTGATAGCATTGAGCATGGTGGCGGCAACTTTACTGACAGGTGTCAATGTACAGGCAAAAGAGGAAAAAGTAGTTACGGCAATGACATCCATTGATCTGACTCCTGAACTTTGTGACCCTATAAAAAGTGGTCCGGACTTTCGTCTTTATGAAATGATCTATGATCCTCTGGTACGTTACGGAGAAAATGGAGAAATCAAACCGGCATTGGCAGAATCCTGGGATATCAGCGAAGATGGCACAACCTATACGTTCCATTTAAGAAAAGATGTGAAATTCTCGGACGGCACAGAGTTTAATGCAGACAATGTGATGTGGAATTATAACAGATGGGTGGAACAGGATGTGATCGGTAACTTTTCAGCCAAACTGGAAAATGTTACAAAGGTAGATGATTATACTGTAGAATTTAAGTTCGCAGAACCATGTTATACTCTGCTGATCGAATTCAGCTATCCAAGACCGTTCCGTTTTACCTGTGAAAGTGCACTGGATGAAGATGGAGAATTTTGTCAGGAAGTGGGTACCGGAATGTGGATGATCGACAGTTATGAAAGCGGTCAGGAGGTTGTCCTGGTACCAAATCCTAATTATTACGGTGAGAAACCAAATATTGATAAAGTAGTTCTGAAACAGGTGGTAGACGGTGATGCCAGAGTGATGGCACTTCAGAGTGGAGAGGCAGATCTGAATCTTCAGGATATTCCATCCGAAAGCTTCAGTATTATCCAGGCAGATAAAAATTTATCGACAGAACAGCAGGTTTCCACACTTTCTTACTATCTGATCGAAAATTATGATACACCGGCGCTTCAGGATGTAAACGTACGTCAGGCACTGAATTATGCAACAAATAAAGAAAGCATTGTAAATGATCTGCTGGATGGTTACGGCAATCCTGCAACCGGACTTATGTCTCCGACAGTTCCTTATGTAACAGAAGAAAACAGCAAGGGCTATCCATATGATCCGGATAAAGCAAAGGAACTGTTAAAGGAAGCAGGATATGAGGATACAGATGGAGATGGTATTGTAGAAAAAGACGGAGAACCACTGAGCCTCAGACTGGTATTCCAGACTGAAGAATATGCTTCATGGAAATCTCTTTGTGAATTCCTGAAATCTGAATATGAGAAGGTCGGTGTAGGTATTGAACTGGTAGAAAAAGAATCCGCAGCTTACTATGATGAGATCTGGAACACCAGAGATTACGATCTGTGCATTTACCGCAGCTATGAAGATTCCTGGATGCCTCATGGATTCCTGAAATCAATGTTCTATGCGGAAGATGGAGCAAAGGCAGTAAACTGGTACGATGAGGAGCTGAACAAAGATCTCGGAGAAGTATTAAAGACACAGGATGAAGAAAAGCGGACGGAATTATACGATAAGATCCTCACACGTATCAATGATCAGGCAGTAACAGTACCGCTGTATTATCCGAACCGTGATTATATCTATAACAATACCAGACTGACCAATGTAGAGCTTGCACCGACTGCCTATGAAGGCATTAACTGGGCAACACTGGATGTAGTGGAGTAAAAAAATGTTTGAAAAGATCGAGAATAAATGGACAGAAGATTCCGGTGATTATGATGATATGATCCAAAAACAATTGAGTAACAAAAGAACGGTATCTTACTGGACAAAAGAATTGAAAAGACTTCTTGGACCTGAGCCCCTTCGTATTTTAGAAGTGGGCTGCGGCCCGGGTTTTATGAGCATCATAGCAGCGCGTCTGGGACATGATGTAAAAGCGATCGATGGTTCATCAGGAATGGTAGAAAAAGCCAGAAGGAATATGCGACAGTATCATCAGCAGGTGGAAATCTGTGAGGAAGATGGTGTAACTTTGCCATTGGAACAGGAACAAAGCTATGATGTGATACTTTCCAGAGATGCGGTGTGGACATTATATGATCCGGAAAAAGCTTTCAGACGCTGGAAGGCTGTATTAAAACCAGGTGGAAGGATCATTTATTTTGATGGGGACTATCGGACCGTCGAACCCACATTAAAAAATAAGATCCATATGAAAATTGCTGATTTTCTTATTTATGTTACAGAAAGAAAAACATATGGATCTGACGTGAAGGAAAACAGCGGAATTTATGAAAAGCTGCCATTTACATCGCAGAAGCGTCCGGAAGCGGACTTTCAGATATTAAAAAAGGTACGCTTTGCCAGGATCCAGATCAGAGAGAATCGATGGCTGAACAGGCCATGGACGATGGATTTCTGGAAATACGGATATCAGGGAAAAAAATTTATTGTAGTAGCCACAAAGAAGGAGAAGTGACATGCAAAACGATAAGATCAAAGAGTACTGGGAAGGAGAAGCTGGCATTTACAGCGAAGGGATCAAGGCAGAATTGAAAAGTGAAACAGCAGAAAACTGGAAGAATCTGATTCTGGAGTATGCGCCGGAAAAAGAACATCTGGAAGTACTGGACGTAGGCTGCGGCCCGGGATTTTTTGAAATTATGCTGGGAAAAGAAGGACATCATGTGACCGGGATCGATATTACTGAAAATATGATCCATGAAGCAAAGGAAAATGTAAAGGCAGCAGGTTTATCCGCAGATCTGATGACTATGGACTGCCACAATCTGAATTTCCCGGATGAGACATTTGATATGGTTATCTGCAGAAATATCACATGGACGCTGGACGATCCACAGAAGGCTTACAAGGAGTGGCTGCGTGTACTGAAAAAAGGCGGACGTCTTTTGGTATCGGACGCCTGCTGGTATCTGCATCTTTATGATGAAGAAAAGAAAAAGATTTACGAGGCACATGATGCTGCTATGTGGGAAAAATATGGAAGAGGTATCCATGCTCATGAAGATGCGGAAACAGGGAAAGAGCTCAGCAGTAAGCTGTTTATGAGTGATAAAAAGCGTCCGGTATGGGATCTGGATTACATGATGGAGATCGGCTTTTCCAAAGTGTTTGCCCTGAAGGACATCAGTGATATTTCCAGAACTTCCATGGAACGTGAGCTGAACAAGCTGACACCTCAGTTTTTAGTGGGTGGAGAAAAATAAGAGGACCGGCGTTAAATAAAACGCTGGACCCGCTCCATTGTGGTTTTTAGAATAAAGATATCCGTCAGTACATCACTGGTTTCCAGAGAATGGTTGGCGTTTTGGGTGAGAAAGAGAGGGACATCTTTCTGCGCTGCCAGTTCCCGGATGGAATCGGTTTCGGCCCAGGGATCTGCGGTGCCGTGGAAGGCGATGCTTCCGGCAAGAGGGAAGGAAAAGGTCTCTGCAAGAGGCGTGAACAGGATGCTTTTTACAGTCAGATCGTGTCGGGAAGCATAGGCAGAGGAGATGACTGTACCAATGCTTTTGGAAATAAACAGAATGTTGCCATAGGAATTCCAGTCGATGCTGCCTAAGGAGCGTTCTGTTTGTTCCAGGGCAAGGTCAAAGGCCTGTTTCATTTTTTCAGGATCTCCTTTGACATTTTCCGGGAGGTTGTCATAGGATACCGTGCGGATCTGGTAGCCTTGTTTGCTGGCAAGGCGGCTGGTATAGTACAGAAGCGGCTTGTCGGCAGTGTATCCGATGCCCGGAAAAACAACTGCTAATTTCGGGGCATTTTTATCTGCTCCGGCTGTATGAGCGGAAACTTTTGCATAGAGCATCTGCAGCTGAAGCTTTTCCTGAAGTTCCTTTAAGGTAATGGAGATCGTACAGGAATCGGATGGAAGATAATCATAATCGGTAACAATGTCGTCCTCTTCCATGGAATAAACAATGTGTGAGGAACCCATGAGTTCCATGTCTTCTTCAATATCTGAAAGTAATTCTTCGTATGATTTCATTTTAGTTCAAACCTTCTTATTCAAAAAATCTTTTATTTTTACAGATGCCTCTATTATACTGGATTCATTGAATGACAGCAAGAGCCGGCAGAGAGAAGTTAAACCTTGCTTTTATCCTGCCTGCACGATATACTAATATAATACATATCTGACTAATGGAGGGTTTTACAAATGAAAATTGCAGCAACATACGATAATGGAAACATTTTTCAGCACTTTGGAAAAACGGAGTTTTTCAAGGTATATGAGGTGGAGGATAACAAGGTTGTTTCCAGTGAAGTGATCAGCTCCAATGGCACCGGACATGGTGCACTTGCCGGACTTCTTGCAGATCAGGGAATCAGCGTTCTGATCTGTGGCGGAATCGGCGGCGGCGCTCAGACAGCACTTGCTGAGGCTGGTGTTGAGTTATGTTCCGGAGCACAGGGTGACGTAGATGCAGCTGTGGATGCTTATCTGAAGGGCGAGCTGGTATCCACAGGTGTGAATTGTGATCATCACCATCATGAGGATGGACATTCCTGCGGCGGTCATGAAGACGGACATTCCTGCGGAGGCTGTGGCGGAGGATGTGGTTCCCAGCCATCTATCACAGGTCCTAATGTCGGAAAAACCTGCCGTACACATTACAGAGGAACCTTTAATGACGGAACACAGTTCGATTCTTCCTATGACCGTGGCGAGCCACTGGAATTCATCTGCGGAGCAGGCCAGATGATCAAAGGCTTTGATGCGGCAGTTGCAAACATGGAGGTTGGCCAGGTGGTAGATGTTCATCTGATGCCTGAGGAAGCTTACGGTATGCCGAATCCGGATGCGATTTTTACACTTGAGATCGAACAGCTTCCGGGTGCTGAGGATCTTACTGTAGGACAGCAGGTATACCTCTCCAATCAGTATGGTCAGCCGTTCCCGGTTAAAGTTAACGCAAAAGATGAAAAAACCATTACTTTCGATGCTAATCATGAGATGGCAGGTAAAGAGCTGAATTTCAGAATTGAATTAGTAGAAGTGAAATAAGAAGGAACAGTGGGAGGTGCTGTATGGGAGCATATGGCATCTCCTTTTTTGCCTGAAGGGAGGAAGCTTTCCTGATGAGGATTTCTATGATACCATTTGGATTACTGTCCGGTTTTATGGATAGCAAAGAAATCCGGATCACAGAGCTGGGTGAAGATGGATTTCGATTTCGGCTGTCAGAGGAATGCCCGGAACCGGAGCAGTTTCTGATCTGTTTTTATGATATGAAAAAAGCCGGGTACAGGAGAGTGGAGATCCGGAGGTTTGGGATGAGTGTAGCAGAGGAGCAATGCCTGCAGGATCAACAGCCAGTTGAAAAGAAAACCGGAAAATATTTTTACAGGGAATATTCTGTGAGAGTGGAACAGAAGGATTATGTACAGGAGGTTCGGCGTCTGGCCGGAGAGTACAACAGATATATCCGTCTGAAGCTGGATGGAGACGATGGAGAGCTGGCGAAATCACTGACCGGTTATCCTGCGGAGCTGGATGAGATGCACTGCAGGAGTCTGGAGGAACAGAAGAAGCAGTGGTTTCTCAGAGAAAGTGAAAAGGCTTCCGGAAATCCACAGGATACAATGGGTACAGAAGAATTAAGGCTTTTGGATAATACAGAGTTTGCCCTGGAATTAAACTGCACTTCCCTGTATGAAGAATATCTGTGCCAGCCGCTGCAGGCTTTTCTGGCGTCTTACTGGCAGAAGAATTATCTCACTCACAGTTATTTTGCAGGCCGGACACCGGACAGATTTTATATTGGAAATCAGTTCTGCCATAACCTGTTTCCGATAGAAGAGCAGCTTTTTTCTATTATGGATAAAATGTATTCGGAGGGATCGGAGATCACACTGGTATTTTCTTATATCCGGGAATTTATGCTTTCGTCTGTGGGAAAGCTTCTGGAAAAGGTGGATAACTGGTGCTGTATTCATGGGGTGAATGTGGAAATCGTAGTCAATGACTGGGCCATGGTGGAAATGCTCTGTGGAAAAACATCCCGCCTGCATCCTGTTCTGGGCACATTGCTTAATAAACGAAAAAAGGATCCGCGAATGAAATATAAATCCGGTGATACCTTATTATTTCAGCAAAACAGCCTGAATGCGGGGTTTTATCGGGATTTTTTGGCTGAAGAATTTCATATCCACAGATACGAATGGGAGTCCTGCGGATATCCACAGGAGCTTCCGCCGGGAAAAAACAGTCTGCATCTGCCTTTTTATCAGACAAACACTTCGCAGTACTGTCCATTGTATGCTTTGTGCACCACCGGAGATTGCGGTACACAGCAGCTTGCGGAGCACTGTCCGAAATTCTGTGAAAAATACGCACTGCTTTATCCGGAACATTTACACATGGCAGGGCGGTATAACTCCCTGTTTGGTGTGGATAAAACACTTCCGGAGTCAACGGAAATGTGGAAAAATATAAAAGGCACAAAGCCGGATCGCATTGTTGTTAATATATGACAGGTGATGAGCAGGCTTCGAAGGTGGATCGCGAATATCCGTTTGACAAGAATACATTGCGGAAAAAAGGAACAGGACATGGAGAACAGTATGAAAATAACAGCCGGGTTAGGCTCCATAGAGGAATATGAACGTTTTGTGCAGGCAGGAGCAGATGAATTTTTCTGTGGCTATGTACCCTTTTCCTGGGCGGAAAAATACGGCACAGTAATGCCGTTAAATCGCAGGGAGGTTCTCTGCTGTAATGTTCAGCTTGGAGCATACAGTGAGCTGGAAATTCTTTCCCGGATGGTGAAAAAATATAAAAAGCCGGTGCATCTCACCTTCAATTCCCTGTATTATCTTCCGGAACAGTATCCGGAGATCGGAGATATCATAGAAAAGTGCATGGGAATTGGATTTCGAAGCTATATCATTGCAGATCCGGCGCTTCTTGTTTATCTGAAAAACAGGGGGATTTCCTGTGAGATCCATCTCAGCGGAGAGACGGGGGAAGTGAACAGTGAAATGCTGAAGATGTTCCGGCGCTTTCCTCTGAAGAGATTGATCTTTCATCGGAAAAACACGTTCCGGGATATGCAGTCTGTTATTGCATCTCAGAGAGAAGTGGAAAAACAGGCCGGGATCCGACCGGAGGCGGGAATGGAGTTCGAGGCCTTTGTGCTGAATGAGATGTGCCAGTTTACGGGAGCATTCTGTAATTCTCTTCACTGTGATGAGATGGGATATCTTTGCAGGGTGTCCTATTGGCTTGGAACTGTACGGAATGGTGATGCTGTTCCGGAAAAAATAATGGCTCTTCAGGAGCAGGCGTGGGATCAGGAACCGGATCTGAAAGCATATGATGAATCCGGATATCTTTGTGGTGAGACAGGCTGTGGACTGTGTGCACTGTATCAGCTGAAGCAGGCAGGGATCACGCATCTGAAGCTGGTTGGCCGGGGAAACTATGTGGATCACATGGAAAAAGATATCCGGAATTTGCGAAAAGCGTTGGAAATCCTGGACGCTGCAGAAAATGAGAGGGAATTTAAATGTACGTTAAAACGGATAGTGTTTCCGGCGGGGTGTAGCGAAAGATGTTATTATCAGTAACAAAAAGAGAAGCTTTTTGGGGTTAGGATAAATGATAAATGGGATGAAACCAGAATCAGGAAAGGACATGGTGCATATATGCTGAGGCAGTTTTTTAAATATATTTTTCAAAGCATTGCAGGTATGATCGGAATATCGGTTTATATTCTGGCGGATACATTTTTTATATCAGTTCATTCAGGTGCAGATGGCCTGGCAGTTCTGAATCTGATCCTTCCGGTGTATGGATTGGTATATGCTATCGGGGCAATGATCGGTATCGGTTCTGCTACCCGATTCGGGATCAACAGAGCTAAGGGTGAGAATACGGATCACTATTTTCTGCAGTCTGTTTTCTGGAGCGTTCTGTGCAGTGTGCCATTTATTATCACAGGTATTGTTGCACCGGAGAAATTTCTTCACCTTCTTGGTGCAGATGCAGGTCTGACTGCCCTTGGAAAAAGCTATCTCCGCATCATGCTGATCACTACGCCGCTGTTTATGGTCAATTATACGTTTACTGCTTTTGCAAGAAATGACCAGGGAACCTCCACTGCCATGGCAGGGGCGATTTCCGCAAGTCTTTTCAATATTGTGTTTGACTATATTTTTATGTTTCCAATGAAACTGGGGCTTGCCGGAGCAGCGCTGGCAACTGCCATCAGTCCTGCCATTACAATGGCGATCTGCACAACCCATTATCTTGGGAAAAAGAATCACGTAGGTTTCCGGTGGGTACGGCCTTCCATCCGCCATCTGATCTCATGCTGTCAGCTTGGGATTTCGGCCTTTGTCGGAGAGCTTTCCTCAGCGATCATTACGATCATTTTTAACATGCTTCTTCTTGGGATCGCAGGAAATGTAAGCGTGGCAGCCTACGGAGTAGTGGCTAATCTTTCCCTTGTGGCAATGTCTATTTTTAACGGACTGGCGCAAGGTGCACAGCCGCTTATCAGCAAAAGCTACGGAGAAGGACAGCGTGACCATGTAAAAAGCCTGCTTCGCTGGAGTCTGGTTTCCTGTGCAGTGCTGGAAGCGGTGACGATCCTGGTGGTGTGGGGCTTTACAGACAATCTGGTCGCTGTTTTTAACAGTGAAAATAACCAGCAGCTTCTGGATTATGCGCATGTGGGCCTGCGGATTTACTTCCTGGGATTCCTGTTTGCGGGGATCAATATTATGCTGGTGGCGTATTTTTCGGCGGTGGATCGTGCAGTTCCGGCGATCGTGGGATCGCTTATGCGTGGTGTTATCGCTATTGCTGCAAGTGCGGTGATCTTGTCCGGATTATTTGGGATCAATGGCGTGTGGAGCTCTTTTCTGAGTTCAGAGATCATTACATTTGCTGTAATCCTGATACTGGCGAGATCCGGGCGGAAAAAGAATGTATTTTCAGGAGAAAGGATATAAAATGAATTTCGAGCGTGTAAAAAGAGAAGAAGCAGATACAGTTCTGAAGCTGTACCGTTCATTGCTGGGGACGCCCTATTGTGTGTGGACAGAGGAGTATCCTTCAGAAAAAGAAGTGGAATTTGATCTTTCCAGAGATGCGCTGTTCTGTATGCGGGACGATACGGGAAATATCGCAGGTGTGATCTCCATTGATGATGATCCAAATGTGGAATGTCTCACATGCTGGTCAGAAACCATGGTGCCGTCAGTGGAGGTCTCCCGGGTGGGAGTATGTCAGGAATTCCAGAATCAGGGGATTGCCGGGAAACTTCTTAAGGGTGTGATGGAAGAGCTGAAGAAGCGGGGCTATAAAGCTGTACATCTTCTTGTTGCGAAGGACAATGTAAAAGCACTCCGTTCTTATGATAAGCTGAATTTTGAGAACGTGGGAGAGTGTGAACTCTGGGGACATATGTACTGGTGTTATGAGAAAGCATTATAAAAAATGAAAAACAGGTATCTTTTTGCCGGGTGGTAGATCGACCACCAATGTCAGATCGATAAGTGGTGGTCAATACACAGTCAGCGGAGAAGATACCTGTTTTTTGTTTGAAAGCAGATCAGATCCTCCGGCAGCTGTCCCTTTCGATCAGCTGGTGAGGTACAATGATCTTTGTGGCCGGAAGGCTCGGATTTTCGATATGACTGATCATCTGCGTGGCTGCTTCCATTCCAAGCTGCCCGGAGTTAATATCAATGGAGGTCAGCTGAGGCGAAGTCAGTCTGGCAAAAAGTGAGTTGTTAAAGGAAAGAATGGACAGATCCTCCGGTATGGAGATATCTGCTTCCATACAGATCCTTTCCAGAGAAAGCGCCAGAATATCATCACTGACAAGCACAGCTGTAGGACGATCCTCGCTTAAAAGCAGCTTTCGAAGCTCCTGAAACTCATCCTGGGAAGCTGCCGAAACCTCTATACAGTATTCAGGCTGTACGGTTAATCCGTGACTGATCAGCGCAGTCATGTAGCCGGTTTTGCGGTCTGCGGAAAAGACCAGGGAATTATCTACACCCAGATAAGCGATCTTCCGGTGGCCCAGAGCATAAAGATACTCCGTTGCCTCCTGTCCGGCCAGAAGGTTGTCATTATCGATATAGATCGTATGATTGGTGTATTGTGCCGGTTTTCCGATCAGGATATAGAGAAGTCCTTCACTGAAAAGAAAATCAATAACAGGATCATTCACACGGGAATAAAGAACAATAAATCCGTCAACCTTACCGCTTCTGGACATGGAACGTACTGCGTTAAGGATCTCTTCTTCATTCTGACCGGTAACAATGGTGCTGATATACTGATGTGCGTTACAGTAGTGGCTGATCCCCCGGATCGTCTCAAGGTAAAAGGAATTCTCGTATGTCTCCTTTGGGGATGGAGGCAGGATGATACCGATGGAGCGGGAAATCTGTGCTGCCAGGTTGCTGGCCTGGAAATTCGGCTCATAGCCAAGCTCCACCATGGCTCTGCGTACACGTTCCTTGGTTTCTTCACTGATAGATGGATTATTTTTGCAGGTTCTGGAAACGGTGGACGGGGACACCCCGGCCAGAGCTGCCACATCTTTGATGGTTACTGCCATAAATTTGCCTCCTCACGGATATGCCGGATCAAAGCGGAAGTATGCCTCTGATCCGGCTTTTTTTATCTCAGTCTGATAGAGATATTGTAGTTCATAACAAGGATACTGTCAAACATATTGCACGGAAAATTGCATGAAATTGCGTAAAAACAGATGCACAGAAAATCAGGTAGTGAGATGCAGACAGATTCTGTTTGACATAATAAAAAACTGCACAAAATCAGGATGTAAAAATTGTAAGAAAGGTAGAAAAGACAAAAACGCATTGCACTTCATGCAAAACGGACGTATAATTTACGCAAACGGTTGCGTAGATTATATGAATATGCATCCGTGAGAGGATAATAGATAAGATGCTCTGAGATGCAGGGCTCAACATAAGGAGAGAAAAGATATGGATAAAAGAGCAGCCGGCATTCTGATGCCGATCACAAGCCTGCCGTCAGAGTACGGCATCGGATGTTTTTCAAAGAGTGCCTATGATTTTGTGGACTGGCTGAAGGAAGCGGGACAGAGCTACTGGCAGATCCTTCCGCTGGGACCTACCAGTTACGGAGATTCTCCGTACCAGTCCTTCTCCACTTTTGCGGGAAATCCGTATTTTATCAGCCTGAAGGCACTGGTGGAGGAAGGCGTCCTTACAAAGGAGGACTGTGATAAGGTCAGCTGGGGAAGAAGAGCAGACAGCGTAGACTATGAAAAAATCTACAAAGGCCGTTACAAGCTTCTCCGCAAAGCTTACGAAAACAGCAACATTAGCGAGAATCCGGATTATCAGAAATTTGTTGCAGAAAACAGCTGGTGGCTTTCCGACTATGCACTTTTTATGGCAGTAAAGGATCAGTTCGGCGGTGTTGAGTGGACAAAATGGGCAGAGGATATCCGCCTTCGCTGGGCAAATGCCATGGATTACTATCGCAGAGAATTATATTTTGATATTGAATTCCAGCAGTATATACAGTTCAAATTCTATGAGCAGTGGATGAAACTGAAAAAATATGCCAACGAAAAAGGCATTCAGATCATCGGAGATATCCCGATCTATGTAGCTATGGACAGTGCAGATACCTGGGCTCATCCGGAACTTTTCCAGCTGGATGAGGAGAATGTGCCGGTGGCTGTAGCCGGATGCCCGCCGGACGGTTTTTCCGCAACAGGACAGCTTTGGGGAAATCCACTGTACCGCTGGGATTACCACAGAAATACAGGATATCAGTGGTGGATCTCCAGACTGAGCTACGTATTCCGCCTTTATGACGTGGTAAGGATCGATCATTTCCGTGGCTTTGACGAGTATTTTTCCATTCCGTACGGTGCAGAAAATGCCATTGGCGGTCATTGGGAAAAAGGTCCCGGGATCGATCTGTTCCGCAAAGTGGAGCAGGCCCTTGGCTGGAAGCAGGTCATTGCGGAGGATCTTGGCTATGTGACAGATTCTGTGCGTCAGCTTGTCCATGACAGTGGATTCCCGGGAATGAAGGTCCTGGAGTTTGCGTTTGATTCCAGAGATTCCGGCTGTGCCAACGATTATCTTCCGCACAACTATCCGGAGAACAGTGTGGCATACACAGGAACCCATGATAATGAGACCATCGCCGGATGGTGGAAGAGCATTATGGCAAAAGAGCGTAAGCTTGCCAGGGATTATCTCTGTGATAACTATACACCGGATAAAGAGCTGCATAAATGCTTTATCAGCCTGGTTATGAGAAGCAGTGCAAAGCTCTGTGTGATCCCTATGCAGGATTATATGGGACTGGATAACAGCTGCAGAATGAACCAGCCTTCCACAGTAGGAAAGAACTGGAAGTGGAGGATCCGCAAAAGGGAGCTGACTGTGAAGCTTCAGAAAGAGATCCAAGGTATTGCACTTCGCTACGGACGTATGAACTGGTCTGATTAAAAGAGAGATCCAAGAGACATATTCCATTTAAACGGGACGTGAAAGAAAGTAGAAAGATTTTAGATAGAATCGTAATTTTTTATGTGATATAATGCTGTTTCGTGGAGGCAGCTGTCAGTAAAAGGTAAGGCTGACAGCTGCCTTATTGTATTTTTAGATCTGCGGTAAATGATAAAGTGATACATTTATATATGCAGAAGATCAGAAGAGAGTGTCTGATCTGTAGCAGTGGATAATCCTGAATAACGGAAGATTTTTTACAATAAGGGGAGAATTATGACAGGAAAAACACACGCGGCAGTCGGACTCGGAACAGTGCTGGCAGTTACACAGCCCTCTACGGTTTCCGGTCTGGTACTTGCGGCAGGAACAGGAATGCTTGGAGCATTGATCAGCGACATTGATGTAGGAACCTCCAAATCCCATAAGGATGCGGACCGGATCACACTGATCGCGGTACTGCTTGTGGCAGCAGAGATCGCATTGAATTATTTTTATGATTTTTCTATCTGGGAAAAGATCCGCAATAACCAGTCTATGGCGCCGGTTGCCATGGGAGTTATTATTTTTATCGCAGTCTGCGCCTTTGGAAAAAATCAGCCGCACCGGTCATTTATGCATTCGATCATGGCTATGGCCATTTTAAGTGCAGCCATATCCATGGTGTCCGTGAAGCTGGTCCTTTATTTTGTGGTTGGATTCGCATCACATCTGGTGCTGGACTGCTTTAACCGGAAACGGGTACGGATCCTGTATCCGCTGCCGGGCGGCATTGCGCTGGATTTCTGTAAGGCAGGAGGCTTTGTGGATTCCCTGCTTTTTAAGCTTGGATCTGTAGCTGTGATCTTTGAGATCGTATATCTGGCTGTGCAGATGGGAGAGAACTGGAAGCTTTTTCGAATGTAGAGGATGTTTTATTTACCGATTACGGATAATTTTATATGGGGCAGATATTGCAGGAACTGAAGGTTAGAGCGTGTTTGAAAAATCATTCCCGTAATCTGCACGCCCCACTTTGCGGTATATTTTACCCGAATTCAGTTGCCGTAGCCCGCTACGGCGCCCTCATCCGGACAAAATCTCCCACAAATTGTGACGCACATCTTGCAGAAAGCCTTTTTCAAACACGCTCTAAGCCAAAAAAGGAGCAGATTTTCCAAATACGGAAGATCTGCTCCTTTTAACCGAATCAAGGGAGTCCCCTGTTTCAATTATGAATATCCGCCTGACGGTTTATAAGTGTGATCATTTATTCTTTCTGATCCTGCAGGCGCATGCTGTGTAAAGTACGTCTGTGGAAGAGTTCAGTGCTGTCTCACAGGAATCCTGGATCACGCCTACGATGAAACCGACACCAACTACCTGCATGGCAACATCATTGGGGATTCCGAAAAGGCTGCAGGCCATCGGGATCAGAAGAAGAGAACCGCCGGCAACTCCGGAAGCACCAGCCGCGCTTGCAGCAGCCAGGATGCAGAGGATCAGAGCGGTCGGGAAGTCTACGCTGATACCGAGTGTATGTGCAGCTGCCAGAGCCATGATGGAAATGGTGATCGCTGCACCACCCATGTTGATGGTCGCACCAAGAGGGATGGAGATGGAGTAGGTATCCTCATCAAGTCCGAGATCCTTGCACAGCTCCATGTTTACCGGAATGTTGGCGGCAGAGCTTCTTGTGAAGAATGCTGTGATACCACTGTCCTTCAGGCAGCGCAGAACCAGCGGATACGGATTCTGGCGTGTGCAGATGAAAGTAATGATCGGGTTGATCACCAGTGCAACAAAGAGCATGGTTCCCACCAGTATACAGATCAGACGGCCATAGCTTAACAGTACGCCAAGCCCCTGCTCGGAGATGGTTGTGAAGATCAGGCTCATGATACCAAATGGAGCAAGGCTGATGATCCATCTTACGGCTGTGGAGGTTGCATCGGAAATGTTTTCGATGACAGTCTTGGTAGTTTCACTTGCGGCCTTCAGTGCGATACCGAAGATGATGGCCCATGCAAGGATACCGATATAGTTGGCGTTGACAAGTGCGTCAACCGGGTTGGAAACAATGTTCATCAGAAGGTTTTTGAGGACCTCTGCAACACCGCTTGGCGGAGTGACGTCGGAAGTATTTGTATTTTCGGAAAAAGTCAGCATGATCGGGAACAGGCGGCTGGAGATCACAGCTGCCAGTGCTGAGAGTATATTTCCCAGAAGATAAAGTACAACAACGAATTTCATGTTTGTTTTCTGGCCTTTTCCCATGTGGCACAGAGAGCTCATTACCAGGAAGAACACCAGAAGCGGAGCAATTCCACGAAGAGCACCGACGAACAGATCACCGAGAATGGAGATCACAGATGCCTGAGGGATTGCAAGTCCGAGAATGATACCAACGATCAGACCACAGATGATACGCTTGATCAGGTTGATGCTGTTCCATTTTTGAATCAGGTTTTTCATAACTAGTTTCCTCTTTCCTATTGTGTGAGTGTGCTAAAAAAATGCTGAGCCGCAAAGCAACGATCCAGTGTAAAGGGCGGATTGTTCTAAGCCGGTATTACTGCATCGCGTAAAAGCACAACAGGATAATTATATACAATTATGTCCGCCTTGTAAAGACAAATGTACATAAAACGCAAAAAGATATAAAAAAGCGCCAGATCAATGCTTCGTCTGGCGCTATATATTTGAAGTTTCAGGTCCGAATTTTCCGGAAGCTTACAGCAAAGAACAGAACCTCCGCAAAGCCTGTAATTCCCCATGAGAAAATATACAGGAGATAAAGTGAGGAAATGGTCTGGAAGTGTGCGAACACCGTATAGAACCAGATGACACGGAATACACAGGATCCCAGAATGATGATGATGGTCGGTGGGATACTTTTTCCGATGCCACGGGAAGCGGCGATACTGCAATCCATAAAACAGCTGAAGGCATAGCTGAAGCCCATGATCCGGATCCTCTCCATGCCGGCATCGATGACTGCCGGTTCTGTGGCAAACAGTGACAGAAACTGCGGACCGAAAACAAGAAGCAGTCCACCAAGGATCGCACCTGCGATGAAGGCATAGGTAAGGCTGATTCCATAAGTTTTCAGCATACGTTTTTTATTTCCGGCACCCCAGTTCTGACCGATGAAGCTTGCGCATGCAGTATAGAAAGCAAACATGACGTTGTAGATCAGAGAGTCTGCATTTGCGGCAGCGGCATTTCCGGAAACCGTGACTGCATCGAAGGAGTTGACACCGGTCTGTACGAACAGATTTGCAATGGCAAAAATCCCGTTCTGCAGACCTGTGGGAATACCAAGAAGCAGTACTGCTTTACAGGCCTTCGGGTGAAGACGGAGCTTACGCAGGGATACCCTGCATTCGTCTTTTCTCCGAAGGAGGTGGATCATTACCAGCGCTGCGGAGATATACAGTGCGATCGCGCTGGCAGTTGCCACACCTGCGGCGGCCATATGACAGACGATAACGAAAAACAGGTTCAGAAGAACGTTGATCACTCCGGCAATGGAAAGATAGATCAGCGGTCTCTTCGTATCGCCGCGGGCACTTAATACGCCGTTACCGAAATTGTATACAGCCATGGCCGGCATACCCAGAGCATAAATCTTCATATATAAAACAGCCTGGTCCATCAGCTCCGGTTTCGTATTCATCATGGACAGCATCTGTCCGGAAAACAGAAGACAGACGACACAGACCAGAAGTCCTGCGATGGCACAGAGAAGAAGAGATGTATGAATCGTTTCTTCGGTACCTTTTCTGTTTTCGGCACCAAGCTCGTGTGCTACACGAACATTGACTCCGGCGCCCATGCCAATCAGGATTCCGGTAAATAAAGTGACCAGCAGAGTTGTGGAACCCACAGCTCCAAGTGCCATGTAATCTGCAAATCGCCCCACAACCGCAACATCACTTAAATTAAAAAGAACCTCCAACACCTGGGACCCCATCAGGGGAAGGCTGAAGAGGAGGATATTTTTCCAGAGAGAGCCGGAGGTCATCTCAATGGAAGACGTTTTCTTTTTTTTATTTTCACACATAGTTTACCTCATAAAAATTATAAAAAATTCCTTCATCCAAGGTATACAATACTATGTTGGAATAGGTTTGTAAAGAGGGGAAAATAGCTCTTTTACCAGGCGCAGAGGTTTGTTTTTATTTATAGATTCTACATTGATTTCAGTACGAACAATGATATAATAAATGAGAGCAATAAGAAAGTATTTTCAGAAATATTGGAAATATAAAATACAGCAGACTAAGGAGGAACTCTATACAATGAAAATCGGAAATGATATTTATTATGTAGGAGTAAACGATCATCAGGTAGACCTGTTTGAGGGACAGTATGTAGTGCCAAACGGAATGTCCTACAATTCCTATGTGATCAAAGATGAGAAGATCGCAGTTATGGACACTGTAGATGCCGGCTTCACAGAAGAGTGGCTGGGAAAAGTTGCAGAGGTTCTGGATGGTGCGAAACCGGATTATCTTGTAGTCCAGCATATGGAGCCGGACCATGCAGCAAACATTGAGAATTTCATGAAAGCATACCCGGATACAACTGTTGTTGCCAACACAAAGACCTTTACCATGATGGAGAATTTCTTCCGTGGAATGGATCTGGAAGGAAAGAAACATATTGTAGCCAACGGTGATACCCTGACACTTGGAAAACACGTCCTTACCTTTGTATTTGCACCGATGGTTCACTGGCCGGAGGTTATGGTTACATATGACAGCACAGACAAAGTTCTGTTTTCCGCAGACGGCTTTGGCAAATTCGGAGCTCTTGATGTAGAAGAGGACTGGGACTGCGAAGCACGTCGCTACTATATCGGAATCGTCGGAAAATACGGTCCGCAGGTACAGAAGCTTCTCAAGGCAGCAGCAACTCTTGATATCCAGACCATCTGCCCGCTCCACGGACCGGTCCTTACCGAGAATCTTGGACATTATCTGGAGAAATATGATATCTGGTCTTCTTATAAAGTAGAGAGTGAAGGCGTAATGATCGCCTACACATCTGTATACGGACATACAAAGAAAGCAGCAGAGCTTCTTGCACAGAAGCTGGAGGAAAAGGGCTGCCCGAAGGTTGTTGTCTGCGATCTTGCAAGAGAAGACATGGCAGAGGCAGTGGAGGATGCTTTCCGCTACGGCAAGCTGGTACTGGCCAGCATTACATACAACGGAGAAGCATTCCCGTTTATGCGTACATTCATCGAGAACCTGACAGAGCGTAATTACCAGAACCGCACCATCGGCCTCATTGAGAACGGAAGCTGGGCACCGACTGCAGCTAAAGTCATGAAAGGAATGTTCGAGAAGAGTAAAAATATCACATGGCTTGAGAACAATGTAAAGATCATGTCCTCCCTCAGCGATGAGAATGTGGCAGAGATCGATGCAATGGCAGAGGAGCTCTGCAAGTAATTTCTGAATACCAGAACAGCTTATAAAAAATAAAGATATAACATAATAAAAAGACGTGGATCCGTAAGTCCACGTCTTTTTTATTTACCAAGTAACAGTTACATCCTCTTACACCACATAAATCCATAAGCCGGAAGCTCCACGTCCTTAAGCTCCAGTGTCTGGTCAGTGATCAGATCGCGGAAGGTTCCTTCCTCCTGCATCCAGGCAGTTTTTTTGCTGTCACTGAAATTGAAGATTCCGATGAAACGTTCGTTTCCTTTCTGGCGGAGGATGCAGAGAATGCTGTCATCATGAACATCGTATGTATACACGTCACAGTCCTTATCAAAAACAGATTCCTGGCTGCGGATCTGCTCCATGCGGCTAAGAGTCTGGAAGATCTGTCCCTCAACGGAGGATTTGGAGTTTCTTTTTCCGGCAAGCTCCCACTGGAAAGCACCACGGTGGATATAGCGGGAATCTGCAGCCTTATCCGGATCCTCTTTATAGGAATAATCATTGAGACGTCCGATTTCATCGGAGCTGTAAAGCATCGGGATCCCGGACTGGGTAAGCATATATGCGTGAAGCATCAGATCCTCGCGGATACCCCTTTTCAGCTTCTCGTCATCTTTTTCAAAAAGAGCAGCCTCGATCCCGCACATGGAAGCAGTAGTTCCGCAGAAGCGGGCATCCTGAGTTACCGGGTCATCATTATAGAGCTCTCCGCGGCTATCGCTTCCCGGATGCTTTCCTGTAAAGAAATCATTCAGGTAACGCTTATGGGATGGCTCATCCATGCCCCATTCCTTCAGGGTGGCGAAATCAAGTCCCCAGCCGATATCGTCATGGCAGCGGAGATAATTCAGGAAGGTGTACTGTTTCGGAAGGCTGTTTACAATATCCATCTGTTTTTTCAGAAGGCGGATATCACGAGTGGCAATGCTGTTCCAGGTTGTAGCCATGGTTGTTACATTGTAAAGCATATGGCATTCCGGCTTCTCTACAGTTCCGAAATAAGGAACAACCTTCTCCGGCTCCATAACGACCTCACCCAGAAGTACAACACTTGGGCAGACGATCTCGGCGATCATACGCATCATACGAACGATCGTATGCACCTGCTTCAGGTTACGGCAGGGAGTTCCCAGTTCCTTCCAGATATACGGAACCGCATCGATACGGATCACGTCCATTCCCTGGTTTGCAAGGAAGAGGAAGTTGTACATCATCTCATTGAAAACACGGGGATTGCCGTAGTTCAGATCCCACTGGTACGGATAAAAGGTAGTCATGACATAGTGACCGATATCCGGAAGCCAGGTAAAGTTCCCCGGAGCAGTGGTTGGGAATACCTGTGGTACGGTTTTTTCGTACTCGTCCGGGATTTCACGGTTGTTGTAGAAGAAGTAACGGCTCATATATTCGCCGTCACCCTGGCGTGCTTTTTTGGCCCACTCATGATCCTCGGAGGTGTGGTTCATAACAAAATCCATACACAGGTTCATTCCGTTTTTGTGGCATTTATCTGCAAGGGCAGCCAGGTCCTTCATAGTACCAAGGTCCGGGCGGACTTTGCGGAAGTCGGCTACTGCGTAACCACCGTCGGAACGGCCCTTCGGAGTGTCCAGAAACGGCATCAGATGCAGGCAGTTCACGTTGCATTCCTTAAGATATGGAAGCTTGGCAGAAACTCCCTTGATGTTGCCGGCAAAATTGTCAATATAGAGCATCATGCCAAGCATATCCTTCTGGCGGAACCAGTCCGGATTTTTTTCTCTTTCCAGGTCGCGGTTTTTGAGCGCGCGGCGGCGTGCTGTAAAATACTGGTACATCTGGTCGCAGAGCTCTGCAAACATATCGTCATTGTGATAAAGCTCTGTGTACAGCCATCGAAGCTCGTCGTGATGATGGTTTAAACGTTCCTGAAAAATTTCCTGATCTTTTTTCATGATTTCCTCCCTGAATAGATATTTATAGATGTCGGGAAACCTGTAAAATATTTCCCGGCGGTAATGGTTATCTGACATTTTTCCACAGAATTATAGCATGAAGTTTCCGGTACATGAATATACGGGTTGTTATGGAATATGGAAAAATGTTGTAAGTATTTTCAGTCTCCTGTTGTCTGCCGTCGTATCAGAACAGGAGTGATCTTTTTGTGGATCGGTTTTTGAAGCGGTGACGGTTTTCTTTTCTTCATTTCGTTCATCTGTTCCACAAGCAGTTCCATGGTAGTCTGTGCGATCACATCAATCTGCTGTCCAATAGTAGTGATCGGAATGATGGACTCCGCAGCAATGGGTGAATTATCGAATCCGATGATCTGATATTCATCCGGCAGACAGTTGTATTTCTGGAAGATCAGATTGAGAAATATATTTGCGTAAGTATCATTGGATAAAAATATGCCTTTTTTCTGACCGGAATATTTACTGTCAATATCCTGAAAGATCACACGCATCTGTTCAAAAAGCGCCTGATAGGAATCACCGGAAACATTAAGGTTCAGTTCATAAGGAACATGATATTCCCGGCATGTTTCCTCAAAGGCACGGATACGGTCATAAGCCGGAATATTCTCAGGTACATGGACATTGATGTGGATCAGTACATCACACTGATTGCGTATCAGCAGAGAAGTAGCCTGCATGCTGCCCATGTAATTGTCTGTTGTAACGCTGCATATATGTTCTGCTTCACGTTCAATGGCGATCACAGGAATATTATAGGAAGCCAGTTTTTCAGAGGAAAGAGTATGGCTGAGAACAATAAGTCCTTCAATCTTATAAGCCATCAGCTCGTCCAGATACTGCATTTCTTTCTCCGGACCGCCATCACTGACAAAAACCAGAAATTTGTAATGATAATCGGAGTAACTTCGAAGAAGCTGTGTCAGCATTTCGGAATAATAATGAAGATAAAGGTTCGGGACAATGATCCCTACAAATTCGCTTTTTCCATTGGCAAGAACCCTGGCAAGCTTGTTTTTTCTGTAGCCGAGCTCATCAAGGGCTTTTGCGATCTTTTCCTGATTTTCCAGGGTCAGAGAATCCGGATGATTGAAATATCTGGAGATCGTAGTCTTGGAAAAACCAGTGTATTCTGCAATATCGGCAAATGTTACCTGTTTTTTAGCCATAAAAAAATAGTCTCCTTTTAACAGCAGAAAGTTATGATACGGAATGCAGATGTGATCATATAAGAGAAATCTGCAGACCGTACAAGATAATTGGATTGATGTAATTAAGTATAACAATACAGACGTTAAATAGCAATAAAAAAATAACCAGTTAAGTTACCGGTAACTTTTCTTGAATAAATTAACAAAAAAGGTTGACAGAAGCTATGTCATATAGTAGTATCAAATTATAAAGTAACCGGTTACTTTACCGGTTACTAAACAAGAACGAAAGAACAAAAACGGGAGGAAAAGAGAATGAAAAAAGGTTCTGCGAAAGCTGTTCCGGCAGGAAAAAGAACTGCTGCAGAAAAGCTTCAGTATGTGAAAAAGAACTGGCAGCTGTATGTGTTTTTTCTGCTGCCTGCACTTCTTCTGACGATCATCTTCAAATACGTGCCCATGGGTGGCGTACTGATCGCTTTTGAGGATTACAATGTCATTGATGGTGTATTTGGAAGCAAATGGGTAGGACTGGAATACTTCCGGAGATTTCTGGCATCACCGGATTTTATGAATTATCTTGTGAACACTTTGAAACTGAGTATTTACGGACTGCTGTGGGGATTTCCGATTCCGATCATCCTGGCACTTCTTCTGAATCAGATCCGGAGAGCCGGGATCAGGAAAAAAATTCAGCTTCTGATCTATGCGCCGAATTTTATTTCCGTTATCGTACTCTGTGGTATGGTTCGTATGTTTCTTTCACCGGTAGGTCCGCTGAATAAACTGATCGGTTCCGATGCCAACTGGATGACTATGCCGGCAGCATTTCGTACCATTTACATAGCCAGCGGAATCTGGCAGACAGCCGGATGGGCATCCATTATGTATACTGCAGCACTTGCCAATGCAAGTAAGGATCTGGAAGAGGCAGCAGTGGTGGATGGAGCAAATATCCTGCAGCAGATCTGGTATGTACAGCTTCCGGCTATTAAAAACATCATTGTGATCCAGTTTATCCTTCAGGCCGGAAATATTATGAGCATTGGTTTTGAAAAAGCATATGCACTGCAGACAGATATGAACCTTCCTGCATCTGAGATTCTTTCTACTTATGTATACAGAATCGGTCTTCTGAATGGAGACTATGGATATTCTACAGCAGTGGGGCTGTTTAATTCAGTGATCAATGTAATTCTTTTGATCTTTGTAAACTGGGTAGTCAAGAAACTGAATGACGGAGAGGGATTATAGGAGGTGCTGTTATGGCAAAAGCAAAGAAAAAGAAATATTCGGCATCTGACAAAGCCATTTTAGGAATCGGATACGTACTTCTGGGTGCATTTGTACTTTCCATTCTGGTTCCGCTTTTATATGTTGTGATCGCATCCTTTATGGATCCGAATGTGCTGAACAGCCAGGGGATCAGCTTTGATGTGCGGAAGTGGACGATCGATGCGTACCGCAGAGTTCTTGAAAATAATATGATCTGGAGAGGCTTTGCAAACTCATTTTTTTATTCCCTGGTGTTTACCATTATTTCAGTTCTGGTAACTCTGCTGGCAGCATATCCAATGTCCAAGAAAGAATTTGTGGGAAGAAATTTCTTCAATGTTATTTTTCTCATTACCATGTTTTTCGGTGGAGGAATGATCCCGACTTTTATCCTGATCAATCAGCTGCATCTGGTAAATACAATCTGGGCAATCCTGCTTCCGGGTGCGTTTAATGTCTGGAACATGATCCTTGCCAGAACCTATTATCAGTCTATCCCCAAGGAACTCAGAGAGGCATCTGCCATTGACGGTGCCACGGAAATCGAGCATTTTTTCAAGATTATGATGCCGGTATGCAAACCGATCATCGCAGTGCTTGCACTGTGGTCCTTTGTAGGAATGTGGAACAGTTATTTTGACGCTATGATTTATTTGAATGATGCGAAACTGCAGCCATTGCAGCTGGTACTTCGTTCCATCCTTGTACAGAATACACCGCAGCCCGGAATGATCGCAGATATCCAGAGTACTGCACAGATGGCAAAGGTAGCGGAGCTTCTGAAATATGCTACGATCATTGTATCAAGTTTACCGCTTCTGATCATGTATCCATTCTTCCAGAAATATTTTGACCAGGGCATTATGGTTGGTTCTGTAAAAGGCTGATGACAGGAGGTTGATAATGATGAAAAAAAGAATGAAGGCATTATTGGCAATCGGGCTTTCTGCAATTATAATGGTATGCAGTGCCGGATGTGGAAATGGAAAAGAACACATGAAAGCAGAAACAGATCCGGATACCCCGGTGGAAGATGTGTCCTTTCCTCTGAAAGAAAAAGCAGAGCTGTCTTTTATTACCAGTGCACCTGCAACATCTACACAGGAACCTAATGAAAGAACGATTTTTAAAAGACTGGAAAAGCAGACCAATGTCCACATTGACTGGACCTGTTTTGTGTCGGATCAGTTTGATGACAAAAAAAATCTGGCGCTGGCACAGTTCGGAAATCTTCCGGATGGACTTTTTAACGCAGGGATGAGTGATTATGATCTTCTTCGTTATGCCAAACAGGGAATCATTATTCCGGTAGAAAATCTCATTGATAAATACATGCCGAATCTTAAGGCTGTATTTGAAAAATACCCGGAATACAGAACAATGTGTACAGCACCGGACGGACATATTTATTCTTTCCCATGGATCGAGCAGCTTGGTGCGGGGAAAGAAGCCATTCAGGCAATTGGAGATATTCCCTACATTAATAAAAAATGGCTGGATTATCTGAAGCTGGACGTTCCGACTACAACTGAGGAACTGGAACAGGTTCTGGTCGCTTTCCGCGACAATGCAGATAAACTGGAAAAGAAATTCAACATTGAGGGTGGTGTGATCCCGATGTCCTTTATCATCAATAATGGTGATCAGGATCCTGCAATTCTCATCAACGGATTCGGAGAAGGATATGGTGACACCGGTGATCATTTTGCAGTAAAAGATGATGGAACCGTTATTTATACAACTGTACAGGAAGGTTATAAAGAAGGTATTCAGTGGCTCCATCAGCTAGTAGAAGAAAAGCTGGTGGATCCGGAGGCTTTTACCCAGGAATGGTCAACTTATGTTGCAAAAGGTAAGAACCACAGATATGGTCTGTGTTTCACCTGGGATATTGCAAATATTGATAACAATGAAGATTATGTAATGCTCCCGGCGCTGGCCGGTCCGGATGGTCTTGTAAATATCACAAGACAGAATAACAGTGAAACCAGTGGCTTTGACAGAGGACGCTGCGTTCTGACTACAAGCTGTCGGAATACGGCACTGGCAGCAGCATGGATCGATCAGATGTATGTACCGATCCAGTCTCCGCAGAATAACTGGGGTACTTACGGGGAAAAAGATTCATTTAATATCTTTGAGATGTCCGAGAATGCAGAAGGTGGTCAGATGCTGAAACATATGGATCTGGGAGATGCATCTCCGGTAGAGGTTCGTGAAGCACAGTCTGTAAACGGACCGTTGGCAATACTTAACGAGTATTACGATGTATATGTAACAGAGCCGGCAGATGCAAAATGGCGTCTCGACAATATGCACGAAACATATCTTAAGGATATGAACAGTAAATATATGTATCCGAATGTATTTATGAGTATTGATGATACCAATAAAGTATCTCAGTATGACACGGATATCAAGAAGTATGCGGAACAGAAAAAAGCAGACTGGATCCTGAATGGCGGCATCGATAAAGAATGGGATTCCTATCTGAAAAAGATGGAGCAGTATGGACTGTCTGATTATCTGGCGATCAAACAGAAATATTTTGACCAGTATCAGAAGTCTCTTAGTGAGACAGAGAAATAAAAACAGAAAAAGATACCGGTCAGAAACATAAAAAAGAAAGAGAGAGCAGAGTATGAGTGAAAAACTTGAAAAAGCACGTCTTTATGAAATAGAGGAAGCAAAAAATATCCCGCAGGAAGAGAAACCGGCCTTTCATGTATCTGCACCGGTTGGCTGGATCAATGATCCCAATGGATTTTCTGTTTTTAAAGGAAAGGTACATCTTTTTTATCAGTATCATCCTTACAGCCGTGACTGGGGCCCTATGCACTGGGGCCACAGTGTGACGGAGGATATGATCAGATGGGAGCAGCTTCCTACAGCGCTTGCACCGGATCAGGAATATGATCGAGAGGGATGCTTTTCCGGAAGTGCTATTGAAGCGGATGGAAAACAGGCTTTGATCTACACAGGAGTTACAACAGAAAAGCTGCCGGATGGAAAAGAAGAAGTCCGGCAGAATCAGTGCCTTGCCTGGGGTGACGGAAAAGATTATGTAAAGGCAGAGAAAAATCCGATAGTCACCGGGGATATGCTTCCGGAGAAATGCAGCAGAGTTGATTTCCGTGATCCGAAGGTATGGGAAGATAACGGAACATACCATATGCTCGTAGGATGCCGCAGCGAAGAAATTCCTGGACAGGTAGTTCTGTTTTCCAGTAAAGATCTGAAAGAATGGAAATTTGAAACAATTCTTGCGGAGAACTCCACAGGAGAAATCGGTGTTATGTGGGAATGCCCCGATTTCTTTCCGCTCGGGGATAAACATGTGCTGATCTGTTCTCCGCAGCATATGCGGGCAAAAGGGTATGAGTTTCATAATGGACATAATTCCCTGTATTTTACGGGAGATTATGACAGCGAAAAACATACATTTGAAAAAGACGCACCGGTAAGTCTGGACTACGGACTTGATTTTTATGCGCCGCAGACAACCCTTCTTCCAGATGGAAGAAGAGTGATGATCGCCTGGATGAAATCCTGGGATAGCTGTGTGATCAAGGAAAAGCAGAGATGGCAGGGAATGATGACTCTTCCGAGAGAGCTGGAATATCGTGACGGAAAGATCTGGCAGAAGCCGGTCCGAGAAATTGAGAATTATCGGAAAAACCGTTGCTGTTATGAGAATGTAAAAGTGGGTGAGAGCTTAAGCCTTGAAGGCGTCCGTGGCCGAATGATCGATCTGACTGTGGAACTGCAGAACGCAGATGACATCATGGATGGAAGCAGGAACTCCGGAAATCCAAATCAGGAAGCATTGGATGTGTACAATGAGTTCCGGATCGAGCTTGCACGCAATGAAGAATATACAACGGTCTTTACCTATGATCGAAAAAGACAGATACTGGAAATCGACAGAACCTGGAGCGGGGTGCAGCGTGATGTTGTATGTACAAGAAAGCTCCAGATCACAGATGACAGACAAAATCTGAAGCTACGTTTTATCCTGGATCGAAGCTCCATAGAGCTTTTTATCAATGATGGAAGCAAAACTGCGACTACCGTGATCCCAACACCAGTGGAAGCAGATGAGATCCTGTTTCACAGTGACGGAAATGCTGTGATCCAGGTTGAGAAATATGATATTGTGTTGTAGAAGCCTCTCAAATATTGACAATTTCTCTATTTTTGTATAACATAGGGGAAGTTGCTTACGCCGGATCAGGAGTTATTCGTATCTCCTGATCCGGCATATATTTACAGGAGAGGAACACAGGAATGTTTTATCAGTTAAAAATCACAAGAAAAGGAACGAAACCGCCGGTATGGAGACGTTGTACTGTTGCGGCTGACGTTACATTTGCAAATATGGCAGCCATGCTTGAAAAACTGGTTCAGTATCCGGCAGGCAGCCTATATGAGATTGAATTTTTTCAGAAAAAAGTACAGATCCGTGAGAACGGTGACGGAGAAGCGAAGAATAATTTCACATTATTAAATGCAGGCGAGACAGAGACTGCAGAGCTTATGGATTCCGAGAAATGGTTTACCTTCCGTCAGTATGGTGCGGATAAGGAAGCTCCGGAATACAGAGTTGATATTGAGAAGAAAGACGAGGGAACAGCAGAAGCTCCTTCTATTATAAAAGAAGTAAAGGGTGAGGATGATCCGTACTGGACAGAGGCACCAGAGCTGGGATGCACTGCAGCAGTTGAAACTGAGGTGGAAACAGCCAAAGCATCGGAAGACATTGCTGCAACAGTAGCGGCAGTAGAGGCAGCAGCCAGAGCTGCAAAAGCAGATGAGGCAGCCACAGGCAGCAGAAGAAATCCTACAGTAAAAGATTTCCTCATGTCCTATCGTAAAGAAGACCTTCTCAGCATTGCAGGTGAGCTTGGACTTCACTGCAAGGGAATGGATCAGGAAGAGATCGCCGCAAAGGTTGCCGCAGAGGTTCTTAAACCGGAGGTTATGAAAGCAAGCTTCCTCGTAGCAGACGATCAGGAGGTACTGGCTTTTGAGGCGGCTATTCAGAGAAAATGCTTCCATGTTACAGAGGATGAGTGGAATACATTAGAATGGCTGAACGATATGGGCTACCTTGTTTCCTACAGTGATGATTACGCAGAAGTTCCGGCAGAGGTTGTAGCTGTTTACGATCAGATCAATACACCGGAGTTCCAGACACTTCGCAGCCAGGTAAACTGGCTGAAGGATTGCCTTATTATGGTAAGCTATCTGTATGTATCTGCACCGGCAAAGACCGTATATGAGATGTTTAAGCAGAGAAAAGGCTTTGACATCGGATATGACAGCTTCATCGAGCTGTATCATACCATTCCGGAGAAGGCCTGTATCTGTGAGCTTGCGGAGGATCAGCTGATCCTGAAATCCGCACTGGTCAATAACATCTACAAGGATATCGAGAGACGTCAGGGTGGACGGAAATTCTATATTCCGTCTGTAGATGAGATCCTGGATTATTCCGAAAACGGGTATCCAACAAAATCTGCTTCTTACCAGAGACTGGGCAGATTCCTGCTGGATGAGATGAAGGTTTCCGATGCAGTGAAGGATCAGGTACTGTTCTTTATTTACAAAGAATGCTCCATGGATGGCAGAATGTCAGCGATCATGGAAAACCTGAACCAGAAGGGGATCCAGTTTAACGATGAGCAGCTTGAGAAATTTACAAAGCTGATCATGGAGGCAAACAATAACACAAGAATGCTGGAATTCCGCGGTTACACACCGAATGAGATCTCAGGAGCAGTATGGCCGTTTGCCACAGGCAAGCCGCACACTGCAATGCCGAACAGCTTTGTGCCGACAGCAATGCCGATGCAGCCGGCATCTGCAAGAAAAATCTATCCCAACGATCCGTGTCCGTGCGGAAGTGGTAAGAAATATAAGAAGTGCTGCGGAAGAAGATAATTCTGCAGAAAATTTACCGTAATTCCGGAGTTGAAAGTTCCCATAGATCGTTGCGGAGCGACTGCGCTCATGAGTGAGCAGCGAACGCGGATATCTGGTCCGATTTATCGTTTGATGCAGTATCTCCGGAAATACCATACAAATTAATATAAGACAGTTCGTTTGTACCATCCTGTCTATAAATAAAACCAGGGCTGAAGAAGATGTGAGAATCAGGGCAGACTCGTGGCGGGTCTGCCCTTTTTTTACTTTAACTGGATCAGGGCCGGGAATCCCGGCTTTTTTTATTTATGGAAATATTCGGGTGGTGTGACAGATCCAGAAGGAGGAAAAATTTATGTATCAGTTAAAAACAGAAGCAGATTTCGATTCGGCACACTTTTTGTCCGGTTACACCGGCAAATGTTCCAATATCCATGGCCATCGCTGGCATGTGGAGATTGAGATCGAAAGCCAGAAGCTGGAGAAAAACGGTCAGGAGCGCGGGATGCTGGTAGACTTCGGAGATCTGAAAAAGGATCTTCGGGAGCTGGCAGATTCCATGGATCACACGCTGATCTATGAAGAAAATACATTACGTCCGAAAACGCTGGAAGCACTGGATGAGGAAGGCTTTCATCTGGTGAAGGTTCCCTTTCGCCCTACAGCAGAGAATTTTTCAGAGTATTTTTTCAGGAAAATGGAAGAAAAGGGCTATCCTGTAAAAAGAGCTGTTGTTTACGAAACACCAAATAACTGTGCAGCTTACCGGGAAACGGAAGAAGAAACGGAGGCGGTATGGCTATGAGTACCTATCAGGTTGTAGAGAAATTTGTCAGCATCAACGGAGAGGGCAGACGGGCAGGAGAGCTTGCCGCTTTTATCCGGTTTAAGGGCTGCAATCTTCAGTGCAGCTATTGTGATACCAGCTGGGCAAATGAGCCGGGATGTGAGAGTGAAAGGCTGACAGAAGAAGAGATCCTTTCCTGGATCCGTGAAACAGGCGTAAAAAATGTGACACTTACAGGCGGGGAACCACTTTTACGGAAAGGCATGGAGGAGCTGATCGAGGCAATCCTGGAGGATCCATCCCAGCGGGTGGAGATTGAGACCAATGGAAGCGTAGATCTGAAGCCTTATCATATATTAAAAAAACGTCCGTCCTTTACCATGGATTATAAAGCACCGGACAGCGGCATGGAAAAAGAGATGCTCCTTTCCAATCTGGAGCTTCTGGGCAGTGAGGATACGCTGAAATTCGTGGTCAGCAGCCGCAGAGATATGGAAAAAGCCCTGGAAATCCTGGAAAAGTACAGGCTGGTCGGAAAAACGGCAGTTTATTTCAGCCCTGTATTTGGCAGGATCCAGCCGGTGGAGATCGTGGATTTCCTTATGGAAAAAAAGCTCAACGATGTAAAGCTTCAGATCCAGCTTCATAAGGTGATCTGGGACCCGCAGAAACGGGGAGTATGACAGGAAAACATATCACAATATAACAAGAAATACCGCAGAAAAGGAGAACGCTATGAAAGCACTTGTACTTGCAAGCGGCGGTGTGGATTCCACCACCTGCCTGGGGCTTGCCGTAAACAAATATGGAAAAGAGAATGTAATTGCATTAACAGTAGCTTACGGACAGAAGCACACAAAAGAAATCGAGGCTGCCAGAAAAACAGCAGAATATTACGGAGTGGAGCATCTTTATCTGGATCTGGAGCCGATCTTCCGGTACAGTGACTGTTCGCTTCTGAAGCATTCAGACAGAGAGATCCCGCACGAAAGCTATGCAGAGCAGCTGAAGGAAACCGATGGTTCACCGGTTTCAACCTATGTGCCGTTCCGGAACGGATTATTTCTTTCCTCGGCAGCAAGTATTGCGCTGTCAAAAAACTGCAGTGTGATCTATTACGGAGCACATGCGGATGATGCAGCCGGAAATGCATATCCGGACTGCAGCAGTGCGTTTCACAATGCGATCAACGAGGCGATCTATCAGGGAAGCGGCGGCCAGCTGAAGGTTGAGGCGCCTTTTGTCAGCTGCACAAAGGCAGAGATCGTAAAAACCGGCCTGGAGCTGAATGTTCCTTATGAACTGACCTGGAGCTGTTACGAAGGCGGCGAAAAGCCCTGCGGTGTGTGTGGAACCTGTATTGACAGAGCAGAGGCATTCCGTCTCAATGGAGTGAAGGACCCGGCACTTGACAGATAGATCGGATCAAAAATATCCGTTTGACCATAGAAAGGAAAAAAATATGAGCAGAGAAAACCTGGAAAAAGAAGGGATCACCCTTCTCGGAAATCAGAAAGTAAAATATCCGGACAATTATGCTCCGGAGGTACTGGAAACATTTTTGAACAAGCACCCGGACAACGATTACTTTGTAAAATTTAACTGCCCGGAATTTACAAGCCTTTGTCCCATTACCGGACAGCCGGATTTCGCGACGATCACGATATCCTACGTACCCGGTGAAAAAATGGTGGAGAGCAAATCTCTGAAGCTGTATCTTTTCAGCTTCCGCAATCACGGAGATTTTCATGAGGATTGCGTGAACATCATTATGAAGGATCTGATCCGTCTCATGGATCCGAAATACATTGAGGTCTGGGGAAAATTTACGCCGAGAGGCGGCATTTCCATTGATCCATACTGCAATTACGGAAAAGCCGGAACCAGATGGGAGGAGATTGCCTGGAAACGTCTGACAGAGCATGACATGTACCCGGAAAAGATCGATAACCGGTAGAAAAACAAAAAGTCCCTGTTTTCACTGCGAAAAGCAATGAAAGCAGGGGCTTTTGTTTAGGTGCGCCTAGCGGCGCAGATTTATCTTTATGACAGCCGGATGCACTCCGATTCTGTGTCAAACAGATCAGCGATCACATCGTGCACGGTTTCGATCTTATCTGCCATATAGGCCTTTGCTCCGCAGAACAGCAGGCCGTTTTCCACGTCGCCCTTTACGGCGGCGATCAGCTTGTCTGTAATGCAGTAAGGGATCTCGCCGGGGGAACATTTGGCAAGGCAGCGGTGGCAGGGACTGTGCGGGATTTTTTCACCGGCCATGACGTGCTGCATGAAGGGATTCATAATGGCACGTCCCGGCATACCTACCGGACTTTTTACAATGGCAATGTCGTCCTTTGCGGCGTGGATCAGGGATTCTTTCAGCCGGATGTCTGCGTCACATTCTTCCGTTGGTATAAAACGGGTGGCGACCTGAACGCCGTCCACACCAAGATCAAGGACATGCTTTACATCCTCGTGCGTGGCGATGCCGCCGGCAGCTACTACAGGGATTTCCGTGCCGAATTTTGCGGCATAGCTTTTTACAGTCTGGACGATCTTTCGGATCTCATTGTCGTAGGCTTCCGGTGTATAGGAATCCAGCTCTTCCTTGTGGAAGCCCAGATGACCGCCTGCCTGGGGACCTTCGATCACCACAAGGTCTGCAGTGCGCTTGTACTTCCTTTCCCAGTATTTCAGGATAACCTTTGCAGATTTGTCCGTTGAGACGATGGGGGCAATCTTTGTTTTGCTTCCGCTGACAAGAGCAGGGAGCTCTGTAGGAAGTCCTGCGCCGGAGATGATCAGGTCAGCGCCGGCATGGACAGCGGCTTTTACATGAGATGCGTACTCCTTCAGTGCAACCATGATGTTGTAGCCGATGATACCGTCAGGAGAAATCCTGCGTGCTTTTTTCATCTCGGACAGGATAGCCCGCTGGTTGGCTTCTTCGGTATTCCGGTCGAAATCCTTTTCCCGGTAGCCGATCTGAGCGGTGGAAATGATTCCAATCCCGCCTTCCTTTGCAACGGTGCCTGCCAGACGGCCAAGGCTGATACCAACGCCCATTCCACCCTGGATCAGGGGAAATCTCGTAAGTTTATTACCGATTTTAAAATTCTTCATAATGATCAGATCCTCACATTCATTTGCTTTCATTAAATAATTTTAGTATAAAATAGTTTTATCATCAAAGTATATCATAACAGGGGAATTTGTCAATGTAAATGTCGGTGAATCAGGGAAGTCCTCTGCTTCAATTGCGAATAGCTGTTTGACCAGATTTTGTTAAAATCCACTTTGTTGACAGAACAGAAAATATCAGGCAAATTCACAGTGATATCAGCTTTACAGAAAACTGTAAAGTGAATTAGAGGAAAAGGGAGAACAGGTATGCGAAAAAAGATGAGTACCATCATGGCCTGGCTGCTTGCGGCGTCCGTGACAGTCACATCTCTGTCAGCAGGAGCAGGAACAGTGACGGCTTATGCACAAGAGGAAATGCCGCTGGCGGAAGCCGGAACCGTGACAGAGAGTGCGGAAGAGTTTGGCGACAGCAGTGACAGCATTGCAGATATTGCGGAAGAGGGCAATATTGAAGCTAAAGAAAAGGGTGAGCTGACAGCATTATGCTGTGTAGTTTCACCCTTTTTATGTGTGATGAAATTTTTAAACTGTAAAGCAGTAGACTGTGTCCGGAATCCCTCTGGCAAAATCAGAATTTAAACAGATTCAGACCGATCTCCTGGCTGAACTCACGGCCGATCTCTCCGTCGATCACCTGGATCTGGATCTCGGCAGTAGCGCTGATGATGGCACGGTTCAGATGACCGCCGTGTACATGGCCTTCCTCGTCACCGGCTGCGATATGGAGATGAAGATAAACATCACCGTCTTTGCGGGTAACGGTACCGGTAAGTGACACGATCTCAAACGCTCCCTGGAACTGAATAGAGTGGTATTCCTTTGTCACTGTGTTGTATACGCCTGCAGTGAAATCATTGATGGCGCCAAGGCCTGTGACCTGTGCAAGGCGGATATTCTCTTTTTTTGCAACCTTGCCGATCTCCTCCAGGATCTCTTCCTTCGGATCAAGACGAAGATAGATCGTGTTTCCAAAACGTCTGTATTCCATGATAAAAACCTCCCTTTGTGTGATGCTTGTTATAAACAGAGGCGGATGTTTTTATCCGCTTGTCAATAAGTATAATATATTTTATTTTTTTTCGGAAGACCTGAGAAAGAGAATATCGGAGTCTCATGCCTGTGCGAGAGATTTTTTTTGACGTCTGCTTTTAGCATTGGAGGCAGGCGGGGATACGTTTGAGGTTTCGTTAGGGGGGATGTGGTCGAGGGACGCCAGAGGAAGGTGGCATTGCTCCGGGAGTGGATGTAGTTGGGGGTGTTTTTGAGGTTTTGTTAGGTGGATGTGGTTGAGGGATGCCAGAGAAAGGTGGCATCGCTCCGGGAGTGGATGCAGTCGGGGATGTTTTTGAGGTTTTGAGAGGTGGATGTGGTTGAGGGACGCCAGAGGAAGGTGGCATCGCTCCGGGCAGGGATTCCGTCGGGGGATACTACTAGGGCTCCGTGAGACGGCTAAAAGCATTGCGGCAGGGCCAGAACTCGCCTGCGGCTCAGACAGCAGACCCTGCCGCAATAACGCCGTCTCCCGCAGCCCAAGTAGTAATCACCCCTCCTCCGCAGCAGCCCGGCCCGATGCCACCTTCCTCTGGCTGACGCTTCCAACCGACAGGAAAAAACATGCGGGGGATGGAAGCGGACTGGGCGTCCTGTCCTGAAATATCAGACTGGTATAGAATATTCCTATAAGTATCGAAGAATACAGGGACCAGATCGGCACAGCGTACCACTATAAGTACCGAAGAATACAGAAACCAGATCGGCACAACGTTCCATTCTGAGTACCGCAGCATACAGACAAAAGTCAACAACGCAGCACACACAACAACGCAGAACTCCTTCCGTGCCCAAGAGGGTGGGGGTGCAGGGGGAGGCCTTCGGGCTACGGAACTCTGAGATGGCCTTCCCCCTGCATATTCCCGCATTGAAAATGCGACCGGCGTAGCGCCATCCAGCGAAGAGTCTTATTATAAAAAACAACACATATAAAATAATAAACAGGAAGATAATAGCATAATGGATGAAT
>NZ_FMUW01000070.1:0-1818 GCF_900101315.1 Blautia sp. SF-50
TTTTTATCTCTTTACTATTGCAGATTTTTAAAATCAAAGTATGTTCTTTATAAATGATATTCACAGTAATCCATCTTTTTGATACTTCTATTTTTTCACATGCCTCTATTGCATTATCCAGGAGGTTTCCTAATAATATCCCGGCAGCACTATAGTCCAGATTCATTTGCTTGGGTACTAATACCGAGGCTTCTGTTGCGATATGCCTTTTCTGGGCATTACGAAGTTTATTATTCAAAATAGTGTTGACAATTATATTTGCAGTGTATATAGTTTTTTCTCCTTCATCTAATTCACCAATGATCTTTTGAAATTCTTTTTTAAAATCTACATTTGCTTTCTCTATTGCATAAAAGGCAATCAGGCGATTTTTTAAATCATGTTTTATTTCTTGTACCTTTTTATTTCCTGCTTCGATTTCACGATAATACTGTTCCTTCATGTTCACTTCTTGCAGAAGGAGTTCATTTTTATAATTATCAGCTATTACAATACTTAACTTGTGAAAAATAGCAAATGTCAGTATGTTTGTTAATAAAACTAATAAAATAATTGCCAAGCATAGTACATTTCCGGTTAAATTATCATAGGTTCCAGTTAAATATATTGCCATACAACTAATAAATACGCTGGAAAGAGGTATTAAAAAAAGTAATAGGCTCATCTGTTTTGATAAATTTGGTAACTGGATTGCCCAACTATGGCATATAGCCCGAACCAGAAGATATCGAATAAATTCACAAATCAGCGCAGAAATATAAAAAGATATTTCCATGCTGATTTGTGTTTCAAGTCGGAGTGTCAATAAAAATCCTATAGGCTCTGACACAAATCCCAAACCAATGTATAGAATCGGTAGAATGATATAATATAAACGAGAATACGAAAAAGATAAACTGTACAGGTATATCATACAGATACTACATAATAAATTGATAGTTGGATTTTTATACATGTTTACTATACTTGTAGTAATTGTACAAAAAAGAAATAGAAAAATCAGTTTATAGCGATCAACTTTTCGTTCTTGACTGAAACATTTCAAATATTTTTCTAATATCCCAAAATCTAAGCAATTCGTTAAGCATATAAAAAAGAAAGATTTCATAACTGCTCCTTTAGGAATTGTAAATGACGTAGTTTAATTTCCTGTCGATAGGCCCGTCCAACATGGAGAGTATTTCCATTTTTTAACAGAAGCTCATCACGTACCACCTGTACTATTTCGGAAAGGTTCACAATACAGGCCACTCGAATAGATGCAAACATACGCTTATCTAATTGTGACCATATCTCATCTAAATTTTTATTACACTGATATATATCCCCTGTATTGGTGTGTATAAGGGCTTTTCTTCCAAGTTTTTCTATATATACAATGGATTGGCAAGGGATACTGTAGCTGTTTTTACGATAACTAAAAACAAAATTTACTTTAGCCATACATAAAAAATCACATGCTTTATGAAGCACTTTACTGAAATTTTCAAAAGAAACCGGTTTTAAAATGAAATCAAATGTCACAACTTCAAAAACATCATAAACATATTTAGAAAAACTTGTAAGAAAAACGATAAGGGAATGGGGAGAGTCTTGCCGTAATTTTTTAGCAAGTTCCAATCCAGACATCTCTCCCATTTCAATATCCAGGATATAAACATCAAAATCCAATTCCTGTTTTTTCTTATAAGAGTATAATTCCTCTGCACTAAAAAATACTTCATAGTCAAATGAAATGTCTGATATCTTATCCAAATATTCTTCTAATTCTTCAATGATGGCAGGCTCATTGTCGCAAATAGCTAAATTTAGCATATA